>WBUQ01000235.1 GCA_008933635.1 Desulfobulbaceae bacterium | reverse complement strand
GTAAGCGGTGTTTTCAGACCACGGGGTTGTTGGCTTTGTCGCGGTAAGCCCATGGGAGCAGATCGTCGATTTTGCTCTGTGGATGGCCGGCGACGATTCGCGTGATGACGTCGGTGAGGTAGGCCATGGGCTCGACGCGGTTGAGCTTGGCCGTCTCGACGATGGAAGCGATCACGGCCCAGTGCTCCGCGCCACCGTCGGAACCGGCGAACAGGGCGTTCTTGCGATTGAGGGCGATAGGGCGGATGGCGCGCTCGACGATGTTGTTATCCATTTCGACACGGCCGTCGTCGAGGAACCTGGTCAGGCCGGTCCATCGCGACAGGGCGTAGCGGATGGCCTCGGCCAGCTTGCTCTTCTGACTGACGAGGGCGAGCTTGTCGCGGAGCCAAGGTTCGAATGCCGCGATGAGGGGACGGCTTCGTGCCTGGCGCTCGGCCTGTCGTTCTCCGGCATTGCGGCCGTGGATCTCGCCCTCGATCCTGTAGAGCGCGGCGATGCGTGCCAGCGCCTCAGTCGCGATCGGCGCGGGACCGGATTGGGCCAGTTCGTAGAAGCGCCGCCGGACATGGCTCCAGCAGAACGCCAGGCTGACGGCATTGCGCTCGGCCAGCAGCTTGTAGCCGGCGTAGCCGTCGACCTGCAGGATGCCGACGAAGCCCTGCAGATGCCGGATCGGATGCTCGGCCTTGCGGTCAGGCGCGTAGATGTAGGCAACACCGGGCGGGTCGGAGCCACCCCAGGGGCGATCGTCGCGGGTATAGGCGAAGAGCTGGCCGGTCTTGGTCCTGCCGCGGCCGGGATCGAGCACGGGTGCCGTCGTCTCGTCGGCAAACAGCTTGCCCGTAGCCTTCAGCCGTTCGAACAATCGCTCGTGCACGGGGCGCAGCAGGAAGGCGGCCTTGCCGACCCAGTCGGCGAGGGTCGAGCGGTCGAGGTCGATGCCCTGCCGGGCATAGATCTGGGCCTGGCGATAGAGCGGCAGATGATCGGCATATTTGGCGACCAGCACCTGGGCCACCGTCGCCTCGGTCGGCAACCCGGCCTCGACCAGGCGCGCCGGCGCGGGCGCCTGGACGACCACGTCCTCGCAGGCCCGGCAGCCGTAGCGGGGCCGGCACACCACGAGCACCCGGAACTGGGCCGGAACGATGTCGAGACGCTCCGCGCGGTCTTCCCCAATCCGGTGCAGCGCGCCGCCGCAACAGGGGCAGGCCGTGTCCTCGACGTCGATGACGGTTTCGACCCTGGGCAGATGCGCAGGCAGTGCCCCGCGGTTGTGCCGACGGCGGGACGTGCGGGATTTTCCGTCCTCCGGCGCCTTTTCGGCGGTCTCGGCCAGGCCGGCCGCCTCGACCTGCTCGGCCTCCTCGAGCCCAAGCTCGAGTTGTTCCAGCGGCAGGCTCTCGGCCCGTCGGCCGAAGCGATGGCGCTGTAATTCCCTGATGATCTGGCGCAGCCGCTCGCTCTCCGCCCGCTCGGCGAGCAGCATCGCCTTGAGCATGCCGGCATCATCGGGAAGGGCTTCGGAAGAGACAGTCACCAGGCAATGGAATCACGCTTCGCGATGCGTTTGAAGAGGTATCGCCGCGCTGCCTTCAACTTGTCGCCGTGGGCCTCGCGACCCGGCGCGAACCGTGCACCCGGCGCCAGTCCAGCCCTTCGAACAGCGCCTGGAACTGGGCCGCGCTGAGCCGCATCACACCGTTATGCACGGCGGGCCAGTTGAACCGGCCGTCCTCAAGCCGCTTGGCAACCAGCACAACGCCACTGCCGTCCCAGAAGATCAGCTTCACCCGGTCGGCCCGCTTCGACCGGAACACGTAGATCACCCCGGAGAACGGATCGGCCCCCAGCCGCTCGCGCACCAGCATCGCCAGCCCCTCCGCC
>WBUQ01000007.1 GCA_008933635.1 Desulfobulbaceae bacterium | reverse complement strand
GGGATATCCCGTGCCGCCATGCTTTTCACCGTCTGGGCCAGTTTCTTCTTCTGGCCGGTGACGTTGAGACCGCCTTCGGTGGTCAGTTCCTGCCGTTTCTCAGGCACCAGGGTGACCATGTCCGGCTTGAGCTCGAGGGCGAAATCGATGATCTCCCTGCTGGCACCCATCTCGAGGTTCAGTCTGGTCTTGACGGTCTGGCGCAGCAGCTGGACATCACGGTCCTGGATGTGCCGCCGGTCTTCCCGCAGGTGGACGACGATGCCCGATGCCCCGGCGAGTTCGCAGATGGCGGCGGCGGCGACCGGATCGGGTTCGATGGTGCCGCGGGCCTGGCGGATGGTGGCGACATGGTCGACATTGATGGCGAGATGTGGCATGGAGGTTCTCCTGTTCTGGCTGAGGTACGCTATCAGCTCTGTTTCTCTTGTCTGCATCCGCTGTTCTTCCGCGCCTGACCGCTCATGGTCGTAACCGAGCAGGTGCAGCAGGCCGTGGGTGACGAGCCAGATCAGACGGTCCTCGAAGGTCTGGCCGAATTCTTCCGCCTCGCGGCCGGCGGTGTCAAGGGAAATGACGATTTCGCCGAGTTCTCTGACCGGCAGTCCGGCGAAACTCGGATCCATGCCGTCGGCAAAGGGAAAGGACAGGACATTGGTCGGCATGTCCTTGTGGCGGTACCGGCTGTTCAGCTCCCGAATTTCGGCGTCTGTGACCAGGTGGAGGCTGACGGTGTGGTCATCAGCCCCGCACTGTTTCAGCAGCATCTGGGTCAGCCGCATGAGGCGCCGGCGGCTGAGGAGGACGGCTGCGCGGGGATGATTTGTGGAGATGGCTACGGGCACGGTGTTCTGTTGATGCGAGAAGGGGGAGTGAACGGAAGAACCGGTTCAGCGTGCCAGGGCGATGACCCGCAGGTTGCCGCCGGCGGCATGTTTTCAGCCCGGCGTCGATTCATAGGCCTCGATGATCTTCTGCACCAGCGGATGCCGGACGACGTCGGCCTTCGAGAAATTGCAGAAGGCGATACCCTCTACCCGCTTGAGGATGTTGCGCGCCTCGAGCAGACCCGAATGCTTTTTCACCGGCAGGTCGACTTGGGTGCTGTCGCCGGTGATGACGGCCCGGGAGTCGAAGCCGATCCGGGTGAGGAACATCTTCATCTGCTCGCGGGTGGTGTTCTGGGCCTCGTCGAGGATGATGAAGGCGTTGCTCAGGGTCCGGCCGCGCATGAACGCCAGCGGGGCGACCTCGATGGTCCCCTGTTCGATCATGTCAAGGCTCTTTTCCGGGCCGAGCATGTCATGGAGGGCGTCGTGCAGCGGTCGCAGGTAGGGGTTGACTTTCTGCGCGAGGTCGCCCGGCAGGAAACCGAGCTTCTCCCCGGCCTCGACCGCGGGCCGGGTCAGGATGATGGACCGGACCTGGCCGCTGACCAGAGCCGAAACGGCCATCGCCACCGCCAGGTAGGTCTTGCCGGTGCCGGCCGGACCGATGCCGAAGACGATGTCATGGTTGCGGATGGCGTCGATATAGATCTTCTGGTTCGGGGTCTTGGGTGAGATGACCCGGTTCTGGGTAGTGACGTAGACCTTGTCGAGGAAGATCTTATCGAGTCTCGCCTTGGCCGAGGAGCCGAGTATCTTCAGCCCGAAGGCGAAATCGGAGCTGAAGACCGGGTAGCCCCTGCCTATCAGTTCATAGAGCTGGCTGAGGAGTTCGGCGGCAATCTCGACATCGTGGCGGAGACCGGTGATATTGAGGTTGTTGCCGCGGACATTGATCCGGACATTGGCGCTCTCCTCGACTGTGTGGAGGTTCCTGTTCAGGTCGCCGTAGAGGATACCGGCGCAGGCGTTGTCGGGAAAGCTGAGGTCCTGGCTGATCTGCTGCGGAGGCATCGTCGGGTTACTTGCCGCCTTTTGTCAGTTCTTCGTCGATCATCGACTGGAATCCCTGCAGCGAGCGCTGCTTCAGCTTGCGACCGTTGATGTAGACGGTTGGCGTGCCGGTGACGCCGGCTTTCTGGGCGTCGGACATATCCTTGCCGAGTTTCTGACGCAGCATCGGCGACTTCAGGTCGTTGTCGAATTTGGCCATATCCAGACCGAGGTCGCGGCCGATCGTGTTGATTGTCTGCGGACTGAGCTGCGCCGACGAAAAGAGCTTGTCATGGAATTCCCAGAATTTGCCCTGTTCGCCCGCGGCCAGGGCGGCGAGGGCTGCCGGTTCGGCCATCTCATGAAACTGCAGCGGCATGTTCTTGAAGTAGACCTTCACCTTGTCCTTGTTTTTCTCATACACTTCGTCGAGCAAAGGGGCGAGCTTGATGCAGTACGGGCACTGGAAGTCGGTGAAGACGACGATGCTCACCGGAGACTGCGGGTCACCCTTGAGAGGCGAGCCGGTGGTGTCGATATCGAGCACGAAGTCAATGGCGATGGAGGTGAACGATGCCGCATCCTGGTCGATCAGGTAGAGGAATTCTCCCTGGGGGGCGATGTCGATGGCGCGGACGCCCTTGCTTACCGGAATCTGGCCCTGGACGGCGCCTTGCTGGTCATAGACGACTATCTGCTGCTGGTCGTTGAGGATGAAGGTGTATTTGCCATCGAGCGAGCGGACCAGGTCGACCGGCTTGCCGGAGGTGTTCCAGCTCTCCAGCTGGGTCCATTCCAGCCTGCTGTCCTTGCCGGTGTACGTGGCGGCTGCCGCCTGGGTGCCGCCGGCGATGATCAGTGAAAGAGCGAGTGCTGAACAGAGTAGGGGGAAGCGCATATGCAACCTCATGCAGGCTAAGTTTCTCGGGATGGGTAAAAAGGGTGGCTGCAGTCGAAAAAAGTTGTGCCGTTGCCGACAGCACCAGCAATTGTTATCATTTTTCACAGGAATGCAATGGTTTTTGTTCCACCGGCCCGCCATTTTCAGGAAATGATCGTGAAATCGTCGAAAAAGAACTGGAAAGAGTCCGGGCGAGATGGTAATTTTGCATGTTTCCCGTGTGCTAAACCTGTTTTTGCTCCCGGGGCCATCTTGACTGGGCTGCTGATGTGAATTACTGATGACCTCTGGGGATACGTCTTGTTCCCTGCTCAGGGGGAGAAAGGTCACTTCGCTGAGGGATTTGCCGGCTGGAGACGGCAGGCGGGCGCCTGGGACAAAGATTTCCGGGTGCAGTTCCGGATTGAGCGTTGAGAGTGAAGAAAAACCAGGGGGATATGCCTCCAGCGAGGGTGGCGGAACTGGTAGACGCACCAGACTTAGGATCTGGCGCCTAGGCGTGGGGGTTCGACTCCCCCCTCTCGCACCAGCCAAATGATATTCAGGTAAAAGCAGGATCAGCTGTAGGCTGTACGGTGTCTCGGGTGCCGCTGGAAAACAGCAGCCGTTGTGCGGGGCGATAGCAGGTCCAGACTGACAACAACCACAATGAAAGGATGAAATTTCATGGAAGTACGTGTTGAAGAGATAAGCGGATTGACAAGGAAGATTACCGTCACCCTGCCGGCCGAAGTCGTCCAGCCGAAATTGAGCGAGGCCTACGAAAAGCTGCGCAAGGATGTCAAGATCAAGGGTTTCCGGAAGGGGAAGGTGCCGATGTCGCTCATCGTCAAGAGCTACAAGCCCCAGGTCGAGACTGAAGTCGGTGAAAAGCTTGTCCAGGACACGTATTTTGATGCCATCGAGAAAGAAGGTGTCAACCCGGTCGTGCATCCGGAATTATCCGGCGTCAACTACAACGAGGATGGCTCGTTCACCTACATCGCCAATGTCGATACCAAACCTGATTTCGAACTCGGTACCTACAAGGGGGTAGAGGTCGAGAAGGAGCCTGTTACCGTCAGCGAGGAAGAGATCGAGGCCGAACTCAAGCAGATGCAGAAGAATCTGGCCGTCCTGCGTGCCGTAGATGACCGGCCGATCGCCGAAGGGGACGTGGTTGTCGTCGACTTCCAGGGCTTCCACAAGGGCAACGCGATGAAGCAGGTGAAGAACGAGGACTACTCCGTCGACGTCGGATCCGGTCGTATGGGCAGGGAGTTCGAGGAGAAGCTGGTGGGCATGAAGAAGGGCGAGGAAGCCACGCACACCGTCAATTTTCCGGAGAAACATCCCAATCCGCTGCTGGCTGGCAAAGAGGTTGAGTTCAGGATTAAGGTCAAGGATATCAAGGAGAGAGTGCTGGCTGATTTCAACGACGATTTCGCCAAGGACGTCAGCAAGGACTTCAATACCCTGGACGAGTTGAAGGAGTCGATCCGGGCGCGCTGCCAGAAAGACAAGGAGCAGGCGGCTGAAGGGGCTTTCACCGACAGGCTGATGCAGAAGATCCTCGACGGTCATGATTTCGAGGTCCCGCATCGGCTCGTCGCCTTCGAGATCGACCAGATGATCAAGCAGACCGAACAGACCCTGATGAAGAGCGGGTTGAGCCTCGAAGCAGCCGGTCTGAGCCGGGAGGAGCTGGCCAAGCAGAACCTCGAGATGGCGACGAAGCGGGTTCGCGGTGACTTCATTCTCAAGAAGATTGCCGAAGTGGAAGGAATCAAGGTCAATGACGAGGATCTCGAACGCGGATTCAAGCGGATCGGCGACCAGTACAACATGACGGTGGACAAGGTGAAGGAGTTCTTCCAGAGTCGGGACGATCTCCTTCCCTTCATGAATGAACTCTTGAACGAGAAGATCCTCCATTTCCTCAGGGAGGAAGCGGCGATCGTTCCGGCCGCTGGGGCGGATCCGGCCCAGGAGGCCTGATCTTCTCGACAAGAGGGATTTGAAAATAGCAGAGGGAGCCCGCCGGGCACCTCGCAACGATATCAATCTGGACGACTGCAACGGGCCGATGCCTCTTGCAGTCGTACCGTTTTCAGGAGTGGAGCCATGAATCTTGTACCAATGGTGGTGGAACAGAGCCCCCGGGGGGAGCGTGCCTATGACATCTATTCCAGGTTGCTCAAGGAACGGATCATTTTCCTCGGGTCCGGGGTCAACGATGATGTCGCCAATGTCGTCATCGCCCAGCTGCTTTTTCTCGAGGCCGAGGACCCCGACAAGGACATCACCTTCTATATCAATTCGCCCGGCGGTTCGGTCACGGCGGGGATGGCGATCTATGACACCATGCAGTATGTCAAGTGCGATATCGCCACTCTCTGCATGGGGCAGGCTGCCTCGATGGGAGCCCTGCTGCTGGCCGCCGGCACCAATGGCAAGCGCTATTCCCTGCCCAATTCACGGATCATGATCCATCAGCCGATGGGCGGTTTCCAGGGCCAGGCGACGGATGTCGATATCCATGCCCGCGAGATCCTGCGCATGCGCGAAGACCTGAACCGGATTCTCGCCCATCACACCGGGCAGACGATGAAGCGGATCAAGACCGATACAGAGCGCGATAATTTCATGGGCGCCACTGATGCCGTCGAATATGGCATAATCGACAAGGTCCTGTTAAAAAGAGAAGATGTAGCCGAGGGAATCGAGAATGGTTGACAAAAAGACCGGTGAGCCCGAATGCAGCTGCTCGTTCTGCGGCAAGAACCAGAACGATGTGCAGAAGCTGATTGCCGGGCCGAACGTTTTCATCTGTGACGAGTGTATCGAACTCTGCAACGAGATCGTCCGGGACGAGGGGGCGGAACAGGAAAAAGCGGAGGCGGAGAGGGCCGCTTCCCTGAAACCGATGGAAATAAAAGCCCATCTTGATTCGTACGTGATCGGCCAGGAATACGCGAAGAAGGTGCTCTCCGTCGCGGTCCACAACCACTATAAACGGATCGACGCCACGTTGGATGACGACCAGGTCGAACTGCAGAAATCCAATATCATCCTGATCGGCCCGACCGGGTCCGGCAAGACCCTGGTGGCCCAGACCCTGGCCAGAATCCTCAACGTGCCGTTCTGCATGGCCGATGCCACGACCCTGACCGAGGCCGGCTACGTCGGCGAGGATGTCGAGAATATCCTCGTCAACCTGCTGCAGGCTGCCGATTTCGATATCGAGAAGGCTCAGCGCGGCATCATTTACATCGACGAGATCGACAAGATTGCCCGCAAATCCGACAGTCCTTCGCTCACCCGCGATGTCTCCGGCGAGGGCGTGCAGCAGGCGCTTCTGAAGATTATCGAAGGGACCGTCGCCTCGGTGCCGCCGAAAGGAGGGCGCAAGCACCCGCAGCAGGATCTGGTGAAGATCGATACCACCAACATCCTGTTCATCTGCGGCGGGGCATTTGTCGGCCTGGAGAATGTGGTCAAACGGCGGGAGGGGACGAAATCGATCGGATTCGGTGCCAAGGTGGCCGGCGATCCGAAAAAGAAAGTGGGTGAACTGTTGGCATCGGTGCAGCCGGAGGATCTGCTCAAGTTCGGCCTGATCCCCGAACTGGTCGGTCGCCTGCCGGTGATTGCGACGATGGAGGAACTGGTCGAAGAAGACCTGATCCGCATCCTCCGTGAGCCGAAGAATGCCCTGACCAAGCAGTACCAGAAGCTTTTCGAGCTTGAAGGGATCAACCTGCGCTTCACCGAGGGGGCGCTGGCAGCCATTGCAAGGAAGGCCCTGGCGAGGAAGTCCGGGGCCCGCGGTCTGCGGTCGGTGATGGAGGCCGCGATGCTCGACGTGATGTACGACCTGCCCTCGAAGAGCAATGTACAGGAGTGCGTCATCAGCGAGCAGGTAATCACGAACGGCGATTATCCTGTCATCCTCTATAGTTCGGACGAGAAACTGAAGACCGCCTGAACGGGTGCGTCCTCGCTGCATAACAGGAAAAAGGAGATATGGTGACAAAGCTTTATCCACTCATGCCCCTCCGGGACATTGTCATATTCCCGCATATGGTTGCACCGCTGGTTGTCGGCCGGAAACGATCGATCCAGGCCCTCGAGGATGCGATGGAGAAACGCACCGAGATCCTGCTGGTGGCCCAGAAGGATTCGACGGTCGACGAACCCGGGGAAAAGGAGATCTATTCCTATGGTACGCTGGCCTCGGTGATGCAGCTGCTGCGTCTGCCCGACGGGACGATCAAGGCCCTGGTAGAGGGCAAGACCAAGGCGAGAATCGTTTCCTTCGTCCCCAATGACCGGTTCATGCAGGCGGAGGTCGAAGAGATCCCCGATATTGTCGAGAAGACCGGCGAGCTCATGGCGTATGAGAGGGAACTGCGGAAGTTCTTCGATGAGTTTGCCAACACCAACAAGAAGATCGCCAAGGAAGTGGTGAAATCGGTCAACAGCATCGAGGATTCGTCCAAACTGGTCGACGTTATCTGCGCCCATCTGCCGCTCCGGGCCGACGAGAAGCAGCAGATACTGGAGAGCGACACCCTGATCTCGCGCATCGAGAAGGTGCTTGAGATCATCTACCGGGAGATCGAGCTGGCTGAACTGGAGAAGGCCATCAACGCCAAGGTGAAGATGCGGATGGGCAAGACCCAGCGCAACTATTACCTGGGCGAGAAGGTGCGGGAGATCCAGAACGAGATGGGCCAGAATGAGAACGGTCTGGACGAACTCGCCGAGCTGGAAGAACTGATCAACAAGAAGAAGATGCCGGTTCTGGCGCGGGAGAAGGCGCTCAAGGAACTGAAGAAACTGAAGAACATGCCGCCGATGTCGGCGGAGACGACGGTCGTCCGCAACTATATCGACTGCATCATCAACCTGCCCTGGCAGAAAAAGAGCAAGTCGCATATCGACATCAACAAGGCCGAGCAGATCCTCGATGAGGACCATTACGGCCTCGACAAGCCGAAGGTGCGGATTCTCGAATACCTGGCCGTCCAGGCCCAGGTGAAGAAGATCAAGGGTCCGATCCTCTGCCTCGTGGGGCCTCCTGGTGTTGGCAAGACCTCGATTTGCCGGTCGATCGCCCGGGCGATGGGACGGCAGTTCGCCCGGCTGTCGCTGGGCGGGGTGCGTGACGAAGCCGAGATCAGGGGGCATCGCCGGACATATATCGGGGCAATGCCGGGCAAGATCATCCAGTCGATGCAGAAGGTCAATGTCGCCAACCCGGTGTTCTGCCTCGACGAAGTCGACAAGATGTCGATGGATTTCCGCG
The DNA here is from genome assembly GCA_008933635.1 of Desulfobulbaceae bacterium. Classification (GTDB taxonomy): domain Bacteria; phylum Desulfobacterota; class Desulfobulbia; order Desulfobulbales; family Desulfocapsaceae; genus Desulfoprunum. Next base: position 67,437 of record WBUQ01000007.1, on the reverse strand, counting down.
GCGATCCATCCTCGGCCCTGCTCGAGGTCCTCGATCCCGAGCAGAATGTCGCATTCAACGATCATTACCTCGACATCGATTACGATTTGTCCGAGGTCTTCTTCATCACCACCGCCAACAACCTGCACGGCATCCCTCTGCCGCTCCAGGACCGGATGGAAATCATCCAGATCAGCGGCTATACCGAGGAAGAGAAGCTGAAGATCGCCGAGGGATACCTGATTCCCAAGCAACTCGAAGAGAACGGCTTCAAGCGGGGCGATATCCAGCTTACCGACGGGGCGATCCTCGAGATCATCCGCCGGTATACCCGCGAGGCCGGGGTGCGCAACCTGGAGCGCAACATCGCCAGCCTGTGCCGCAAGGTGGCGCGTGACCGTCTGAAAAAGGATCTGAAATCAAAGAAATACCGGATCAACGCCCAGGCCGTGCCGGGATATCTCGGGACCCCGAAATACCGCTACGGACTGGCTGAGGAGCAGGACGAGGTCGGACTGACCACTGGCCTCGCCTGGACTGAAGTTGGCGGGGAACTGCTGCAGATCGAGACGACGCTGATGCCGGGGGCCGGAAAGCTGATCATCACCGGCAAGCTCGGCGATGTCATGCAGGAGTCGGCTCAGGCCGCCCTCAGTTATGTGCGTTCGAGAGCCGGTCTGCTCGGACTCGAACCGGATTTCTACCAGAAGCTCGATATCCACATCCACGTGCCGGAGGGGGCAATTCCGAAGGACGGCCCTTCAGCCGGCATCACTATTGCCACCACGCTGGTATCGGCGCTTATCAAGGCGCCAGTAAGGCATGAGTTGGCGATGACCGGTGAGATCACCCTGCGCGGCCGGGTGCTGCCCATCGGCGGGCTGACGGAGAAGCTGCTGGCGGCCAAGCGGGGCAACATCACCCATGTTCTGATCCCGAAGGATAACGAGCGTGATCTCAATGACGTCCCGGCCAAGATCAGGAAACGTCTGACGATTGATCTGGTGGAACATATGGATGAGGTACTGCAGTTTGCAATTGTTCAGAAGGAGGGCGAGAGCCTCTTCAAACGTGCGCAGATTGTTGATATTTCCAAGAAAGACGAGGCTATTCAATAATAACTGCGTCGGTGTTTTTTGCTTGACGCAGGTGGGGGAAGCTGGTAAAAACTCCCTCACGCTTTGGTTGCGAGGGCGGGTAGCTCAGCTGGGAGAGCATCGGCCTTACAAGCCGAGGGTCACAGGTTCGATCCCTGTTCCGCCCACCACAGCCAGACTTCAGTTGGGGTCGTAGTTCAGTTGGTTAGAATGCCGGCCTGTCACGCCGGATGTCGCCGGTTCGAGCCCGGTCGGCCCCGCCAGCAAAATCAAGGGTTTCAGTCAATTTGGCTGAAACCCTTTTTTTGTTGTAAGCAAATCGTAAGCAAATGGTAAGCAATTCCGATTTGCTCAATTTTCAGGCCGGCGATGCTGAGAGTTTGTGAATCGCCTGATTGTGCCATCCTCCTTTGCGCATTATTTTCAAAACTCGCTTCCGATATATTGTCGGAGACGGGGCTTGTTTTCTCGTTCTGTGCCGCGATTGATTGCAGCGTAGGCATGCAGCAACAATATTCCTTGAGCTATCGGTTCCACCATCACAACGAGCAATGAGATGTTCTGCAGTGCATCTGAGTCTATATGCCTGTTTGATGGTCAAACCGTTTCGGGAGGAAAACTCTTGAATGTTTTCTTCCCACATAGGTTTGTTGCAATAAAAACAAAGGCCTTTCTGGTTCTTAAATGCTTTGGAACGATTTCTTGTAAGACGGCTGGACATTAGCGGCTCCTTGGTTGAAATTCAGGAGCTCACTTAAGGAAAATCTGTTAGGCATAGGCGGCTCCTCGGAATAAATTTGAAGCCCGCTCACAATTCTATTAGAGGAAACGGGAACCAGTCGAGATCTCGATCTGGTAGGGTACTGCCTCTTTGGCGCACCCCGTGACGAGTCTTTCTTAAGAACATCGCTTTTTATTCCATAGAGAAAATTTGATTGATAGTCAAGTTTTTCTCCGCGGGAGTTGTGAGTAGTTTAAGCCTCTTTTGGATGAAGATTTTTAACTCTTTGTGATGTCTTAGGTTTTTGGTTTAAAGAAGAGTCGACGAGCCGGCCACTGACGTATTTATGGAGAATACTGGATATGAGGGTCTGGTATGGCAGTCCTTCTTCGGCAGCTTTCATCTGCAAGCCTTCCAGATCATGTGAAGAGATTCTTATGTTTATTCTCTTGTCTTTTGCCAGGGTAGCAGATGCGTTTGCTGCAATACGGCCAATCTCTTCTTTTAGATTCGGCACTGATTTCCACTCACCTTTTTCAAAAGATTCAACAATGTCAGACTCTAGGTTGTTTTCTTCAAGTTTTTTCTTAGCTTTCATTGTTCGATTCCTCTGAAAGATATTTCCTGGTTGCGGAACGGTTGGGAATGATAGTTTTCAAGAAAATCTCCTTCTCCGTTTCAACAAAAGGCACCAGGTAAGCATAACCAAGTACACGGACAACCATCAATTTTTGATGGGCGTATTTTGTCCGATTCGGATGATCAATGATATCGAGAAGACCGCCTTGGGAGATGGCAACAAGGATCTCTTCGAACGATATTCCTCTTTCTTCTTTGAGTTGAATATTCTTCTCAGCGTTCCAATTGATCGGTTTCATATCTTCACTATATGTCATTGTGTGCCTTTTGTCATCTTTGATCATTTGTCAGGAATTGGGAGTTTGGCAACAATACCGCGAATTCCTTCGAGCCGGTGAAGGTATCTCTGTGTTGTTGTAATGTTTTTATGTCGGAGGATCGTTTGTATATCAATCAGGGAAACCTTCTGCTGAATTAAAATGCTGGCCGTCAGATGTCTGATGCTGTGAAGACCGAATGGTTTGACATCTGCAGCGGTGCAGATCCGCTTCATCCATTTCAACCTGGTCACGTATGGGAAGTTGTTTTTCGGGTTGGGGAAGACCCATTCATGATTGTCGGATCTGCGCCGATGTTCAGACAGTTCCTGGAACAGCAGATCAGTCAGTGGTAACCAATCATATTCCAAGGATCCATCCCTTCTTTTCCTGGTATAGAGTTTCACTTTCCGGTGATTGAAATCTATGTCCTGCCAGTGGAGACAGAATATTTCATTTCGTCTGGCGGCAAGGTGGAGATAACAAAGCAGCATCACCCGGTCCTGGTCAGATTCAGCTTGGGAAAGAACTTTCCAGAAGTCATCAAGAGAAGGGATATAGCGATGGCTGCGGATCTCTGCAAACTTCGCTGTCTTGAAAGGGTTCTTCGAAGGAAAGTCTTCTATGTACTCGGCTGCCCAGTTCCAGGCAGCGACAAGATTCTTCCGGTCTTTGTTCGCGGCGTAGCCCGAGCGGTTCAAAGCCTGGTTCTTTAAATGCTCCAGGACATCGCCTTTGTGCAGTTCGAGAATATTTTTTTCAGGAGAAAGCGATTTTAATAACACTCTGAAAGTATGTACTTTTTCCTTGTATGTTTTCTTTGAATGTTTGGCTTTTGAGTAATCGAGATAGCGGGTGGCGAAATCATGTAAGGAGATTATGTGAGTCTGGTTGTAGGGTGGAGGCAACGTTTCGCCCTTTCGGATTCGACTTTCCCATTCTATCGCCTCTTTTTTCGTCCTGAACGACTTTTGCATCTTCTGATAGTTGATGCAGACCGCGCCGACCCAGCATTTCCGGGACTTGTTGTAAAATGGCATTGCAAAGCCTTTTCTCAAAGAATTTGTAACTTGATCCTATCCTGATGCCGCCAAGTTCATGGTGATATCGGCGAACCTGCGTCACCGAGCATTTCAAGATGTCGGCAACTTCCCTGACCGACAGACAGCGGCCGAGTTCCTGTTCAAGTATCGTATTCATATCAGACGTTGACAAAGAGTTCGTTTTTCTTCCGGTGCATCCGTTCGATGAAGTCATATTCATCTTCCCGGTACAGCTGAGTGAGGTCGTCCCCGATGACCCTTTGAGCAATGGCTATGATGTGATCGAGGTCTTCGGGGTGGACGTCAAAAAAAAGACTGATCGTCATTGCAAGGCCCCGCATCTGTTTGCGGAGGGAGTCCATGTCCTTGTGTTTCGTTTTGCCGGAGCGGATGATATCGTCGACGCCGGACCAGATAATCTTGACAACCATCATCCAGAAGTCATCGTTTCTGGCGTGGGTCTGATTGTGGTTGCGGTTGACAACTGATTTACAGAAACGTGACCAGTTGTGGGTGCAGTATTTCCAGACGGATTGGAGGGAGTCGAGCAGATCCTGAACGGTGTTGATCTTCTCCTGGAACTGGGAGAGGATTTCCCGTTTCAGCTGGTACTCGACCCGGGTGACATGGGTTTCATTGAACCGTTTCAGGCCCCAGGCCTCGGCAAAGACCGGTTGCTTATGGGGGCTTTTCATCTTCAGTTCATAGACCTTGTCGTAGATCCGGAGCATCAAGTCACCTTTGCCGATGGAAATGCCTTCCAGGTTGCGGCGGTCCTTGTGGATCTTGAACTTGTGGCCCTTCCGGATCCAGCGGTCATCGTTGATGATATCCAGGGTGTTGATGTCGGTGCCGATGAAGTCGGCGGCCAGATGGACTTCGGAGACTTTCTCCTGGACGACCTTGCCGCCGAGCAGGCGGAACCACTTGATCAGGCGTTCGTAGAGATAGAGATAGCCAGGTTTCCAGCAGGAGACGGAACCGATCTCCACCCGGACGGTCGGGACTACCCCGTGCGCGTGGCGACGGTTGAAAAGAAGGCTGACATCTCCGCTGGTGAGGATGTAAGTATAATGCTTCGTACCAGTCCTCGAGACGTTCCAGTCGAAACCACCAGGACAATGATAGGGCACGGCGTCAACGTCCTGCACCTGGGCGATGTTCTTCAGCCGTTCCAACTCAGAAAGAAAACTGTCATCTTCCCACTCAAGCCATAAATTAACTTTCAAATAATCTAGATTCCTGACTACCGTAGAGGGGCGTGAGACTCGGGTTCGCCCCTCTCGATCTTCGTGGCCAGTTCCGGTTTTGCGCCGGAGAATGGTCCTTTTTCGGTTTGATTTTTTGTCAGGTGATTGTACCATTGGTTGCCTCCTTGAATGCGTTGGGGGTAAGAGCCCTTTCTATCGAATGACTTCCCCCCCCTATTCGTTTAGAAAGGGCTTTTTTTTTCTGGCAGGTAACTTCCGTTCGCTTGTCGAACTAGAGAAAAATTTTTCTTCGAGGCCAGGAAACGGAAGCGTCAGCTGCCGGGACGAAACCATTTCTTCGGAGAAATTTTTCTCTTGTCCGGCGCTCACTGCAGTTGAGCCTGGGGGCGTGAAGGGGGAAGGACGTCTGGCGACGCCTCCCCTTGCTGCTCTTTGATCAGCAAGGAAGGACTTGCCTGAGGGGTTGGGATGGCGCATCTCATTTCCTCCAGGGGATATCGAAGAAACCCAACTGGCCTTTGGTGGATTTGAAAGGCAGGATCTCGGGATTACGGAGAAGAAAGCCGTATTCGCCTTCGAACCAGGGGGATGTGCTGCTCTTCACACAGCCGGTGATCTCCACCGAGCCGACGATTCCGCCGCGAGGCAGATCCAGATAATCGGGGATGATGGCCGGCGAGACGCCACAGCGCCGAACAGCGAAGAACACGGCCGCGTCATAGTCCTTCTTGATCATGGTCCGGGCGGCATGGATCAGGATCCTGCCCCGGGTCTTGGTCGGCCAGGCCCGGTTCTCGATATCCTTGCCGGCGTGCAGGATCAGCCAGGCCCAGGGCTGGCGGATGCTCAGGGTCAGCATGTGTTTCCTCCTTATCAGCTTTCCTTGCCGACCACGTTGACCCGTAGCGAGACGATCAGGTGGCGGTTTTCCTTCTTGTCGACGTCATAGGCGAAGAGGCGGCCGAGGAGCGGCAGCTCCCCCAGGAAGGGGATCTTGTCGGTGGCCTTGCCGTTCTCTTCGGTCTGCAGGCCGCCGAGGAAGATCGTTTCGCCATCGGCAACCAGGACGGTGGAACTGATCTCTTTCTTATCGATGACGATATCAACGGCATTCTGGGAGAGTTCCGAGTCGTTGGTGATATTCGAGATGATCTGATCGACTGTCAGATGGACAAACTCGCCGGAGGGGTCAATCTCGGGAGTGATGGCGAAACTGACGCCGACGTCATGGCGTTCAACTGATGTGGCGGAGTTTTCCGTCGAGTTCTGGTTGAGATTGGTCTTGGAGATATAGGGGACGTTCTGGCCGACATGCAGCCGGGCCTTTTGGCCGTTTAAGACAGTCAGGACCGGAGAAGAGATGATCTGGCCGTGGGCATCGCCCTTGATGGCGCCGACCTTGAAGTCCAGGACGTCGTTGAACCAGTCGAGCAGCAGCCCGGTGTTTTTCGTGATCAGTGACTGGGTTATGTTGTCGTTTATCCGCAGATCCGAGTGCCGGTCTTGATAGGTGAAGCGCATCCCCAGTTCCCGGAATTCCCGGTCGGTGAGATAGGCGATAATTCCTTCCACCTTGACCTGCAGTCCGGATCCGTCGATCTTGTTCAGGAGGGTTTCCGCCTTCTCGACGATATCGGAGGATCCGGACAACAACAGTTTCCGTTTGGAGATCTCACGGACCTCGAGGCCGTCGAAGGTATCAGCAAGGATGGCCTTGGCCTCCTTTACGCCGATGGTATCGACAAAGGCGACCTGGTCGATGATTCCTTTCTGCGGTTTATCGATGGCGGTGACCACGGCGGCAGCGATCGCGCGGACGGAAGGGGATCCTTTCACCACCACCGAGCGGTTCCAGTAGTCCGGGAAGCAGGCGGCGCTTGCATCCTCGAAGATCTTCAGCTTTTCCAGGGAAGATATGGCGTTTCTGACCGAAATGTTCTTAACCCGGATGATGGAGAGATCTTCAGCCAGGGGGATGTCGATCTTCGAGAGGATGAACAGGAAGTCATCGACGATGCTCTCAGATCCGGAGAAGACCACCGTCTTATTATCTTCGACCAGGGCTAGGGACAGCTTGTCGCCATAGAGGGCTTCGGCGGCATCTTTCAAGGAACCTGCCGGAATGTTCTTCAGGTGGAAGACGCCGGTGGAGGTCAGGGCGTTACCGGTGATCTTCGAGTCTTTCTTGATCAAGTAATGGGGATTCTTGCCGTTGATATACTGGCAGGTCAGGCCGACACTGGACAGGACGTTAATGAACGATTCGGCGATATCCTCCTTGTAGATGTTCTGATCGATCCAGGAGATCGGCAGATCGACATCTTCCAAAAACACAAACGGTGTGCCGGTGATCTGCGAGACGAGAAAGATCACTTCCTTCAGCGGGGCCTTATCGAAATCGACGGAGATGAAGTTCTTCGGATCGTTGCGGGGCAGGTCGATACTCTCCCGGGTGTTGTTTGCCTCGGCTTGGATCTGGGCGGCGAGTGCTTCCACCTCCTTGACCTGGTCGGCCAGGTCCCGGGCGGCATGGACTGGAAACGGGAGAAGGGAGAGTAGGGAGGCGAGCAGCAGGATAAACAGGTTTTCTCCCCTGGCCAGTCGCCACTGGCCGATAAAGGCGAGAAAGCACAGCACCGGTTTCAGATCTTCCTGCAAAATAAATTTCTTGCAGATACCTTTCTGATTTTTCGCCGAATATCGGCACCAGTCGTCAGCCTGCACCGTTCTGTGCCGGCATTGCTCACAGCTTATCAGTGGTTGTGTTGGCATCTGGTAAGATCCTGTTGGTAAAGCGGGTTGTACCGAATGCATCGGTTTCCATGCGGATGCTCGCGTAATGCGGCGAGATCGCCTTCTCCGTTGTCACTTCCTGCTTTCCTGTCGTTTCCTTGCCGTTCTTCCTGTCCTCGTACTGGGTCATGATCTTCTTGGTTCCGAACAAGTCGCCCGAGACAAAGGTCGATTTGCCAAAGAGCAGATAGAGGGTGATCCCGAATACCACCGGGATGGCGTAGAAGATCGGGTGATTGAGGACGTTGACGTGTTTTCTCAGGCCAAGTTCCTTGACGTCGTCGGAGACATAGGATTTGTAGCAACGGAATACAGCCGGGTTGTAGGTTTCCACCCGTTTGGCCAGTGGATGGCCGCCGGTATCGTCGCCGGCGAAGCTGTAGCACATATACTTTTGCTGGACGGCCTTGCCGAAGAAGTTGACCTTGCGGAACAGATAGGTCCATTCAAAGAGGGCGCGGACCGCCGAGTCGATCCGCTCGGGGTTCTGGGTGAGCAGCAGGACTTCATAGCCATGATGGCGATGAGTCGAGGCCCAGTAGCCGAACTGTTTGTTCTTCTCGCTCTGCCAGTCCCGGGAAGAAAAAATTTTCTGGACCTCGTCGAGGACCACGATGCATTGTGGCTCGATATGCATCCAGAAGTTTTCCAGCTGGTCATCTTCAAATACCTTCAGCTGGCGGGTCAGGGCCAGATCCGAGATCTGACAGACGTTCTTGATCATCTCCCGGCATTTCGGGTGAGCCATGCCGTCGATGTTGGTATAGACAACCCTGCCTTCCTGCAGCTTGTTGAGGATGACCCTGACCGCCTCGTAGGTCTTGCCGGATCCTGGAGTGCCGACGTAGCCGATAATCATCTCAGACCCTCGTCAGAGCGGCAGGGATGAGGTTCAAGAGCATCCGGACGATGATCGCGCCGACGATGATCGCCAGCCCCTGGGCAAAGGCGATCTGGTTGATCAGGTAGATCAGCTGCGGGGGCAGGTGGGAGTAGTTGAGGCCGATGTTGAGCAGATCGGACGGCATCTCGATGGCCGAGACAAAACCCTGGGTGAAAGTGAGAAAACCGTCATAGAGCTGATACAGCAGCCAGTCGATGGCCTTGCCCAGGGCATCCAATAACCAGAGCAGGGCGTCGAACATCTTCTCAAAGAACATCTTGAGCCAGCCCCAGATGTATTTGATGCCGGACCATATGGCCATGACGATATTGACAAGGGTCTGCATGGGTTACCTCTTCAAAGCGATGATCCGGAAAGCGATGAACGAGCAGAGGATCAGATAGATCGATTTAAGGATCAACAGGGCCTGGCCGTAATCGGCGAAATCGATGGTATGCTCGCCGAAGGTATCGCCGCCGGAGATGGAGAGAGCTGAGGATCCGCCGGAAGGTATATCGGTGATCTCGGCGGGGATGGCAAACAGGCCGGTTGTTTTCATTTCGTCGACGAACTGCTGGGTCCTTTCGGAGAAATTGTGTTCCGGTGTCTCGTAGGTGGGCTTGTTGGCAGTACCGTCAGCCAGGCCGTTGCCGTCGGCATCGCCGGTGTCGGAGCCGTCTTCCGCTCCGTCCAGTTCGCCTTCAGGATCACCCACGGGAACGGCTCCGCTGCCGTCAGGAACACCCGGGACATAGCCGTCGGTATCGCCGTCCCCGGAAGGCAGGCCGTCCTTCAGGCCTTCCAGGTTGGCGTTGATCTGGTCGAGTTTTGCCCCGAGCATATCCAGTTTCTTGCCGTCACTGGCTTTGCCTTCGGCGATCTGGTCGGCTATCGCCTTGGTGTTCTCGACATTGGCCTTCATGTTGTCGGCGATGTTCTTCATCACCCCGAGATTGACGTTCTGGTTCTGGATCGACCTGCCGGTATTGGCAGCCATGTTGTCGAGGTTATTGACGGTCTTGATCAGCTCGTTGCGCAGTTGGTTGTTCTGCTCGATCAGTTTGTCGTTGTTGTGCTTGATCGCCTTCTGCCATTCCAGCAGTTCGGCATTGGGATCTTCCGGGTTCGATTCCGGGTCGGTCGAAGGATTGGTGTCTTGCGGGATTTCCGGATCGTTTTTGGCGAGGGGATCGAAGCCTTCCTCATCGGGAGCATGGACCGGGCCTTGCCCGGGTTTGGGGACATCGCTGACGCAGAGGCAGGTATCGACAACCTGGCCGGAAGAGGTCATCGCGCAGTCGTGTTCTGCCACCCCGCCGCGATCCTGGCAGGTGGTGTCACAGGCCTTGGCCTGCTTGTCGCATTTATCACAGCCGCCGAGGCAGGTTGCATCATCCCACCAGCCGATACTTTTCGGGGAACAGTAGCTGGCGAGCTTTTCGTATTTATCGAAGCAGTTCGGTTTGCACTGGCCTTCACAGGCGGGATTTTCGGCGGTACCCTTGGCGGTCAGCCAGTAGCCTTTATTGCCGCAGCTGGCTTCCAGTTGCCTGATCTTGTCAGCGCAGGGTTCCAGTTCTTCACATTCGCCGTTACAGGTCGAAGGGTTCCAGTTGTAGCGGATACCGTCGCATTCCAGCATCTGCTTCACCTTCAGATCCAGCTGCTCCTCGGTGCATTGCTCGGGCAGGCATTCGCCGGTACAGGTGGCATAGCTGAAGTTCTCCCAGTCGACCTTTTCGGAGCCGCCGCATTGCTGGGAAAGCAGTTCCCGCTGGGTGGGGCATTTGCACTCGCCGCCAGTGCAGGTCTCTTCGTTGAAGGTTGACCAGTCGACGTTAACCATCCCGCCGCACTGGGTGATGAGCGCCTGTTTCTCATTCTCGCAGGGAATATTGCATTCACCGCCGGTGCAGGTTTCATCGTTCCAGGTGGTCCAGTCGACGTATTGTTCTCCGCCGCACTCGGTGATCTTGGCTGCTCTCTCGGTTTCGCAGACCGGATCCTTGCATTCAGGAGGCGGGCCGTCCGGCCAATGGGTTGCCGCTTCAACAGTCTGATTATATGGCTGGATATTTTCGATCAGCCACTGGTACCCCGTTTCCCCATGGGTCATTTTATTGACGAAAGCCGCATGTTGCCGCCAGGAGTGATTCGATTCATCCCACCAGTAATCATAGAAGGAAAAATGCTTCAGTCCCAATCCGGATCCGGAGGAGACTGTCGGATTTGTCCAGGTGTATCCCGGGATTGTTCCGGAGAAGATGAAATTGTATGTCACTCCACTGTAGGAGGTTCCCGGCATCGCCAGGTTGGTTATGACATGGCATTTTCCCTGTGCATCGATATATCCCTTGTAGGCGGCGAAGCTGTTCTTCACCAGCCCGATCAGAAAGAAGAACATCAGAAACAGGATGATGACGATGACGATCCGGATCTTCTTGAATGACGGGGTCGGGATCTTCATGGGTGCCTGGTCAGGATATTGACGATCAGAAAGCCGGTGCAGACAATGAAGGCGATGCCGACAAAGGGCGCGGCCAGGGAGAAGAAGTCGGAGAAAAGTGCAGCTACGTCGAAGCCTTCGGGAAGTGCGATCATCACAGCCACCGTGTTTGTGCGGTAATGACAAAGGCCAGGCCGGTCAGGCCGCCCAGGCCAAAGGACATGATGTCAGACAATTGTAGGGTGATGACCTGTAGGATTTCGGTCAGTTCTCCAGGAGTCATCGCAGCACCAGCCAGGAAACGGTGAAACCGGTATAGATGGCTGCCGCCAGCAGCAGGATGGTGAAGGTGTCTCTATTGATCATGGTTTTCTCCCCAGCTGGCCGATATGGGTAATGATCGAGAAGACGTAGCTGACAACCAGTCCCGCCACCCAGCCGCACATCACCAGGCCCACACCGATACCGTAGAGTTGGACGTTGAGTTCCATATCAATCCTTCCAGCCGCGGACCCGCAGATCCGCCGATCTGTTCAGCAGTTTGCGATAGATCCGGTCCTGTTCCTCCCACTCGAAGGAATCGCGGGACCAGGAGTCGCGGCCCATGCGAACCGATCTTGCCTGCTCTTCCCAGTAGTCGGCAGCGCGGCCCAGTCTGGTGCTCATGATCCGACCGCCGATCATCATCCGGATCAGGTCGAGGCCGAGGACGAGCATCCACAAGAAGACGATGCCGGCCAGCACGGTTGTCAGGTCGATGCTGAAGCCGCCGAGAACGGGGACGATATTTTGAAAGATCTGGTCCATAATGTGAGAAGGGAGGGTTGTTAGCCCTCCCTTCTGTTCCGGTTAGACCGGCATTTTTGCAGTTTTGCCGATGTAGCGGCGGGCAACGAACAACAGACCGATACCGATGAATGCAAGCATCAGCGTCGAGACGTTGGTGTTGAGCCCGGAGACATCAACTGCGGTGAACAGTGCTTCCATGGTTTTCCTCCAAAGGATGAAAGGTTGTATCGCCGGTTAATGGAAAACTTTGTAGAGTATCCCAAGGCCGACGACGATGAGGAGGCAGCTGACGATCCCGGCAGCCGTCGTGAGCAGGTCAGTCCGGATGCCGTCAAAGTAGGTTGCCTCGATTATCGGTGTCCATGTCATTGCTTCACCTCATGACAAAGGTTTATGGAAACAGGATGCATCCTGCATGGACCGGGAGTATGGTGGGGAGTGGTGCAGGACAGGGACAGACCAGCCCCGGCCGACGCCGGAATCTGGTCTGTCCCTGTCCTGCGGGGGGTAGCATCGGGTCCGGCCTTATCTGGCACGATCCTGCCAGAGGTTGCAGTTGAAGAACCATTTGCCGGAGCTCTTCCGCCACTGGGGCACCACATTGACCAGGACCTGGATCAGTTCGTCCTCCTTGCCCATGGGCATCTGGGAGTTGACCATCACCCGGGTCGGTTTCTGGAAGGTGTCTTCAGCTGGGATGACGATGGTGTTGCTGAAGAAGATGCCGTTGGCGGTTTTGACCTGCTCGATGGCGATGATTTTGCCTTTGATGGAAAGTTGTAATTTTGCTACGTCTGCGGTGTCGGTTGTTTTGGTCGTCATGATTTTCTCCGTTTGGTTGGTTTGACTGCTCTCTCGGGTTTTTGCCTGTCCTTCTGGTTGGGCGGGTTGCTGGCTCCAGGGGGGATAGGCTGGTGAAATTGCTATTCGTTTTCTCTATGGGTTTGGGTGTATAATAAAGAAACTGACATCTTTATTTTGCCAGCCATGTCTCGAAGGTATATGCCTACCGTATAATATATCCTTTAGATATGATCAAGAGGAAAATATTACCTTAGGATATATTTATGTCCTTTTCTTCTATCTGGAAAAGAATTCTAGAAGAAACAGATATTAAAAATCTGAGTGAGTTGGCCGGTATTGTCGGGACAACCCAGCCTTATGTTTCTCGGAAAAAGAAGAATGACGAGTTTCCTGTCGAATGGGCCTTCAAAGTGGCCGAAAAATATAATCTTCTTGTTGAATGGCTCTTCTATGGGAGGGGGCCAAGGCGTCTTTCAGATGCAAGCTCCACATTTAACCAGTCTTTTTTAAAAGAAATTGACGAGTGGCTCAGTGAATTTATTGCTGCTGAACCAAATAGAAAGGAATGGTTTGAGTGTTCGTTCGAAGATTGCTTTCCACTTTTCAAGGAGTGGAGAAAATTCCGCACCCAAAAACTTCTCTGATTATCTGTTTATTATCATTCAATAATTTAATAAATCCTATCTTAAACGTATATTTTTCAGTTCTTTCTTTTAAATTTTGAAGAAATTCATCTCATTTTACGTTAAAGATAATATGAAACAATTTGATAGGAAAAGAAACGATTTGAGAAACGAATAAACAAACGAGACGATCACCATGATGATTGCATTCGGGATTTCTTCCCTTTTCTTTGCAATCCTGGGTGTGTTCATCCCCTTCTTCGGAATATTCATTTCCGGTCTTTCAGGATTTCTGTCCTGGATGTCTGCTGGCAAAGCAACCCCGCTTGGTGCTGCTGCCGTCATAATAAACCTGGTAAACCTGTTCTTTCTTTCTCCCGGCTATCTGGTGGTAACCAGTATTGATGCTCATATGAGGACGGCCGAGCAAAGCAAGCTGGTGATGATCTGGATGTTTGTGTTGTTTATTCAGATATCTGCCATTGGCGTCTTCCTCATTAATTTTGCGCTGAGTCACATTGATTTCAAAAGAATTTTTACATCCACAACAGGCAAGCAAAAGAAGAAAGAATTCTCTAACCGTCTTGAACAACAAAACCTGGAAGAAGATAAGAGAGCACAACCCGATTACATTTATAATCAAGAACATACTGCAGAGACCGGTAAAGTCACTCCATTATCCAAGGCATTGATCTATAGAATTCATGAGGGACGAAAGCAAGACAGCAAATTCTGGCAAAGTGAATATGAACACAAGTGGCGGGATCTCAGCGATATACCTTTTGACGGTTCTCGGCCCCATGCGAATTCTTTAAATCTCAATAGGAGATTATTAAAAGCTTATTCATTGGTAATTACTTCTATTCTTGTTGTCTTTGTCGTTGTGTATCTTCGACCTGATTTGTTCCCTTTCTTGACGTATTCATCAGTCTATAGTGCCATTAGCAAAACTTTTCCTGAAAAATACCTCGATTTTCTGCAAAAGAGACAGCAAGAAGCAAAATTATCAATCAGTAAAGTTGAAATTGATAGGTCATCCAAGCCAATTATTCCAAAAAGTCAGATTCAAAACCAACAACATTATTCGACGAAAAAGCAAACTTATAAAAACAAGGTTGTATCAGATTACTGGTACATAATTGAGTTAAAAAATGGCGAAATTATCCTTTCTCAAGATGCTGTTATAACTAGTGAATATGTATCGATAATGATAAGAAATGGTGAAGAAAGACGTATCGCTAAAGAAGATTTAAAGAGTTTTAAACGAAAGAAAATCTAGCAAAAGTAATTTAGATTTGATCCCTTATTCATACTGATATTTGCTGTTTGGTATAAATGCAATTTTTTATGCATCATAAAATTTTGAATTTACAGAATATAACTTACCATTTTCGGTTATATTGCATTTCGTATAGACTCTTCATAGCAAGCGATATTTTCCAAAATGCTGCAGAAGATGCAGTTATAATATGCTAGGAATATTTATTTTTGATATCTTTGCTAATATCTTTTGCAAGTTATGCGGCGTCCGTATAACAAGGGAATATCCGCAAATAGCTGCAATCTCAAAATAACGTTTATTTTCGTCATATACATGTAATTTCCAGAATGAGAAATTATTTACTTTAATATTAGAGATATATCAAATCCATGAAATCTGGAAAACCAAGATTGACACGAAATTTGAGAAAGGAAAGATTTCTACTTGTTAATAATCGTTGATTTTTGGGAAAAGGTATCTCCCAAAAAGCAGCGTCCTACTATTAGACGTTGTACTTAAAAATATAGGAAACCTTTATGAACGAAAATCTCTTGGAATTAAAAAAAAATAATCCAAGCATAGAACTTGAAGAGAACGGTAAGGAATATAAGGTATTAAATCCATGGAACGATGAGTCTGTTAGTTTTATATTCAAGAAGGGAAAAGTTTTAACTTCAATTTCAAATATCCAATTTCCTGAAGAACTTGTAGCCATTTATCATCGCGATGAACAGAAATTAGAATACATATACGCTCCGTTAAAAATAGGAGAAAAGGATAAGATATCTATTAATTTGTTTAATTATAAAGGTGTTACTTTCAAGTGTTATTTCGATATGCAATCAAACACATTACAATTATTATGCAAATCATTTGTAATGAATAGTCCGGACACTGATTCAAATCATAGAAATTTAAGATTATTTAGAGATTTTTTCAACAAAACTTCCTTATATGAGAAGTTTTTAAAAGATACTGAACCAATAAGCTTTTTTGTCGAAGGAAATTTTACCGAAATTTGTAATGATTTTGTAAAACTCTCAAAAATCCTTAATTTTTATCGTTTCTACTTTCACAGAAATGGTCCAGAAATCATAATTTTTAAAAAAAAGATCAAGAAGGAAATATATAAAAAACCCTGTTACTCAATGAGAGACAAATTTCCTGAAATTATTAACGCTAAGGAAATAGATCCAACATTATTAGAAATATTTGGTGTTGCTAGGGAAACTAAAGATATAAGGCTAAAATTTATTTTTTATTATCAAATTTTAGAATTTGTATCATACTATTATCTTAATAATAAAATACAAAGCAATCTATCTAATATATTAAAAAGACCAGATGTTTCAGCTAAGGCTAACGACTACAGCAAGAAAATTATCGAAGAACTAAAAGACAATTTTTCAAGCAGAAATGATTCAAAACAACTGGAATCTGCATTAGCAGAATATTGTTCAATTGATGATATTACAAATGAGATTTTTTGCAATTGGGAATATTTTTCTAAAGATATTGAGTTTGATGGTGGATTTAAAATCCAGAAAATAATTAATAATGAAGAATCAACTAAAAATTTAGTTGAAGGTGATTTTCTCAAGGTAAAAAACAATATTGAAAAAATTAGAAATGTCTTGGTTCATCTTAGAGAATCAAGAGAGAACAAGGTAATATTACCAACTTTAAAAAACAACAATTTACTAGTACCTTATTTGTACATAATCAAACGACTCGCCGAGAAGGTTGCAATACAATTTGAATAATCGTACAACCAGTCACTTCAGTGGACCCCGCAAACAACGCGGGTCCACTGAGTTCCACGTTATATCTCTAAGGAATATCATGAACGAAAACACTTTAGGTATTCACGAAGTTTACGATACAAGAGAAAAATACATAATAATTGGCCTAACAGGAAGAACCGGCGCAGGATGTAGTACAGCAGCTGAAATTTTAGCTAAAGAGAGAAAAGACATCCAAGTTAACAGTCCCAACTCAATCATAGTAAATGATAATGAAGGTAGAAAAATCAATATTGTAAAACGATTTATTGAGGAGAACTGGGAACCATTTGTATGGATTAAAATCAAAGACATTATAACATCTTTTATCGTAGAAGTAGAAAAAGAAGAATTTATAAAATATGTTTCACTATTTTTAGAGCCCACTTCTGAGACTAGACAAGAAGAAATATGTACTAGCTTTGTATCCCTATGTGGTGAACAGTTCGATATTCTCCGTGAGATTAGGCTAGAACTGAAAGAAAAGATTGAAGATATTGAAGAAAGGCATGCCAAGAATAAAGATTTTTACTTCAATCAGATATGTTCTTTTACTGACAAAATTAAAGAGTTTTTTGATAGCTTGTCTACCAAAAACTATACAAAGGTATATCAAAAACTTGGTGATAACATTCGCTCATCAGGTAGCGTGATTTCATCTGACTTCAAGGCTCAGAACATATTTTCAATTTCTAAACGTGTGAATAGACTTTTGAAAATATTTACCCATCACTCAAGACATAGTAACGAAAAAACCTACGTAGTAATAGATACACTTCGAAATCCTTTTGAAGCATTATATTTTCGAGAAAGATATTCTGCTTTTTATTTGATGGCACTCAACGCAAATGATGAGACGAGAAACGAAAGATTACAAAAACAGTACGATTTAAGTGCCAGTCAAATAGAGTTAATTAATAAAAAAGAATCAAATAAAATTAAAAGCCAATACTCTAGCTTTGTGTCTCAAAATATTCAAAAGTGCTATGATCTTGCAGACATTCATGTTTCCAACCCACAAATTGGTGAGGACGATTTAACGTTCATAACGTGGCAAATCGCTAAGTTTGTTGCTTTGATAATGCATCCAGGCATAATAATGCCTTCAAGTGAAGAGCGATGCATGCAAATCGCTCATACTGCAAAACTAAATTCTGGGTGTTTGAGCAGGCAGGTGGGGGCATCTATTACTGATGAGTTTTTCTCTTTAAAAGGTATTGGATGGAACACTCCACCAGAAGGTCAAGCGCCATGTAGTTTACGTAATGTATATGATTTACTTTCACATAAAGATGATCTCGCATTTAGCAAATTCGAAAACAACAATAAAGATTTTAGAGATTTAGCAAAAGAGCTATACAATAACGAAAACACAAAAAAATGTAGAGCTGATTTGAAAGGTAGAAACGTTTCGTATTGTTTCAAAGATTTGAAAAATGAAATTGATGAAGAAAAAAACCAAGTTCACACTCGGGCATTGCATGCAGAAGAAAATGCTTTCTTGCAAATTGTAAAATATGGTGGGCAAGGAATCAAAGGTGGCAAATTATTCACTACCTCAAGTCCTTGTGAATTATGTGCAAAGAAAGCTTATCAATTAGGAATAAGAGAGGTATATTACCTTGATCCTTATCCTGGAATATCAGAAAATCATATTTTTGAATCTGGCGTTAATAGACCAAAACTAAATATGTTTAGTGGTGCTATTGGCAGAGCATATCACCAATTATATGAACCTATAATGCCTCCAAAAGATGAACTTAAAATGATATTGGAAATAACAACAAAAGATCATTGCAAAGAATTAGAGATTGAAAACAAAGCCTTGCGTGGAAAAATTTTAGAGTTAGAAGAAAAATTAAAAATGTAGATATAACCAGACGTTTCTACGGAACCCGCAAACAGCGCGGTTCCGCAGAACTTCACGTTATGCCTGTGATTACTTCTGCAAATGGAGGTTCAATAGTCGAACTAAAATTTTGACATAGCATTAAGTACTCTGTTGATTTTTATGATGATCTGAAATGTGCAATTATAAAAAAATCGAAATAATTGGAATAGCTATTATATTCATTGGCTTGCTCATAGGATTAGGAGATCTTTTGGGTTGGTTTGAGCACCCTGAAAGGTCTGCGATGGTAAAAATGATAGAAAGAAATGGGGAGATCCCATCTTCGGCGCCGAACTTCGAAGAACTTCTGTCTTCATTCCCTCCAGAAAGTATCGTTGATATTTCAATAATAGTTAAAATGAGACCCACTAGCGGTTTTATGTCTCAGCTTAAAGCAGAGGGGCTTGACGAAAATTTCGGTGAATATTGGAACCCGGTTGGACCACTTGTTTATTGTAATGATAACAACAAATGCACCCGACCAATAATAACATTTGAAGAGCTAAAAGAATGGTCTAAGTCTTCAATTTATCCTTGGTTGTCTTGGATACTCTCAGCTATCGGGTTTATTGTCACATTAACTGGGACCATTCTTGCTGGTCGTGGGGTTACAATAACAAAGGAGTAGCGCATAACATTTCCTTTCAGTCCGACTCGCTTCGCTCGCGGCTGAAGGCTACGTTGGGCAGGAAACCAGTGATGACTAATCTTCTTCAGTTCTTAAACACAAATTCCGGTGCACTCACGGTCGTGTTCACGGCAGTGGTAACCATCGCAACGGCTGTGTATGCTGTCCTCACTTGGGTTCTCGTAAAGGAAACGAGAATGATGCGAGAGGTTCAAACAGAGCCGAAGTTGCAAGTTGCGGTCGCATCATTCGACTTCGCGGTGCATATCGTTCGTCTGCACATCCGAAACATCGGTCTTGGCCCTGCACTAGACGTTGCCTTCAAGCCGAAAGTAATTTCAGGAGGGGCATGTGCCGAAAAACTCCTTGCTGAGTTCACAGACGTCAATTTCTTCAATGTGGGGCTGAAGCACTTCGGACCAGGACAAGAGAGGGTCTCTGGCTACACACGGCTGAACCAAGACCATGATGGAAAGATGGCGTCCGTGTTGGGCATCGACGTGACGTACTCAAGTGCCACGGGTAAAGCCTATTCAGATACCCTCGTCGTCGACATGTCCGAACTCAAGGGTGGTTATCAGCTTGGCAAACCTCATGCTTATGCGATTGCTCAAAGCTTGGAGAAGCTCCAAAAGGACATCCACTCCCTCTCGACCGGCTTTCATCGAATGAAGGTGAATGTTTATTCGAGCGAAGACCGGGCTCAGGAGATGGCAGAGGAGCAGGAAAGGCGCGAGCAGTGGCGGAAAGAGCAAGAGGCCCAGCAAGTCGCTCAAACCGATCGACTCGACAAAGGGCCGGCGGCTTAACTTCACCGTTCTTAACATATCTCCAATGTAAATATTTTAGAAGGTTGACTTTGTAGTTATTGTTCGTACAATGTAATTACATGGTCGCCATACGGATCGGAGGTCAAAATGAAATCATCAATAATTAGGATCGGCAATTCACAGGGATTGCGGATACCAAAACCAATACTCGACCAATGCGGCTTTGAAGGTGAGGTTGAACTGATCGTCAAAGACCATGATCTCATCGTCAGGTCAGCAAAGACACCACGCGCTGGCTGGGATGAAGCATTTCAAAAGATGGCCGAGAAGGGCGATGATAAACTGTTCGAGACAGATTCATTGATTCCGACAAAGTGGGATGAGGAAGAATGGGAATGGAAGTAAAGCGCTTCGATGTGTTCCTGATCAACCTTGATCCGACTATCGGTCATGAAATAAAAAAATCTCGTCCTTGTGTGGTGATTTCACCCGACCAGATGAACCACCATATTTCAACTGTCATCATTGCACCGATGACAACCACCATACGGAATTACCCAACCAGAGTGAACTGTATTTTCCAGAATACGAAAGGGCAGGTGGTCCTAGATCAGATCCTGACGGTCGACAAGATCCGGTTTATGAAAAAGCTGGGAAGGGTGCAAAAACGGACTCAGGAGAATATTGTTTCCGTCCTGCAGGAAATGTTTGCGACTTAGTTTTTGGTGCTGTCTCGTAAGCAAAAAATTTTGCTTTTTCCCAATTTCTGAATTTTTCTGTTTTCTATTTATCTGATATTACTACATATAAAATTCTTGACCCGGCCTGTCACGCCGGATGTCGCCGGTTCGAGCCCGGTCGGCCCCGCCAGCAAAATCAAGGGTTTCAGTCTTTTTGGCTGAGACCCTTTTTTTGTTGTAAGCCGATCTTAAAAAATACTCATGCTTCCTCGTTCCTTATAGGCTGGTATGCAAACGCAGAAACCTTATAGATATGGGTGTCAATCATCGTTCCGTCATTTCCCCGCTCCCAATCGGAGTGGGTACCGGCTGCTCCTGGTCGAGGGCAATCGGCGGATGATCTATTTTGCCAGTTGTACCTTGACTGGCACAGGGCGGGTAACGGTGTCATATACCGGGGAATAGGTTGGTCCGAGTTTGACGATGTCCTCGAGTTCTTCTGGCGAGGCATCGGCATCGATGTTAACGAACATTCTGATTTCCTTAAACCCTCTTGGCACATCATCACGTATTCCCAGAAAGCCCTGAAGGTCGATGTCTCCTTCCAGTCTCGATTCCATCGAGCGAATGACTATCCCTCGGGCAGCGGCATGATACACTATCGAGGTCGTCACGCAGGAAGCCAGAGCGGTGAGCAGGTATTCCACCGGATTGGGCCCCTTGTCCCGGCCCAGAAGGATCGGTGGCTCATCTGCGTCAAGAATGAAGGCTTTCGGACGCTCGTGATCCTGCTGAGTTCCATAAAAGTTCTTGATCGTAGTACGATTGTGGCCGCCGTCCTCCCAGCGGTTTTCAGCTCTGAAGCGAAATGTGGCGATAACCGGGGCTGTTTTCACGGCCTCAATCGTGCCGAAGAACTCATCCACTTTCACACCGTTTACCATTTTGGCCATTACGTTCTCTGCTGTCTGTTCCATGATGTTGTCCTCCCCTGAAAAGCGTAGTGCCGGTTTTGTGTCGCCAATATATTCAGCGACTTTGCCCTCGGTATTTCATCAACCGTGCCAATCAGAGAGAAAACAAATAGTACATGTATTCAGTGTCTTACAGCGTGCGTTGTCCATGGGCCAAGTGGCGATATCTCGCGATTCACGATATCTCACGACCAATGTCAACGAAATTTCGGCAGTGAAGGCGGATGATGATGTTATCCGAGTCATGCAGTTGCCTTGGCTTTGCCAGGTCTGCCGCGGGCGCATGGTACGCGCTATCGGATTTCACCGGGTCGCTTGATCGCCAGGGCCTTCATTCGTGACTGAAGGGTGGAGGCCGGTATGCCGAGCAGTCGTGCGGCTCCATGTTCACCGGCAACCCTCCAATGAGCCTGATCCAAGGCACGCAGCAGATTGTCCCGTTCGAGACGCCGCATTTCCCGCGTGGTCAGGATTTTTTCGAGCGGAGCAGTTGAACATTCAACGTCTGTATCCTGCAGCGCCGGTTCTTTTGCCGGAAAGGCATATTGAAGATTCAATTGACCGTCACGGGCCGTGATGACGCCTCGCTCGATCACATTCTGCAACTCCCTGACGTTGCCTGGCCAAGAATAACTGTTCAGATGCTCCTCAATTTCGGCCGAGATCGGAGCAATTTTTTTGCCCATGCGCGACGCATACTTACCGACAAAGTGATTGGCAAGCAGAATGATGTCGCCTTTGCGCTCACGGAGGGGTGGGATCGTGATGGGGAATACGTTGAGTCTATAATAGAGATCGGTACGAAAGGTACCCTGCTGGACAGCTTTGGACAAATCGCGATTGGTAGCGGCAATTACCCGGACGTCGACACGGTGGTTCCGGGAGCTCCCTACCGGAGAAAATTCGCCCTCCTGGAGAACCCTGAGCAGCTTGGCCTGCATTTCCAGACTCAACTCGCCAATCTCATCGAGGAAAATAGTCCCGTTATCTGCGAGGCTGAAGCGTCCTTTGCGATTCTGGGTGGCCCCCGTAAACGCCCCCTTTTCATGGCCGAAGAATTCACTTTCGATCAGGGAGTGTGGGATGGCTGCGCAATTGACTGTAATCATCGGGCGTTCCCTGCGCTGACTGGCCTGATGGATGGTTCTGGCCAGCAGCTCTTTTCCGGTGCCGGTTTCGCCGAAAACAACAACGGTAGAATCCACCGGCGCCACTTCCGCCACCAGCTTCATCGTCTGCTGCAGCGCGTCGCTTCGGCCGATAATGTCGCCGTAATTGGCAAGAGATCGTATCTCGTCCTGCAGGTAATGGGCCTCGTCCTTGAGTGAGGCGATGATTTTTTGGGCCTCATATCGATCCTTCACGCTTCTGAAAATAAGGAGGTAGTAGGGTTTGCCGTGCATTTCCAGCCCTGAAAGAGTGCATTCCGTGCATATGGGGTCACCGATCTTATTTATTATTGTCAGTCCTCCAGGTAGCCAGATTTTCCGGTCGCGCTGCCGGGACGATTTCCAGCTGCCAACAAGATTCACGAGCTTGCGAAAATCCTGAGGGGGCAGAAAAGATTGGAAAAGGGTGCCGAGGACAGTATCAGGGGTTATCCCAAAGAGGCTTATCGCCGATGGATTCATCATGGCGATACGAAAATTGCTGTCCAGTTCGACGATGGCATCCATGGCGCCGTCAAAGATTCCACGAATTCTTTCCTCGCGGCTCATCATTTCAGATTCCGCCTTGAGGCGAAGAATTTCGGCAGTCGCTCTGGCGGCAAAGATTCTGAACACGGCCAGGCTGCGAAACGATTCGGGTATCGGCTTGGTGTCGACGACGGCGACGTTCCCCAAAAGCTCCCGGTTATCGTCGAGCAGAGGAAAACCGATGTAGCTTACCGCACCGATCTTTGGGAGGTCGGGATCTCCCGGGAAGAGGTCCACAACATTTTGCGGGATATGCAGGTGTGTTTTCCTCCTGAGGAGCTGTTCGCATGGCGTTCCCTCGATGTTGTACTCGTAACTTTCGACATACTCTCCGCCTAGCCAGAAAGCGAAAGCTTTAAGTAGTCTCGGCTCTGGAAGAAACTCCGCAACCCAGGCGCCATGGGTTCCCAGGGCCTGGCTGAGATTTTTGACCAGGGCCCTGAAAAAAGATGAACCGGTTTCAGACGCGGTGCCATCAGAAATGGTTCGCAGAAGGAAATCCTCATCGGGGCTGGATGAAACAGGTGTCATTTGATCATCTCTCCCGCTAATTTTATGCTTTAGTAATCTTCTGATTTCTTCCCTGGCCTATCTCTCAATCGTTGGTCGTTCCAGGCGATATACACGACAAAACAGCCTCTCGGTTATGGGGTTATGAACTTCAGGCCATATTGTGATGCAAGGGCCATCTCTTTATGCAAATAGGGAGGACCTGTAATCTCTTCAGCGAACCTTTCGAATCCTGCTGGAAAAATCACATCCAGTGTCCTTACAGGGGGAGTGCACCGGAACTTACGAACCTATGAATCGTATCTCGCAGTACGAAGAAGAACGATCAGCCAGTGACTTTGAGGGCCTGTTCTCCGATCAGGACGGGAATTCCCCCGCAAGAAAACAGAAAGCATCTTCTCCAGCATCATGGAGGTGGGGGTGGCCCGCCATCGGCAATTACGCATTCAAAAAGGACATAGATACAGCCATCTTGCTCTCTGATTGCTTGGTAAGTAGAGGAATCACCTAATACAGAGATGATCCTGCCTTCCCTGCGATCAGGAACCTTGTTTTTAAGGTGAAATGCCATGGCGTGTACCTCGTGGGCAAAGAACCTCCTGAATAATTGAGGCACGTGTGCGATAATGCATGTACGGTTGATCACTGCATTGGCGAAGATTCGATAAACCTCCGTCAAAAGTAATCATGAGTTGCAGACAATGCCAGTGGGACGAAGATGTCGGCCATCGGTGTGACACTAGTGGCATGAAATATGGAATTATTTTCATTTTTCCAATGTCATGTCTTGCAATAGACTAATAGCCTGTTGCTTTTTTTGTCTCGATGTCCATACAATACATGGAGCGATGAACAATGTTGTCTATTCAGCGAGGAGTTGTCTGGGCGGCTGTTCGTCCAGGCTGCCACCTGGGTATGCGAGGCTGGATTATCCGCTGCTTCCGAAAGACCATGCAGCTGGCAGCCGATATATGAGTTGATTTTTTCTACTTGCTTCTTTGCGTAACGTATCGGAATGGTAATGTCTCTGAAGAGGAAATCGATATGGCAGACATACTTGCATCTGTATCAAGCGCAATAAACCTGGCGGAAAAGCTGGAAGAAAAGAGCAGTACTCTGGAAAACACTGAACTCAAGAATATTCTTGCAGAACTCAGCCTCGGGCTTATTGAAATCCGGGATAAAATTGCAGAGTATCTGACTGAAAGGAACGTTATCGATATCGGGAACTGTGTACTGTTTGGCGAATCCTGTGAGTTGTGTCCAGTATGCAAGAATTTCACGCTTGAATCGATTTCCTGTAAACCACATCCGATTTTTGGCGACATTGGTGGTACGGATAGAGAAATGAGATGTTCTCTGTGTGGGTTCGGGGAATCAAGGTATGTAGATCTTTAATCAGGAGATGCAGGCTTCAATACAGCAAGGATGTCTTGCTGATCCGTTTGTCTCTCTTGAAGTCCGCTGAATGGCGACCTTGAACAATTGGATTTCCGCTGCTCCCGCGCCCAGATGGGAATTCCGCTATATCCAGCTCCCTGCATATCCGGTCTCCGTGGCAGGCGGGGAATTCTTCAAGGTTGCCCCAAAGGCTGCCCTTCCTACGGCTCGTAAGGCGCGTAATCCGTATATCCCTCAGGTCCGGGAGTGTACCACAGGGACATGTCCTCCGACGGGTTCAGCGGCCATCCGTTTGCGAACCGTTCAACGAGATCCGGGTTGGTGATGTAGGGCCGGCCGAAGGCGATCAGGTCGGCGCTGCCTTCTGCAATCCTTTGTTCCGCAGCTTCTTTCGTGTATCCGCAATTGCCGATGATTGTGCCCTTGAACACCGGTCTGAATTCAGCCAGACTCATTGGTTCGCCTCTCCCATGAAAACCAAAGGCCAGGCCATCCATGACATGCAGATAGCCAAGATGCAGTTTGTCAATTTCTTCTGCGACATAGAGGAACAGCTCGCGGAAATCGTCGCAGCCCATATCGTTGAACACCCCGTTGGGCGAAATGCGCGCACCGACCTTGTCCGCTGGCCAGATCTCGAGCACAGCCTCCAGCACCTCCCTGAAGAAGCGGAACCGGTTTTCCAGTGTGCCGCCGTATCGGTCCTGACGAAGATTTGATCGTCCGTCGAGGAACTGGTTGATCAGGTAGCCGTTCGCGCCGTGCACCTCGACCCCTGAAAAACCTGCAGCCTCTGCGAATGCGGCAGCTTGGCGGTAATCATTCACCACTCCGGCAATTTCAGCTTCATCGAGAGGTCTGGGGGTTTCATAAGGCTTTTTCCCATAGGGCGTCCTGATCATATCGCCTTCGAGTCTGACAGCGGATGCGGAAACCGGCAGGGCGCCATCATGGAAATCGCTGTGGGATGCCCGGCCGCAATGCCACAGCTGGAGGAACAGCGGCGTACCTGTGGGCTTGAGTCTGTCGGTCACTTTACGCCATCCTTCCACCATCTGGTCGTTGTAGATGCCGGGAGAACCGATCCAGCCGATCCCCTGTCGGGAAATGACCGTGGCCTCGGTGATGAGCAAACCGGCGCTTGCCCGCTGATAATAGTGCTCAGCCATGATGTCATTGGGCACGCGTTGCTCTCCGGCTCTTCCCCTGGTCATCGGTGCCATGACGATACGGTTCTTCAGTTGATAACTTCCCAGTGACATCGGTTCGAACAGGGATTCTCTCATCTTTTCTTGCCTCCGCTTGGATCGGGGATAATGGGTGGTATCGGTGAGATCATTGCATCATGTACGATACTAAGTGCAATGATCTCACATGTCCATCCGATCAGTAAATTTTTTCGAGTGATTGAGACCAGGAATCGAGCGATTTTCACGGTGACTACTCCCGTTGTATTATTGACAAAAAATGTGAGTAGCGTACAATGAAGAGGTAATATCGTTCTATTGATGATAATATATTGAAACAATTAATTTTATTCTTGATTGGCACGTCCGGTTACGATGTGCGGAAAGGAGGTGAGAGGGAAGACGTCTAGGCGGTAGTGATTCAGTGTGATGACGAAAACCTTTAGTCAGGAGGAGGTATGAGATTGTTCAAGAGTATGGCCGTGCTGCTTGGGGTCGCGGTTCCGTTGATGTTGACGGGCGCCCAGGCAGCAGAGGAAAAGAAGGCCAAGACGATTGCTGAACTGGTCGCAATGTACGATTCGAGTTCCTGCGTAGACTGCCACACCGAAGCACACGAGCAATGGCAGAAGTCGCTCCATGCCAGGTCGATCTTTGGTCCCGAGAATACCGGCCGGACAGCAGCCACTTTCAAGACCACTATTGAAAACGGCCTCGAGGAATGGGAATTTTCTGGGGTGAAGGAAGCTGGAGACGTCGGCGTCAAACATCTGATGATCTGCGCCAAATGCCATCTGCCTCAGTTGCAGGATGCAGAAGACAGCGTCGCCCAGGAGATCGTCAAAAATATTTATGCGTTCGCTGAGGATGGCGATGAAAAGGCGGCGGAAACTCTGCAGTCATTGAACATAGGCTGCACGATCTGCCATAACCGCAATGCCATTGTCCACAAATGGACGGATGGAACCCCACAGAAGGATGCAGTCTACGGCACCAAGGATGGCGAACATGAGGACGAGGCCCATCCGGTGATGAAGACAAGCAAGATCATGAAAGAGTCGATCCTGTGCGGGCAGTGCCATGGTCTCGGTCCGAATTTCGATCTGGAGAACCCGACCCAGTGCGCCACCCTGTACGGAGCCCACCTCTATACCTACAAAGCGGAAGGTGGCGTTGAGACCTGCCAGGAATGCCACATGGAGAAGAGTGGTCTCGGTCACAACATGCAGAGCTACAGAGCTCCTGAAATGGCCAAGATGGCCCTTGAGGTCGATGTTGAGGCTCAGGCTTTCCAGTGGCGTGACGGTTCGACCATGACACCGATGGCCAAGGTCATCGTCGAGTTGAAGAACAAGGCCGGTCACCCGATCCCGGACGGCTGACCCACCCCGAACCGGGTGGTCCTGTATGTGACCGCGAAAACGAAGGATGGCAAGGAGTTTTATAAAGATCAGAGAATTTATATGCCGGTTCCGCAGCAGATGGGCCGGGGCGACAAGATGGGCCGTGGGCCTTACGAGAAGAGCGGTATCCTGACCGATACAAGTCTTCCGCCGTTGAAAACGACCAGGGAGATGTTCCAGATCCCGGTCTACACCGAGTCCACCAAGGATGACAAACTGGTGCGGACGATTATTGCCAATGATTTCACAGTCGAAGTCAAGGTGATGTATCTGCCTTACGGCAAGAAGGATGATCCGGGTAACACCCAGGAGTGGTTTGCGATGACCAAAGATATGCATATCGCCACTGGCGGGAAATAACCTTTCTGCTTTTGTGTACTCAAAGCCGACTCTGGAAACGGGGTCGGCTTTTTTTGTTGGCAATATCTCGGCATTATAGTCAGTTTATCATTTGTAAATTGTTGGATAAGTTGAACAGATGTTTGATTTAGGCTAACCTTTTGGTGAAGAGTGGAAAACATACGTAGGTTGGCTAATTATTTTTAGATCAGGAGGGCTGGAAAAAGTGGAGGAGAAGAAAAGGAAAGTACCAGTCACGGTTCTACTGCCTGCCTATAATGAGGAATTGAGTATTGGAGATACTATTTCCAGAATACGCACACTTCACCCGGACTTTGAGATCCTTGTAGTTGATGACGGATCTACTGACAACACACTGCAGGCGGCCATGGATGCCGGGGCCAATGTCTGGCCACACCCTTATAATATCGGCAATGGGGCAGCGATAAAGACGGGATTGCGAGCGGCTCAGGGAGAGTGGGTTGTGATGATGGATGCAGATGGTCAGCACGCGCCGGAAGATATTGCTCGCTTACTTGAATACAAGGATACCTACGATATGGTGGTAGGTGCCAGAACAAGGACATCGGAAACTGCTTTGCATCGCGATGTCGCGAATACGCTCTATAACTGGTTCGCCTCTTATGTGACCAGGTTCAAAATTGCGGATCTCACATCCGGATTCAGGCTGGTCAGGGCTTCGACAGCCAAGCAGTTTATCTATCTACTACCTAACACGTTTTCTTATCCTTCCACGATAACAATGGCTTACCTGCGGAGTGGACGGAGTGTCAAATATATACCGATTCAAACGAAATACCGTGTGGGCAAAAGCAAGATCAAGCTCGTTCAGGATGGGACCAGATTTTTTTTAATCATTACAAAGATAGCAACGCTTTTTTCGCCGTTACGGGTATTTTTGCCGATCAGTATAATGTTGTTTCTCACAGCTTTATTTTATTATTTTTTCACCTTTTTTACCGAAGGGCGATTCACCAACATGTCGGCTTTGTTATTCAACAGCTCTATTATCATTTTCATGATAGGGTTGGTTGCTGAGCAAATTTCGCAGATGCGTTACGACAAGGTCGAATAATCAAGAAGGGAATCTGAATCTCCTCTCTCATACTGACTATATGAAGTATATCCAATGAACTCACCATCTGCCAGGGATGCTGCATTGCCGCTCGTCAGTATCGGGATGCCCCTCTATAACGAGGAAAGATTCATTGGAGAATCATTGCTCAGTATCCTTGATCAGGACTATGGTAACGTCGAAATCATCGTCTCTGATAATGCCTCAACTGACGCAACTGCCGACATCTGCAAAAAAGTGATTGGAGACCGTGAGAATTGCCGTTTGCACCGGTTTGGTGTCAATAAGGGCGCTGCCGAGAATTTCCGATACGTGTTGTCACAGGCGCGCGGTATCTATTTTATGTGGGCATCCGGTCATGACCTGTGGGATTCCAATTATATACGCGAATGTGTCAACCTGCTCGAAGCGATGCCGAGCGCAGCAATAGCATTTGGTTCGTCATCGTGGATTGATGAACATGGAAAGACTTTGAACAAGTACTCGGGCTATATCGATACTCGAGGAATGCACCCTATAAATAGATTCTTTTCTACATATTATGGGAACATGCATCCGATTCTTGGCCTTATCCGCAGGTCCTTTCTCAATGACGGAGAACGTCTTCTAGCAACGGTGGGCGCTGATCTGATTCTTCTCACTGATCTCGCATTGAAAGGAGATTTTATCCATTCCTCGTGTACGAGTTGGTGTCGGAGGGAGTTTCGCCACGAGACGAGCCATGGTCAGAAATTACAAAGATACCGGAGCCCTGATTATGGGTTGGCTAGATCAATGTTGGATAGGTATTTTCCCCTGTTACGTATTCCTATCGAACTCTTACGGAATATTCTGGTGAGCGATCTCAGTAGGGCGGAGAGGGTGTTTGTGGCGATCTCGCTGCTGGCATCATTGCCTATCCGGTATCTAGCTGGTAAGCGATGATTGGTCTTGAAAAAAACGATCGCCAAAAGGTCTTCGACAGATTTGTATCCGGGAAATCCAGCCAAGAGCGAATCAGGCGCGTGCTTGCAATCAGCAAATGGCTTTTCACCCCTATAGCCTTCCTCTTTCTTGTTTTTGCATTGTGGCAATCAAGGCTGGCAATCAAAGAAACGTTGGAACAGAGCCAGGCTCAATTTCTGGCTCTGTCAATCTGTTTCTGGATGGTCGGGCACCTTATCTCCCCATGGTTCGCGTGTGTAGCATTGACCACAAGCGGGGCAAAAATCAGGTACTATGAAGCTCTTGATCTTCATCTTCGTTACCTGCCTGCACGATATCTGCCTGGAGGAATCTGGCATACGGTAGCCAGAGTTGGCGGGTTGCGAAGTTTGGGCATTCATCCTAGCCATCTCAGCAGCTTTGTCGTTCTGGAAAATGTCCTCGCTGCTGGAGTGACATTGCTCGCAGGGGGGATATTAGTCGGAATCGGGGTACCGACAGGGCATATGCAGCAAATTGCGTTCCTGTGTGCAACTGGCAGTCTCGTCATACTCCTTGTCAGTCCGATAGGAGTGAACAGGCTGATCTTACGAGCGACCGGCAAGCTCCGATACACTAACTATATGGCAGCAATGGCAATTGTTGGAGTTTTTTGGGGAATAGCTTCTGCTTCTTTCCTTTCGTTTGCCATCGCTCTGCCGTCTGCCTTTGCCATAAACGAGTGGTGGAGGGTTGTTGGTGCCTACCTGTTTTCCTGGGGGGTAGGATTTCTGGCCATTTTTGCCCCGCAAGGAGTGGGTGTGTTTGAGGCTGTTGCGGCGAATACCCTTGCATCGCAGCTTTCATTCGAAGCAGCTGTCGTCTTGGTCGCCGGATTTCGTCTGGTTGTGCTTCTTGCTGATGTCGGGATGTGGGGAGGATGGCTGATACTGGTCGCTTTCAGGCGAAAAAGAGCTACTTTTTGAGTTAGTTGAGAATCAACCAGCAATGCGCTTCAGAAAACCATCCGGGGCCACAGTGATGAGCAGTTTGTGCTGGATGCTGCGGTCGATCTCGAAGTCTTTGTTTGTTTTCAAATATTCCCAAACAGCAGTTTTCGGGTTGTTGCCCGGCCCCCAAGGGCGATCTGGGAACATCGATTCTGGCAGGTCTTCGATGATCGTATCGAAAACCACGCAATAACTGCCTTTGGTGACGAGGGGTGCATAGGCATTCAATTCTGCCAGAACATGCTCATGGGTATGGTTGCTGTCCAGGCACACCAGAATGGATGAATGTTTCGCTGCAGTGTCTTTCACCATTGAAATAACTTGAGGGTCAATGCTTGAGCCTTGGATCATTTCAATATAAGGGGCAAGGGGGTGGGCTTCGATGGCCTGGAAGTTGTGCTCACGAATATCGATGTCGATTCCCAGAACCCGGCGGCTGACACGCCGCTGATCAAAACCCCTCCCGCTGCTAAAAGCATCACAAACATCCAGCATAGCCAGCATTGACGCGCTGAAGATCAGCGAGCCTCCATGGGCAATGCCGGTTTCGATTATAAGATCAGGCCTGGTCAGCCAGATCAGTTCCTGCATCGCCACAATATCCTGCGGGTATTGGATTATCGGTCGGCCAAGCCAACAGAAATTATACGAATATTTTGGTTTAATAGATGATTTTAAAAAATATTTTCCTGCTTCACAAAGCTCATTGTTGCTAGAGATTTGAATAATTCGTTTTACTACATCTTCGTTGAATGAGTTCATAATCAAAGTTCAATATAGTTATAGGAATTGTTAGACAGAACTTTAATTTCTTCAGTATAATTATTGTTCATAATATATACCGTAGATCCTTTTTCTAACAGTGGAAGAGCAATTTTTGGAGAAATGACTTTAAATCCAGTTAATGGCAGATATTTTTCTTGTTTAATCGGATTTATATCAATTATAGCGTCAATTTTTTGTCCTGCTCTCGATTTTAAGAGAGAGAAAATCACTCCTCTTGAAGAACCTCCCCAAACAGCGATACTTCTATCTTGAATTGTTGATAAATTAGAAGAAAAATCTTTCGGAAATCGAATTTGATCGTGTTTCTTGTAAATTGGATCTATGATTTTTGATAATTCAGCGACAATATAAAGATATTGTCCACCAAACAATTTCCCACTTTCAATTATTTCAGAAAACATTCTGTAAAAATCACATAAACGAAAATAATTTACATGTTCATAGTAAATATCAAACCAAGCATTGTGCGAACAAATCCAATCAAAACAAGGAACTTCTATATAGACCTTTCCTTTTCCTTTCGTTGCTTCTCGTACGAGATTTAAAAAATTCAATGGATTGTTGATGTGTTCAAGCACATGCCTTAAAATTATCCCATTAACTTCACCAGAAAAATCTGTAGTGAAATATTTTTTAATAATACGGTCGCTATTCCCTTCATAAGCTGGGTCGAAACCAATTACCTCAAAATTCTTTGATACAAGAAGCTCAAGAAAATAGCCTTTACCGCAACCAATTTCGATAAGGTTTTTCTGGCCTAAGAGCCTGTTAATGATTTGTGAAACAAGATCAAGATGCGATTGAAATACGTTGCTATAACCTTGTTCATTCTGGTACGCAGCGGAATAGACTACTGATTCAGGATCAAAACATTCATTGTATATTAATCCAGTCTTTTGATCTTCTACCAATAGGATATTGCCTTTAGGACAAGATATTGCATCTTCTATCTTATCAAATACCAAGTTCTGAAAAATTGGAAGTTGATCCTGTTTATAAAGTGGCTTTTGAGAAATGTTTTTGCTTCTATTCATTCGTTTTTTACCCCAACAATGAAGAGAGGGTCGAAAATATTTTCCTGTCGGGCACCAAATTTTAACAAATCCTTCCTGCCGTATTCTTCGGCAATTTTTTCAGCCATTTCTCTAATTGTTATTGGGTGTCCTGAGCAAATATTGAATGGTCCTGTTTGAGTTCCCAATGCGATTTCTACAATCATCCTGGCGGCAATAGATACATCGAGATAATCTCGAATTTGATATCCATTTGTTAGTTCGGCGACTTCACCACATTTAAGTTTTGATCTGAGATATGGGATGAATCGGTCGCTCCTCTCACCTTCACCAAAGAGGTAGAAAAGTCGACACCACGCAAAAGAAACTTTTTGAGTAGGGAAGAAGTGAGAAAGCGCGAAAAATAAGGCTGCTTTGGTGCTCGCATAGGGTGTCGCAGGTTTGATTGGTGTGTGGATAGAAAGTTTCCCTGCAGATACATCATATTCAAAGCAGGTACCAATACCAATAAACCGAGACACAGATGACAATGCAGCCCCCTTAGCGAAATTCAAAGATCCTATTAAGCAATCGATATTTTTTGTAGAATATTGATAATCTGTTGGATCAACATACCACGCGCAATGAATAACAGTATCAATGCCAGTACAAATTTTACTGAACCATTCGCATTGTTCAGAGAATAGATCATTAGTTGTAACAATGGATTCAATTCCTTTTCTACCAACAAACTCCTGTTCATTGCCAGAACGAATAACTAATCGTACTCTCAATCCACTTGCAATTAATGCTTTAAGTATTTGTCTGCCAACAAATCCTGTGGCTCCAGTTAGCAGAATTATTTCACTCATATCATGCTGAAATATGGTATGAAAGTTACGAATTTTGTTCCACGCTCAAGAAGTTGAATATTTTGCTGAATTATT
Organism: Desulfobulbaceae bacterium; assembly: GCA_008933635.1. Taxonomy (GTDB): domain Bacteria; phylum Desulfobacterota; class Desulfobulbia; order Desulfobulbales; family Desulfocapsaceae; genus Desulfoprunum. Next base: position 33,896 of record WBUQ01000007.1, on the reverse strand, counting down.
TCTTCTGAGAGATTCCATGGAAGAATTATCAGAAATGAAGGAGGAAATTTAAATAGTAATTTCGGTGAATAGATTGGGATATGGCTACCCGGTAGAAATTTATCTTGCTTAGCTGGAGCGGCATCGCAGACAAAGGGGAGTAGATCCGGTTTTATCCCGGCAAAGTTGAGCAATGTATTGCCTTTTGCAGCCGCCCCATAGGCGGCGACAATTTTGCCCTTTCGTTTCTGTTCGATGAGAAACAGCAACAAGTCGTCTTTGATGCGCTCAGCCCGCTTCTGAAAGCCGGTGTATGTCTCAATCCGGTGCAGTCCATGGCGATCTTCATCGAGAAGGATGTTTTTTACCGCATCGGTTTCCTGCCTGTTCTCCTCAATGTGTCCTCCGTATATACGTAAGCTGCCTCCATGGGTTGGCAATTTTTCGACATTCCAGACACGAAGGCCGCAGTGTGTAAAAATACGATGGACGGTCGAGAGGGACAAGTAGGAAAAGTGTTCATGATAAATGGTGTCGAACTGGGTGAATTCGATCAGCCGCAAAAGGTGAGGGAATTCGAGTGTGATGGTTCCACCTGGCTTTAATAATGCTTTCAACCCCCTCGTGAAGTCATTGATGTCAGGAACATGGGCATATACGTTGTTGCCAACGATCAGATCAGCGTGTTTGCCCGATGCGGCAAGTCTTTTGCCGAGCTCTTCGGTGAAAAACTCTCGTATCACCGGGATGCCAAGGAGTTCTGCCGCAGTCGCTGTGCTGTGGGTCGGTTCGATACCGAGGCAGGGAATAGTGGTTGCAACAAAATTTTTCAAAAGATAGCCATCATTCGAGGCTATCTCGATAACCAGGTTGTTGCCGTTCAGGTTCAGTTCTTGGGTTATTTGATCGGCGAAATTTTTGGCATGGAGCAGCCAGCTGGAGGAGGTGCTGGAGAAGTATGCGTAATCGTTGTCGAATAAGAGGCCGGCGTGTGCATAGTCTTCGGTTTGCACCAGCCAGCAGTGTTCGCAGACTTTGACGGTGAGTGGGAAATGGGTCTCTGGCTTATTCAGTCCTTCTGCTGTCAGGTAAGCGTTCGATGGCGGAGCGAAGCCGAGGTCGACAAAGGTGTGGTGTAGCGGTGCTGAACAGTGGCGGCAATTCACAAAGACACTCCTGTAAAAGACCGTTCGATGAAAGGTTGTGCCGAGTCACGGGGAGAAAGAAGATCTACTGGCAAGGGCCACTTGATTGCCAACCGGCTGTCAAGAGGATGTAAGCCTCTTTCCGCATCCGGCTGATATGAATTCGAGTGGCAGTAGATCAAAACCGTATTGTCGGTGAGAGTTTGGAAACCATGGGCAAAACCCTGGGGTATCAGCATGGCTCGCCGGTTCTCAGCAGAAAGTGTCTCTGCATGCCAGTGCAGGAAGGTTGGCGATGAATGTCGCACATCCACGGCCACGTCCCAGACCTCTCCATGCAGGCAGCTTACCAGCTTCATTTCAGCATGCTCTTCCGTTTGGTAGTGCATGCCGCGGATGGTTGCTGCCTTACAGGTGAAGGAGTGATTGATCTGGGCTATTGCTGAGTCCCAACCTGCATCGAGCAATTCTTCAGCGCAGAACAGCCGCTCGAAAAAGCCGCGGGAATCCTCGAGGCGCACGCGCTCAGCAAGCTTTAGGCCTGCAAGGGGCAGATCAATGATGGAGAAGCGACTCATCGTGAATCTGTCGTGGTGAAGGCGGCAATGTCGGCAAGGCAGAGGTTGCGAGCGCTTTCTCCCTGTTGGAGCGCCTTGTACCAGGCCATGGTACGGTCAACCGATTCGTCCAGACTCCAGCGGGGGACAAATTTCAGTATTTCACGCGATTTGGCGATCTCCAGCGCCAGCCAGCGGGCCTCATGCATTATTTCGGAAGATGCAGTGTGGACGATCTTTCCTCTGCCGTAGGACTGGCGCGCCATTTCGGCCAATTCTCCGACTGCGGTCGCTTCATCGGTGTGCGGGCCGAAATTATATGCTCCCGCAGCTTCCTGATGATCCCAGAGCAGTTGGGCCAGGGCAAGATATCCATACAAGGGTTCCAAAACATGCTGCCAGGGGCGCACAGACTGCGGTGAGCGGATTTTGAGCGTATTCCCTGTCTGCCAGGCGCGGACCGCATCGGGTATAAGCCGGTCCTCCGACCAGTCTCCGCCGCCGATGACATTGCCGGCACGGGCGGTGGCGACCGCTACTCCTTTGGAGGAGAGAAAAGCGTCCCGATAACTGGCGGTGATGATCTCACAGGCGGCTTTGCTGGCACTGTAGGGGTCGTGCCCGCCGAGCGGATCGTCCTCACGATATGGGTAGGGCCATTCATGATTGCGATAGACCTTGTCCGTTGTTATCACCACCACCACGCGGATTCCGGGAAGGTCTCGGAGTGCGTTGAGGACATTGGCGGTGCCTACAACGTTGACGGAAATGGTCTCGAGGGGTTGTCTATAGCTGCGCCGTACTAGGGGTTGCGCAGCAAGGTGAAAGACGATCTCTGGCTGAGCCTCATAAATCAGTTCTGTGATTCTTGATTCGTCGCGGATATCGCAGAAGTGGCTCCGGCAACATGCGCTGATCTCAGCCAGGGTGAACAGGTTGGGAGATGTTTCCGGTGGCAGGCTGATGCCACTGATGTCGGCACCAAGGGCGTCAAGCCAAAGGCTGAGCCATGCCCCTTTGAAGCCGCTATGCCCGGTTAGCAAAACCCGTTTGCTCTGCCAGAAGGTTGCGCTCGGCGTCATGGAAATCGTCATGGCCAGATCTTCCAGGGAGCCTTGCCTGCGGCCCACAGATCTTCGAGCATGTTCTTGTCACGCAGGGTGTCCATCGGTTGCCAGAACCCATTATGCTCAAAGGCCATCATCTCGCCTTTCCGGGCTACCTGATTGAGGGGTTCGCCTTCCCAACTGCTGTAATCCCCTTCTATAAAATCAAGGACTTTTGGGGAGAGCACAAAGAAGCCGCCATTGATGACCCCTCCATCACCTCTTGGTTTCTCGCGAAAACCGGTAACCTGTTTGCCGGTGCACTCCAATGCGCCGTACCTGCCGGGCGGTAGGACAGCGGTAACGGTGGCCAGTTTCCCGTGATGACGGTGAAAGGCGATCGACGCCCGTATGTCCACATCGCTCAGACCATCTCCGTAGGTGAAGCAGAAGGCATCTTCGTCACGGATATATTCCGTGACCCGTTTGAGGCGGCCCCCGGTGAGGGTGTCCTCGCCGGTATCGATCAGGGTCACTTTCCAGGGTTCGGCTTTCTGGTGGTGGACTTCCATCCGATTGTTCGCCATATCGAAGGTGACATCGGACATATGCAGGAAATAGTTGGCGAAATACTCCTTGATCACATAGCCTTTATATCCGCAACAGATCACGAAATCATGAACGCCATGGGTGGAGTAGAGTTTCATGATGTGCCAAAGGATGGGCTTGCCGCCAATTTCAATCATTGGTTTGGGTTTCAGGTGCGTCTCTTCTGAAATCCGGGTGCCGAATCCTCCAGCCAGTAGCACGGCTTTCATGGCATCAGTCCTTGGTAGGGGAGGTACATTTGGAGTGTGGAAATTCCATTTGGATCGCCAGCACTTATCACTTTGGTTCCTGCAGAAGAAACACCCCGTGGTTGTTCTTCGAAAATACCAGTCGGGTGTGCTCCTGGAAGAACTTGCTCAGGCGGTTTGTCTCAACCGGCGAAAGGTTCTGCTGAACGTACTGTTCGAAAAGATCGAAGCGAATGATGAGATGGGTAATCTGGCGTGCAGTCAGGGCCTTATACATATGCTGTCCATCAGCAGAATGTTTTGTCAGTTCAAGGAGCGTGCTCCGATTGTTCTGTAAATCGAAGACGACAGGAGTGTCGAAATAGTATCCTCGATTTCCAAGGAAAATGGCAAGGGTCTTTATTGGTTGCTGCAGTTGATTAATGAATTGGATCGCAGGGTATTCAGGGCGGTAGGATGTGATGTATTGCTCACGGCTAACCTTTCCGGTGATGTACGTCAGCGGTTTGATAAGTGTGAATTGACTCGAAAGGTATTGCAGGTTGTAAGCGAGAGCGCCGATGGCGCAGACGGCGACTAGTGAACGACTGATCGGATGGTTTTTTAATGAAGTGCCGGCGGCTGACGCCGACAGAGTCTGGTGTAGGCCATAGGCGGAGAGCAGAACCAGCGGGGGAACGACTCCGATAATATAGCGAATACGTGGGACCTGCTGGAAAAAAGTGAAAAGAAAAAGCAGCAGAGAAAATGCCATAAGGAATTGACGTTTATGTCTTGCCTGGCGAGTTGTCGGGGGATAGAGAAAGGCAAGAAGGGGGAGAATCAAGAGAAAAGGATTGAGCTTCCCATCGAAGTAGCGTGGATCGTCGTCCCGACCCTCAAAGAAGAATCGCACGGGGAGGAGCATGGTTTGCCACCATGGTTCCTGGTAGGCAAGTCTTCGGAAGACGAAGGGATTCATTGTTGGTGAAGGGCTATCAGATGGGGCTGCCTCGGATATGGAGTGGGTATTGTGTGACGTAACTGAATTGAACAGCGTGTCATGGAGAGGGTAGATCGGATTGCCGGTCCAGATGAAATTCCTGACCATCCAGGGAGAAAAGGTAAGCAAAGCGCATAGCAAGAAAATACATCCTGCGGCGAGGGCCTTTCGGTCTGAACCAGGGGCGCGATTCTGTCTGTGGATAGAGAAAATAGGCAACAGCAGCGACAGAACGATGATGCTGACAATACCGTTATACTTTGTGCCGGCAGCCAGTCCGCAGCAGATGCCGGCCAGGATGAGATGGCGCTTGGCGTCAGACTCCAGCCAGCGAAGAATGAGCAGCAGTGATGCAGTTGAGAAGAACATCAGCCCCAGATCGACGTAGGCGGTTGTCGACAATTTGACCACGATAGGAGTTGAAAGAAGGAGCAGACTGCCGAACAAGGCGATGTTCGTGGATGTTCGTGGCTTGAGGAAGCGGTATATCAACAGGGCGGTGAGAAGGGCGAAAAGAAAATGTATATATTTAGGAATGATATCATTTCCAAACGAGAGAGGGATCAGATAGAGCAGCTCAAGGTTCATCGGATAATACGAAAATGCAATATCCGGAATTTCGTGGATGCCGCCTTGCTGGATATAGAGTTTGGGGATGAAGAGGTGGTGGGTCAGGGAGTCTCGATCAGTGGGTGGTACAATACTGAGGATGACAGTAAATAGTGTGACTGTACCAATAAGTGCAACGATGACATGTCGCATGATACGATTTACATCTAGAATGTGCTTTTTGTAAGAGGATAAGCACATAGCTTGTATCTTAAGTTTATATTATTGCAAGCTAGCGAAATTTTCTTGAGCTGATTGATAGATAGCAGGGCTGATCAGTTCGGTTTTCATCGGTGCAACAAGGTAGTTCTGTTGAGAATATAACAAACTTTTTGCTATAAAAAGAAGACTGTACCTTTCAAATAGGTTGGTTGTATTTTTTTTCAATGCCTGTTTATCCATGGATAAAATATTATGTTCTATAAGGAAGAAAGATAACTTTATATCATTTGGATAATGCTTGTAAGCAAGCATGAGAAACCATTTGCCTCGCTCAAGAAAGCCAGACCTACTTAACGCTAACCCTAAATTTGAAAAGTATTTATATTTATATTCATTTTCCTTAGATACTGCTTTTTGAAAACTATTTGCACCTTCTTGCGGCTGGTTAAGCCAAAGATGAATTACTCCTTTAATATCGTAAAATCTACTTTGATCATTATTGTTTGATATGATTTTATCAATCACTTCTAATGCTAGCTTAAATTCCTTTTTAAGCATGAGAGCTTGAACTAAATCAATTTGTGAATTCAAAAAATTAGGTTTTACATGCAGCGATTTCTCATAGTAATGAATTGCTTCATCTAATTTTCCGCTACTAGCATATATCTTGCCTATATTGCCTAAAATAGCAGCCTTGAAGGAAGTGAGATGGAGTTGTTTTGTCAAAGATTTGCGTAGTAGAGCTAAAGCAAGATTTAAATTTTCAGGTGTTCTTTCCTTTTGCCATCCATAAATTTCAGCAAGTCTGGCGTACGGTCTACCATTGTCTGGAGCTTTTTGCATGCTGTCTTGCCATAGTGATTCTTCAGTTCTCCATACAGCATTTCGTGTATATGTTCCAACGCCTAAGAGGATGAGCAGAACCGGGATAAATATATAGAGAGTCCCACGAATTAATCTGCTTGATGTTCCGTAATCATTCAGCCACAGGTTTAATACACTGGCAATTGGCAAAAAGAGAAAAAAAGAGGGCAAGTAATTGCGATGTTCGAAAATGGGTTCAAGAGGAATAATTGTTGATTCAACCAAGTGATTGATAAAGTAGAAGAATATTGCGAAGCTGATCAATGGACGTTTGCGGAATTGCCATAATCCAAGGATTAATAATCCTGAAATACAGAGTATTGAGGCGAAAGTCGCCCATGGGGTAATAACAGATGAAGCTAATGTGATACTATGTTCAAGAGACAATCTCATTGGTGATGGATAGAATAATAAACTTATATAAAATATTAGGATCTGAGGTTGACTTAATAACCGTTCTTTAAGAGAAAATGGTCGGTCATCAAAGGGTAAAGAGAAGCTATGCGATAGGTAGTTATTGTAGATAAATAATAATGCAAATGAGAAGAGTAAGAAGTTTATGATAACATGAATTTTAAAATAATATTTCGAATAACGGTTGTCATTCGAATTAAAAAAAAGTAATTCAATTAATAAGATGCTAGGAAGGAAAGTGATGGAATTTTCCTTGCAACCTAATGCAAGTGCGAAAAACAATAGACAAAAAAAAGAATTTATTAAAATATTGAAAATATTTTCAGTTTTACGACTTTTAATATAGAATAAAACAGCACAAATATAGAACATTGCAGCTAATGATGCCATTCGCTGTACAATGTAAGTAACTGCTTGAGTTTGAATCGGATTTATAGACCATAATATTGCGCTAAGTAGAGCTACAAAAAAAATGTCATTTCGATGATCGATTTTCGAGTAATTTAATTGTAGTAATAATTTTGTTGTTTCAAATAATACAAGCGTTGTTAATAAATGAATGAAAAAATTAACTACATGATAGCCAAAAATATTATCTTTCCCAAAATACCAATTGAGAGCAAAACTGAAGAATGCGACAGGACGTTCCATCGTGCCAGGATGGAAGGGTTTTGAGAAAAGAGTCTGCCACAAAGTGCTCGGATTAAGGTTATCAATGTGTATAGCAGCATTCTCTGTAATATTTGGTCGATCGTCAAATTGCCAAGGGACGTTGAATGTATTTGAGTAACATAGATAAAGGAGTATCGAGACCAAGAGATAAACAGGTAAATAATTCGTTGATTCCCTACTTAAAAAATTTCGCATAATTTTCCGATAGTCTATTTTCCGCTTTTCTTAAAATCATATTTTGAAATTTGAGTAGCTCAATAATGATTAAATAGCAAGCCCAGAATAAAAAACGCCCATTGAAGAAAATCCTCAATGGGCGTTTTTTAAAGTTGATCTGATAAATAGATCAATCAAGACTCAAGACTTTTTGATAGGTATGAAGTGCGCCGCCCGACCAACCGTCACCTTTTGAGTTGATGGGGTTAGCGGTTTTATACTCAGTTGGGCAACGCTGAGATCCGTCGGTGACTGTTATTGTTATAGCGGTGTTTGGATTGGCTGCGGCAAGGACCCAAGTGTTATCGCCTGTTCCAGTTATGCTCAGATCTGCAGTTGCAATGCCTGTGTGCGTTGGAATTGAAAAATAGTCGGCAACAGCTGCAGCCACAGCATTTGCATCCGATTCAGCTGCCGAACAAAACGACTTGTTCCGATAAGCAATAAAGTTAGGGATAGCGATCGCAGCTAGAATACCAATAATGGCGATAACGATCATGAGCTCGATCAGGGTGAAACCTTTCTGGTTCCGGTTCAGGGTCAGTTTCTTCAGTGTCATGGTGTGTTCCTCCTGTGAGTGGGGTTTAGCAGATCTTCCGTCGAGTCTGCGCGTTTAACGTTCTTGCTGGCGAATAAGCAAAGCGAGTGCCAGAAGGTTGTTGTTTATGCATTCTCTTGCAATTTCCTTTAATTGTCAATGCCAGAAAAGATTATGTGTGATATCGCATCGTGCGTCTGAGACAGACAGATGACGCAGAGGGCATGTTTTCCGTCTGATGCCTGCCATTTTTTTGCAACAGCTGACAAAAAATGTCAACAGTCCGAAAGGTGATCTTCCTAATGAGGTTCCCTAAGATTTTGAGATCTGTTATATAATATCAAATCTAATCGCCATAACATATTGATTTTTCTTTTCATAGATGACCAACTGTGCAAGTATAGAGAAAGCTAATAAGCAGTTTTCCCTCTATCCTGCGAGTGTGGAATGCGTTCAATCGGTCTCAAACTCGGCATCACCGGTACACTTGCCATTATTGTTACTATAGCGGTGGTGTTGGGCAACGTCATCGTCATCCTGTTCTGGCATCGCAGTCTGGTGCTGGCCGAGATCGGTCATGTCCGCACCATGACTGCCATGTGGGGGCAACTTATTATCCGCGAGAAATCGGTCGAAGCGGTTAGCGCCGATGATTTGGGCCGGGTATGCGCCGCCGTCGGGCAACAATGCCGGGGGGTGTCGTTTTTCGATGGTGGGTCGCTGGTCGTCACCGAGCTCGATGAAGGCGATCTGATATTGGGCGACGTGACGCAGCTCTCAGCTCGTTCCGGTGAAGAGGTGGTCCGTTTCGCCGGTTCAACCGTCGGCGGTTTTGTCTTCGGCGGCAGAAGGATGATTTTCGCGGTACCGCTGGAATTGCAGGGATATTCGGGTCTCGGGATGGGTATGGCGGTCGATATGAAGAGCGCCTACCAGCTGTTTCAGGAATATCAGAGGATCATTGTCGCGTACATGGTTCTCAATGTTATCCTGCTGACGGTGATCGGCCTGTTCAGACTGATCAATCTGGTGGTCCGCCCCATCGAACGGCTGGTGCGGATCTCCGAGACATATGGCCCGGCCGGCGGCCTGTCGTTTATCGGCGAAGAGACGGGGAGCGAGCTCCGCCAGCTGTCCTATTCCCTCAACGGGATGATGGCACGGATCGAGGATGACCGGAAGAAGCTGCGGCAGACGATCCAGTCTCTTGAGCAGGCCAACGCCAGGCTGCTCGAGACCAGGACGGAGATGATCCGGGCCGAGAAACTGGCGGCGGTCGGTAGGCTGTCTGCCGGGCTTGCCCACGAGATCGGCAACCCCATCGGCATCGTCCAGGGCTATCTCGAACTGCTCGGCAGCGGCGATCTCAGCACCGATGAACGGAATCAGTTTTCCAGCCGGGCCATTGCCGAACTGCAGCGGATCAGCGATCTGATCCACCGGCTCCTCGATTTCTCCCGCGCCAGCACGCACGCTCCCGAACCGGTGTCGGTGCAGCAGCTGCTCACCGAAGTGGTGGAAATGTTCCTCTCCCAGAAAAAAGTCCCGGATGTGCAGCTGCGGCTCGATTGCCCGAGCGGAAGCGACGTCGTAGTCGCCAGCGGCCAGGAGCTGAGACAGGTTTTTCTCAATTGCCTGATCAATGCAGCGGACAGTATCCACGATCAGGGGGAAGGGTATCCCGGCAGAATCATGGTTTCCTGCCGTCTGGAACCGGGCGATCCGCCGATGGTCCGGATTGCGATTGCCGACAACGGCAAGGGTATCGAGGAGCAGGCCATCGAGGCGATTTTCGACCCGTTTTTTTCGACCAAGGAACCGGGCAAGGGCACCGGTCTCGGCCTCTCGGTGTCCCATTCCATCCTGCAATCGGCGGGGGGGCGGATCCGGGCGGAAAACATTGCCGGCGGGGGTGCGGAGATCATTATCGAACTGCCTGCGACAGGCGGCAGCGGACCGGAGGCGAGTGCGTGAGCAAGATAGCGGATAGAAGGCTGCTGATCATCGACGACGAGGAGAACATGCGGCATATGCTGCAGGCCCTGGTCAGCCGGCATGGCTACCAGGTCGAGACCGCCGCCGGGGTCGAGGAGGCCCTGGCTGCCATCGGCAACCGGCATTTCGACTTCATCCTCTGCGATGTCCGCATGCCGGGAATGGACGGGATGGATTTTCTCGCCAAGGGCATCGACCGGCTGCAGGACACGACCGTCATCATGATGTCCGCCTTCGGCAGTATCGACACCGCTATCGAGGCGATGAAGGCCGGCGCCTATGATTTCATCTCCAAGCCCTTCAAGGCCGACGAGGTGATCATGGCCCTGCGTAAGGCGGAGGAGAGGGAGGCCCTGCGCCGGGAAAACCGGCGGTTGAAGCAGGAAATCTCCGAGATCAGGGGTGCCGGCGGTTTTTCCAGGATCATCACCAACAACCCCGAGATGCTATCCCTGATCGGACTTGCCGGCAAGGTTGCCCGCTATGATTCGACTGTACTGATCACCGGCGAATCGGGAACCGGCAAGGAACTGGTGGCGCGAGGCATCCATGATGCCAGTCTGCGGAGCGAGAAGCCGTTTATTGCCGTCAACTGCGGCGGAATCCCGGAAACCCTGCTGGAGAGCGAGCTGTTCGGGTTTGTCAAAGGGGCATTCACCGGCGCCGACCGAAACCGTAAAGGGTTGTTCGAGGAGGCAGAGGGAGGAACCCTTTTCCTCGACGAGGTGGGAGAACTGCCCCTTCCTCTGCAGGTGAAGCTGCTTCGCGTGCTCCAGGAGAGGGAAATACGTCCTCTCGGGACCGCGGTTTCCCGCAAAATTGATGTGCGCATCCTCGGCGCGACGGCCCGGGATCTTGCCGAAGAAGTCGGGCAGGGACGGTTCCGGGAGGATCTGTTTTTCCGGCTCAATGTCATCCATCTCCAGATTCCGCCGCTGCGTCGGCGGCAAACTGACATCTCCCTTTTATGCCAGCATTTTCTTGATAAGCTTGACAGGGAGATGGGTGTCGGGAGACGGATGCTCTCCCCGGAAGTGATGGCGCTGTTCGATCAGTATGCATGGCCGGGAAATGTGCGCGAGCTGGAGAATATCATCCACCGTTGTGCGGTGATCGCCGACGATCAACTTATCCGCGTCGAACATCTGCCGCAGCATCTGCAAGGTGACGCATCCCGGGCTCATGATCAGCATGACGGGTGCGGGCTGTCCCTCAAGCGGGCCCAGGAGGCGGTGGAAAGGAAGTATATTGCCGATGCGTTGCGGGAAACCGGCGGCAACCGCCTGCAGGCCTCGAAAATCCTCGAAATGAGCTATCCGTCATTGCTGTCGAAGATTAAAAAGTACGGATTGTCATCCTGAGTGACGAGGAGGCGAAGCAGCACTCCAGGTTTCCAGTGTCGATCATCATTATACACCAGCCAGGGCCGATTTTCTGAGGCACATTGTATCACTCCGCCTGTTCTGTTCCGTTTCTCTCTTCGACTTATCCCCTGCACGGGGAACGGTTTTTGTTCTGTCGCGACAATGCGGTGAGATAGAACAAATATCTCCGCCTGTTTCATCTATCGATCACACCGCCTGGCCGCCGGCCATCGCTGAAGAAAAGCTCCCTCGAACCTTCTTCGCCGCGGAAGTTGTGCGACGTGGGGCAGACTATATTGTCAGGAAAATATAAGATACCCCCGGTAGGGTGCCGGTATTTTGTGCAACGGCATGCGGCTGTGAACGTCTGTTCCGATGGAGATGGAGGTGTCGGGTGATGGAGTGGAATCCGAGGGGAGAGCGTTTTCCAGGCAGGGATCGAAGGGCAGGATTCAGTTTGGTGGAGCTCATTGTTGCTATCGCCGTGATCACTGTACTCTCCGGTATTGCGATTCCGAATATTCTGCGATTTCGGGAAAATGCCAGGATGAGAACGGCGGTCAGCGGAATGCTCGCTCTCTTCAGGCTGGCCCAGACGGAGGCCGTCAAACGAAACACCCATACATGCCTGACTTTTGATGCAGCAACATCGACGACGACGGTTTTCCTCGACGACGGTACTGGTGGCGGGACGGCCAGGAACTGCGTTCTCGATGGAAGCGAGCCGATTCTGCGGACCCTGGTCCTGCCGCCGGGGACATCCATGCCGGGCAGCGACATCAATTTCCCTGGAGCCTCTGTCGGCTTTACCCCGCATGGACTGCCGGCCAAGAGCCTGTTCGGCTCGATTCAGATTCATCCGACATCAGATGCCAGAATCGCCTACAAGATAAATATGTCAATAGCGGGGCATACGCGGATCGCAACAAGCACGGATGGCGGGCTGCATTTTTTCTGAAAGCCGATGGGCGGTTTGCATGCGATCTGACGGGAAAGCCATGGAATGTAGAAATCAGGAAGGTTTCACTCTTGTCGAACTGATGGTGGCGATGGCCATTGCCGGACTGCTTGTCGCCTTGGTGTCGCTTGCCTATACGAGTCAGAGCAGCACATACAATTCCCAGCAGGATACCCTGGCACTGCAGCAGGATATGCGAAGCGCGCTGCAGTTCCTGGCAAAGGAAATCCGCATGGCCGGGTACGATCCCAGAGGAGACGCGAATGCCGGGATCACCGTGGCCATGCCGACAGTGTGCCGGTTCAGCCAGGATGAGTCGGATGGGGCGGGAGGTGAGAGTGACGGGGATACGTCTGATCCGAATGAAGACATCCGCTATGCGATAAACAGCAGTGGTTCCCTGGGGCGGGAGACCAGTGGAACCGGCGGATTACAACCGGTAGCCGAGAATGTTGTCAGACTGCTCTTCGAATATCGGCTCGACGATGGGACGTGGCTGCCTGCTGTGACCACGGCCAAAGACCGCAGGAGAATACGGGCAGTCAAGATCATGATTCAGGGACGGTCCGCCAGGGAAACGGCCAGAGTCGCCGATCATTCGAAAATGAACCCTCCTCTCGAGTCGGCTTCCGCCCCTGACTGGACTCCCGCTTCTCCCGGCAGGTACCACTGGCGGCTGATGTCGCTCATCGTTCAGTGCCGGAACCTGCAAATCAAAAAATAACCGCCTCTGGTGATCGTATGCAAAGAAGGTCGTATCCGGATGGTCAAAAGGGGTTCACGCTGATTGAAGTCATCGTGTCGCTGGCAGTTTTTACGATCGGGATTCTCGCCTGCTATGCGATGCAACTCAACTCTACAGTGTCATCCGGCCGGGCCAACAGTGTGCAGACATCATCGACATGGGCGACGTATATCGCCGAGGAGTTTCTCGCCCTCGAATATGCCGATCCTCTGTTGCAGAACAGCGCTGGGGATGCCCTCAATGGCCTGACGGATATCGATGATACCAACAGGGCCGGTGATACTCCTGACGGAGTCAGGTATATCACGAGGAGCGGGAGTGTCTGTTCGGCACCTTCATCCGCCGATCTCTACGCAGTTTTCTGGAATGTGGCCGAGAATCGTCCCCTGGCTGGGTTGAAGCAGGTGCGTATCACCGTTGTCAAGAACGGCGGATTGAATGCGGGTATCCACTATAGCCATGACTACTACAAATTACGGAACAATTTTTAGCTGGTGCGACGAATGAAGCAATCGGTGAACCAGAGAGAGGGAGGCTTCGTCCTCGTTTTTACCTTGCTGCTCCTGGTAGTGGTCACCCTCCTGGGGGTATCGGCTGTCGACACCTCAGTTTTTGAGTCGGCGATGACCGCTAACGATGCCCTCTACAAGCGGGCATTTTATCAGGCTGATGGCGGAGCCAACGTGGCTGGAGTCGTGATTGAAGAGAATGTCAGTTGTCCGAAGGGATTCCAGACAATGCCGGCATACGCCGGAGATGCCTTGCTGGGAGGCAATGTGCTCGTCGAGTCAACGTCGCTCAGACTCTGGGATAATCCGATGTCCGCGGCGGGCAGGCCGTCGGATACCAACCGTGACGCCTATTTTTTCTATAATCCAAGCGATTCGAACGGCACCCGGCTCTCGAGGAATAATCTCAGGCTGGGGGGAAAGACCGTCATGATGCCCGGCAGCGCCCTCCAGATGGCAGCGGGGTACGAAGGACGCGGCAAAGGGATGGCAAATGGCGGGGCGTATATCACCTACGATGTTTTTTCCCAACATATCGGCGATCGGCTGAGCGAGAGTGTGGTCGAAATCATCTGGCGGCACGTCATTGGCTTAGAGGGGAATTGCAGGTACTGATCCTCGCCAAAAAAATATTGATCCCTGCGCGACCCGCTGGGTGAGTCCCTTTCTCCCTGGTCATTTTGGGAGGGATGTATTTTTCCTTTGTATCTTCTTCACGAGGCATTGCCATGAAAAAAAGTCCGGGTGTCCAGTCTGGTCTCTTCATATTCGTTCTCTTCATCTTCTCTCAGTCCGCTGGTGCCATCGGTTTCTGGATCAGCGGAGAAGTCGAAAAACCTCCCTATCGTGAAAATGGTGTCATTTTCATGCAGGTAGATGGAATCAGATACACGGTCATGGAGCAAGCGAAAATCCAGAGAGTAACTGTTGAAGCCGGTGCGGAATACAAGACTGTGGTCGGTATTAATGAAATATGGAAAGGGGATGTGGTTCTCATTCGGGTTGAAGGAAATCGTATCTATCAAATTGAAGTGTCCGACAATCGGTGAATCAATGATGAGGAAGTCAATACTCCTGTTGTGCTCCGCTCTGCTTGTCCTTCGCTGGCTGGCGTTCGCTGAACTGGTCTTTGCCGCCACCAGTGCCGATTTTGTTGCCGTTCCGCCGTTTATCAGTTCCGGAGCTCCACCTCTTGTCATGCTGGTCATGGGGCGGGACCACAAGCTCTACTACGAGGCGTACAACGATGCTTCCGATCTCGATAACGATGGTGTGCTGGATATCCGCTATACCCCGACAATCGATTATTATGGCTATTTTGACAGTTATAAGTGCTACGTCTATGCTGCCGCGGCAGCACGTTTCGATCCTGTCGCCAGGACGACGGACAAAACCTGTGACGGGAAGACGTGGAGCGGTGATTACCTGAATTATTTGACGATGTCGAGGATGGATACGATCCGAAAAGTCCTCTATGGCGGCTACCGCTCCACGGACAGTACGACCGAAACGGTTCTCCAGCGGGTTTATGTTCCTCAGGATGCACACTCCTGGGGGAAGGAATATAATGGCATTGCCAAGGATGGTTACGACATTGCCAAATATACGCCTTTCACAGAACCGACCTTCGGTCGGCATCTGTTTGCATCGACGACGCTGTCGGCGAACGGGGTGCCGATATTGCGGTACGTACTGAACAATCAGCACAGGATCTGGGATTGGGTCGCCAAGGAAGGTCCGGTGGCAAATTCAGTCGTCAATACCCCTGCCGCTTCTCACCCAGGCCATCCGGCGACTCATGCGCAATTTGAGAAGATGGTGAAGAACTTCGCCAACGCAGCGCGCCTGATCGGAACAGGTACATGGCTTGACTGGACTTCGCGGAATCATGTGGAAGAACGGTTTCCAGCGCCAGATGCTGGCTTGTTCGGGGCGATAGACGGTTACGGCAATCCATTTGCCGACAGCGGCTATGATCCCCATGACGCCGCAGCCGTGGATCAGGACAATTATCTGACCATATTTACCGGAATCCTCAATATATCGACGGATGGAATCTACGAATTCGGCATTGACGGCGATGATGCGGTGGAGGTCGTCATTGATGGCGGGACCGCGAATGAAATGGTGGTTGGCTATTACGGTGCGCACGGCGCCAATGGCCTTTCCAACGGAATTCCCATTCATACCAGCAGCATCAACCTCTCTGCAGGCCCTCATCGCGTCGAATACAGGATGGAAGAAGCCGGCGGCGCGGACAGATATTACTTGTACTGGAAAGGCGCCGATTCAGGAGGCGTATGGCAGATCGTCCCGAATACGGCCTTTTCATCCCTGGTCATGTCAACATATCGGCTCGCACTGCCTGCTTCAAGCATCACCGACCTGGAAGTGAAGGTCAAGGTCTGCGATCCATCTGTCGGGCTCGAAGCAAATTGCAAGCAATACCCGGATGGCCAGTATAAACCGATTGGCCTGCTGCAGCGGCACGGTGAAACCGGTCGAATGTATTTCGGCCTGATCACGGGATCGTATGCCAAGAACACTTCGGGTGGGGTGTTGCGGAAAGCGATGAGCGATATCGGTGATGAAATCCTGGCCGACACCGGGCAAATCGATGCGTCGGTCAACGGAATCATCCAAACGCTGAATACACTGCGAATTTACGGATTCACCTATACGGCGAACCCGGATTCAAGCGGCGGGACTTATGATCAGGACTGCGGGTGGATCACTACCGGGCCGATGCAGGAGGGGCAATGTCGTGATTGGGGAAATCCTGTTGCCGAAATGATGTACGAAGGGCTCCGTTATTTTGCCGGCAAGAATAGCCCGACGGCAGCTTTTGATTATTCCGGTTCAACGGATGACGCCGTTCTTTCTCTGAATAAGGCGGTGTGGAACGACCCTTACGACAAAGCCTGCGGCGGTTTTGAAAGCTGCTCGAAGCCGTTCATGCTCGTCCTGAGCGACATCAATCCCTCGTACGATACCGATCAGCTTCCGGGCGTGGAGGCACATTTCGGGTCAGGGGTGACGGCAGACCTGCCGGGAATCGATGTGCAGGCTCTTGCAGGCCAGATTTCCTCGGTTGAGTCGGTATCAGGGGAAGCGTATATCGGCCAGAGCAGTGCCGTTTCCGATTCGGTGTGTTCAGCGAAGACGATAACCGGCCTAGGTGATATACGTGGTCTCTGTCCTGAGGAACCAACCAAGAAGGGAGGATATTATTCTGCTTCCGTGGCCTATTACGGTCACAACACGGATTTGCGCGTCGACAAGCCATATGAACAAAAGGTGACAACGTATGCGGTCGGCCTTGCGTCGCCTCTTCCCCGCATTGAGCTGACCCTTGGGGGCGATAAACGACGGATCACGCTGGTGCCGTTCGGCAAGTCGGTGGGCAGCATCGGCTCAACCGCCCTGTGGCCTTTCCGCCCGACGAACACCATCGTCGATTTTTTTGTCGATACGATCACTCCGACGTATGGACGGTTCCGCATCAATTATGAGGATGTCGAGCAGGGCGCCGACCATGACATGGATGCCATCGTCATCTATGAATATCAGTTGATCGATTCCGCCGGGCTGGAAGTGTCCGATCCTGTCAATGCTAGCCAGGTCAAGATTTCACTGACTTCGGAGTATGCCTCGGGATCGTATATCCAGCATCTGGGCTACATCATTTCGGGTACGACAGCTGATGGTCCATATCTCGAAGTCCGTGATATGGATACCCTGGATCCTGCCGATGATGTTTTCTATCCCGGGTACGACACTCTTCCCGCCCCCTATACCGGATACACTGGTTCCAGGCTGCCCCATAAGACCTACAGGATTTTCCAGCCGGCGGCCACCGGGGGAGCCGCCGCAGCGCAGCTCCTGCCCGACCCGTTGTGGTATGCTGCGAAATGGGGAGGCTTCGCCGATCAAAATGGTGACGGCCTGCCGCTGGATGCTGATGAATGGGACAAGGACAAGGACAGCGTACCGGATACCTACTATTATGTCACCAGTCCTCTGAGGCTGGAGGAGCAGCTGAACAGATCATTTGCCGATATCCTCAACCGGGCTTCTTCAGGAACAGCCGCTTCGGTCATTACCAATACCAGGAGCGGAGAGGGGGCTGTTTACCAGTCGATCTTCTATCCGCATAGGACCGATACGACCAGCAAAGCGAATACGGTGAGCTGGGTTGGACAGGTCCATGGGCACCTTGTCGATGGCTGGGGCAATATGCGTGAAGATTCTTTCGCCAACAAGCGGCTGGACGTTGAGGGGCCAGACCTGAACGGCAATGGCAGGATACTCCATGAAGATATTAACCTGAATTGCACGCTTGATGTTCAGACGGTAGATATCGATGGCAATGGGATCTTCGATACGGAGGACACTAACGGTAATGGCTCGCTGGATACGGAATTTGTGTCATCGTGCGTTCCGGGAAACACGGCATTCGTGTCGAAGATGGATGCGGTCCTTGTCTACGAGGGGAGCCTGGCGAAGCGGGTGTACGATATCAACGGGGACGGGATCCTGCAGGATAGAGAGAAGATATGGAATGCGGCACCGGCGGTCAGTGATACAAATCCGTTGCACTATCTCTGGAATTCTTCCGATTGGCTGAACTCCATCTCTGATGTCGACATCCTTGTTCAGAGGGGTTCGTACATATCAAACGAGACGAAAAGATTTATTTTTACCTGGGTTGATGGCAACCGCAATCAACGTGTGGATGCAACCGAAGTGCTGGACTTCGTCTGGCCGGTGTCGGCGCCATCGTTGGCTGATCTCAGTGACACCGATGCCATATACCCATATCTGCACCTGTTCTCATCCTTTGGCGACAGACCATCTGCCATCGACAGTCTGTCCGCTGCAGATTTCGACACCTTCCTTCTGCGAGAAACGGAACGGGAAGTCAAGTACATCCGCGGCCTGGACTTTGTCAACGGCGACGGCGTACCCGCACCTCTTAACATCAACGGCAGTGACATTGCGGGCACCGAACTGAGAGCCAGAAGATTTGCCGGGAAAACCTGGCGACTGGGTGATGTGACGTATTCGACACCGACTGCTGTGGGCAAGCCGGCCGAGGGATACCATCTGCTCTACAGAGATCAATCATACGCCGACTTTGCCCATAAATACGAAAAACGACGTACTGTCGTCTATGCCGGGGCAAATGATGGGATGCTGCATGCGTTCAACGGGGGGTTCTATGATGACCGGAATAAGCAATTCTGCCGCCAGATTACTGCGGGGTACAACCCGTATGATCAAGACCCGTCAAACGATGTCGGCTGCATGCCTGATGCATCGACAAGCCAGCCCGAACTGGGGGCCGAACTCTGGGCATATATCCCATACAATCTGTTACCCCATCTGCATTGGCTGACGGAAACCACATACGGCCACAGTTACTATGTGGACCAGAAGCCCCGTGTGTTCGACGCAAAAATCTTCCCTGCTGATACCGTTCACCCGCATGGTTGGGGGACGGTGATGGTAGTCGGGATGCGCTTTGGCGGGGCAAGCATTGTGGCCGACATTATAAAGACCCATGGAGCGGCGGGGAAGGCTGAAGATCCATCCATGGACGTAACGATGAAATCTGCATTCCTCATGTTCGATATTACCGATCCTGAAAATAAACCGAGACTGCTTGCCGAGATATCAATGCCCGGCATGGGTTTCGCGACAAGCTATCCGACGGTAGTCGTGATGCGGGACGGCAATCATGACGGGGCCTTTGGTGCGTACAACGACTTCTCTCCGGCTGATGGTGAAAACAGGTGGTTCCTGGCATTTGGTTCCGGACCGGCAGACAGTGCCGGCGAGCCGCACCCGGCGACCTTGCAGACTGCCGACAGCGGTCAGCAGGCAAGGATCTATTTGCTGGACCTTGTCAGGCTTGCCTCTGCAAACCAGCTGTATTCCCTGACTGACGGCGGCTCGCCCGTGCGGAGCGGAGTACTGACAAGCGGTCTGTGGCCATACACCTCCTTGGACAGCAATGCCTTCGTCAGCGATCCCATCACCGTCGACTACAATCTCGATTACAACGCGGATGTCCTGTATTACGGGACCATAAGCAGGAAAAGTCCCTCGAGCAGATGGGAAGGAAAATTACGCAGGATCGTATTAGACGATATCCATGATATCGATCAGGACCAGGACCCGGCGAACTGGGATCCCGACAGTGTCCTTTTTACCGCCGATCAGCCTGTCAGCGCAGCACCGACGGTGGGGTTGGATGAAGAGGGGAACAATTGGGTGTTTTTTGGCACTGGCAGATATCTTGTAGCAGCCGATGGGGCCGACCGCAGCCTGCAGAGCTTCTATGGGGTAAAAGAACCCGTCAATGCGGTGATTACCAGCAGGCCGAAAACCTGGGCCGAGGTGATGAAGACAGACCTGGTCGACACCACAGCTTATAAGGTCTTTACAGACGAAGATCGGACGGCTGGACTTGGCAACTCCGGATCGGTCAAAGGGACCTGGAGTGATCTTGTCGACGAGCAAAGGCTCAATAGAGGCTGGTACATCAATTTTTTCATGGATGATGGCGCGAGTCTCAACGGCGAAAGAAACCTCGGACAGGCGACGTTGCTGGGAGGGGCCCTGACCTTTACGACGTTCATCCCTTCTTCGGATGTCTGCGTGGCGGGAGGGGAGAGTAGTCTGTGGGCTGTCTATTATAGAACCGGGACAGCATACTATGAGAGTATTCTCGGCACGAGAACAGAATTGTTTGATGGCGAGGGCATGGATCTGAGCCTTCGGAAGGTTAGCCTGGGTGAAGGCGTGGCGACGTCCCCCAATCTCCACGCGGGAAGTGAGGAGGGATCGAACGCCTTTGTCCAGAAGAGTAACGGGGCCGTCAAGGTTATCAACCAGCGTAACCCTTACTCAATACGATCGGGCATCCGTTCGTGGAAAGAAACTGAGTAAACGTTAAGTCTGCAAAAGGTAAGAGCTGCTGTCTCTTTGCTCGTAAAATCAGGTTGTAACATCTTTTAAGACTCGTTCCTCTGTATCTCCCGAAGGAGAGAGTCATTCAACCTGGAAGCCGATCTTCTCGATCGTCTCCTTCGCTTTGCCTATATCGATATCTCCCTCGTAACTGGCTTCCCCTTTTGTCAGATCCACTTTTACGTGGGAGATACCCGGAATTGCCGACAGAGCTTTGCTGACTGAGGCGACACAGTGCTGGCAGCTCATCCCCTTAATTTTGACCGTGGCCATTGTTCATCTCCTTGTTCTTGATTAAATTCTTTAACATCAGTCAAAACAATAGGGTCGGGCTGATTGGAAATCAAGATGGAGGGAGAAGAGGGAGGTGTCAATGCTGTACCCGAAGAAATTGACCAATATCAGGGTAAAGGGCATGCACTGCGCCGCCTGCTCGAGTCGAATCGAGAAAGTGGTGGGGGCCCTCCCTGGTGTGACCGGGGTCTCAGTCAATCTTGCCGCTGAGACCATGGAGGTTACCTTGGACGACGCTCTCGTATCCTTTGCAGAAATCTCCGAGACTGTCCACCGGTTGGGTTTTGAGCTGGAAGCCCCTCCCCGGCAGGAGGAGGTAACCCAGCATTTTGAGATCAGTGGCATGCACTGTGCTTCATGCTCTACCAGGATCGCCAGGGTCGTAGAGAGCCTTCCCGGTGTTGTTGCAGCCGATGTCAATCTGGCAACGGAGACGGCGCGCATTGTCTATCGCAAGAATGAATGCACGATCAGGACAATCCGTGAAACCATCGCCAGCCTTGGTTTCTCCGCCCAACTGCAGGACAGTCGCGTGAGCGATTTTGCGAGTCGGCAGCAGGAGAAACTGGCCGAACTCATCGGCATGAAGAAGCGACTGGCGCTGATATTCTGCTTTACCCTGCCGCTACTCTATATCTCGATGGGGGAAATGGCTGGCCTGCCCCTGCCGGGGGGGATTGTCCCTCACCACAATCCTCTTCTTTTCGCTCTGGTCCAGTTTTTCCTTGTACTTCCGGTTATCTGGTTTGGCCGTTCTTTTTACCTGATTGGCGTTCCGGCGCTGCTCCGCAAAAGCCCGAACATGGACTCGCTCATTGCCGTCGGTACCGGCGCCGCTTTCATCTACTCCACCTGGAATCTGGTCGAGATCTTCCTCGGTGTTGATCCGCATGCAAAGGCGATGGACCTGTATTTCGAGTCGACAGGGGTGTTGCTGGCCCTGGTCTCGCTCGGCAAGTTTCTTGAGGCGAGGGCCAAGTCACACACCTCTGAGGCAATCGCCAAACTGATGGCTCTGTCTCCTGACACCGCAATTCTCCTGCGGGATGGCGAGCAATTACCTGTTGCGACGGCGGAGATCGAGGCGGGCGATCTGCTGCTGGTCAGGCCGGGGGACCGGATACCGGTTGATGGTGTCGTTGCCTATGGACGATCCGTGGTCGACGAGGCGATGCTCAGCGGCGAGAGCATGCCGGTGGACAAGAAGGAAGGTGATTCAGTCTACGGGGGTACGGTCAATATTTACGGCGCGCTGCATATCCGCGCTGAACAGACCGGTGAAAATACCGCCCTGGCGCGAATTGTCAGGATGGTGCAGGAGGCGCAGGGGTCGAAAGCGCCTATTGCCAATCTCGCCGATACCATAAGCCTGTATTTTGTGCCGGCGGTAATTGTCCTGGCGTGCGCCAGCGGTCTGTTCTGGTACATGTTCGGAGATGCTCCTTTTTCAGCCAGTCTGCGCTATTTTATCGCGGTGCTGGTTATTGCCTGTCCATGTGCGATGGGACTTGCCACCCCGACCTCGATCATGGTTGGAACAGGCAGGGGAGCGCAGCTCGGCGTCCTGGTGCGAAACGGCACGGCGCTTGAAAACGGGGCAAAGGTCGACACGCTCATTTTCGACAAGACCGGCACGCTGACCATCGGCAGACCGACGGTCACCGATATCGTCTGTTTTTTGCCCGAGTTTGGCGAGCGGGAGATTCTCGGGCTGGCTGCCTCCCTGGAGCAGTCCTCGGCGCATCCACTTGCCGAGGCGGTTGTCAGGAGTGCGCTGGACAGAGATGCCGAGCTGGCTCAGCCTGATTCGTTCGAATCGTTGAGCGGTCTCGGCATCGAAGGGGTAGTGAGCGGCAGTAGACTGGTAATGGGGAACGCGGAACTGATGGCGTTGCGGGATATCAGGCTTGAGAAAGGGAACGAGCCTGCCCGAAAGTTTGCCGGGGAGGGAAAAACCGTGCTCTATTGTGCGGTTGACGGCCAGTTGGCAGCGATCCTGGCGATCGCAGATGCCTTGAAGAGTGACGCGGCTGAGACCGTTGAACGTTTGCGGCAAATGGGTTGCAGAGCGATCATGCTGACGGGAGACCATCAGCTGACAGCGGAGGCTATTGCCGCCCAGGCAGGGCTGGACGAGGTGTATTCACGGGTTTTGCCCCAGCACAAAGCGGACAAAGTCAAATATTTCCAGGATCAGGGCAGGGTTGTTGCCATGATCGGCGATGGGATCAACGACGCACCGGCCATGGCGCAGGCGGATGTCAGCATCGCCATGGGGACGGGTGTGGACATCGCGATCGAATCGGGAGACATGGTCCTGCTCCGCGGCCACCTGAAAAATGTCGTCACAGCGCTGCGGCTGTCAACGGCGGTGATGCGGAATATCCGGCAGAACCTCTTCTGGGCCTTCGCGTTCAATGTGATCGGCATTCCCGTTGCGGCAGGGGTTCTGGTGCCGTTCGGCGGGCCTCCTCTCAACCCGATGCTGGCGGGCGCGGCCATGGCCCTCAGTTCGGTGACGGTAGTCAGCAACGCCCTGCGGCTGAGATTTTTCAGCGGATGACGAAAGCCAGGTTCCGCCGTTTGCGCCCTGATGTTTTCCCTTGACTTTTGGCTCTATTTTTTTGTAAATGGAACCTCGTGACTGAACGCAGATTCATTATGTTGTCGTATGCAGTCGTTTGCGTACGGCGTATGATTTAACCATCAAAAGAAAGAGGAAATCTATGTCAAAACTGGTTGCACCTCACGGTGGAAAAGGCTTGGTATGTGCTTTGCTTACTGGTAGCGAGCGTGATGCAGAGTTGAAGAAAGCGGCTGGCCTGAAGCAGATTGAGATCTCTGCTCGCGCCAAAGGCGATCTGATCATGATGGGCATCGGCGGTTTCAGCCCCCTCTCCGGTTTTATGACCAAGGCCGATTGGAAGGGCGTTTGCGAGAATTTCCAGATGGCTGACGGTACCTTCTGGCCTGTACCGATCACCCTGGACATCTCTGCAGCTGACGCAGCCGCTATCAAGGAAGGCGATGAGATCGCGCTCGTTCGCAAGGGCCAGACCTTTGCTACCATGAAGGTCACTGAGAAGTACGAGATGACCGACGCTGACAAGAAGTTTGAATGTGAGAAAGTCTTCAAGGGCATGGGCGAGGATTCTTCTGACGAGAAATTCTGGAAGGTCGCTCTTGAGGATCATCCCGGTGTACAGATGGTCATGGCTCAGAAGGAGTTCAACATTGCCGGTCCGGTCAAGGTTCTCTCCGAGGGTGAGTATCCTGCCGAGTATCCCGGTGTCTATCTGACCCCGGCCCAGGTTCGCTCCATGTTTGACGAGCGTGGCTGGAAAGACGTTGCCGCGCTGCAGCTGCGCAACCCGATGCATCGTTCCCATGAGTATCTTGCCAAGATCGCTGTCGAAGTCTGTGACGGCGTTCTGATCCATTCCCTGATCGGCAACCTGAAGCCCGGTGACATTCCTGCACCTGTCCGGATCAAGGCCATCGACATCCTGATCGAGAACTATTTCGTCAAGGAGAACGTCATCAGCGCCGGTTATCCGCTGGATATGCGTTATGCCGGACCGCGCGAAGGCCTG
This sequence comes from Desulfobulbaceae bacterium, assembly GCA_008933635.1. GTDB lineage: Bacteria > Desulfobacterota > Desulfobulbia > Desulfobulbales > Desulfocapsaceae > Desulfoprunum. Next base: position 9,482 of record WBUQ01000007.1, on the reverse strand, counting down.
CTCCATGCCACCTTCCGCCAGAACTACGGCGTCAACAGGATGCTGATCGGTCGTGACCATGCCGGTGTTGGCGATTTCTACGGCCTGTTCGAGGCCCAGGATATCTTCGATCGCATCCCGGTAACCGGCGATCCCGGCAAGGATCTGCTGTGTGCACCGATGAAGATCGACTGGACCTTCTACTGCCATAAGTGTGATGGTATGGCTTCCCTGCGTACCTGTAACCACACCAAGGATGACCGTGTCATCCTCTCCGGCACCAAGCTCCGCAAGGCCCTTTCCGAGGGTGCAGAGGTTGTTGACCACTTTGGACGCGACGAGGTACTGACCCACCTGCGTGCGTACTATGAGGGTCTGACCGAGAAGGTTGAGGTCAAGATGCAGGGTGCGGCCTCCGGCGCCAAGATGTAATTTCTGATTTCTGCTGTACTCAAGGAGATACTTCCCTCGCGGGGAGTATCTCCTTTTTTTTTCTTCCAACATGCTGGTCAGGGATGAGGGACAGGGTATGACTGAAATTCAGGTTGGACTCGGCGAAAGAAGCTATCCGATTCGGATTGAAAAGGGGTGCCTGGCAACGCTTGGGGAGGATCTGGTAAGACGCCAGGTTGCAAATCGTTTCGCCGTGATCACCGATGACAGGGTTGCAGGGCTGTACGGCCAGGCTGTCTTGGCAAACCTGCGGAAAGCTGGACTGCAATCCGATCTCCTGGTCTTTCGCCATGGCGAAGCGAGCAAGAACCTCGAAACGATCGCAAGCCTTGCCAGCCGTCTCGCCGCCTCCGGTTACGATCGCAAGGACGGATTGATCGCTCTGGGCGGTGGAGTTGTCGGGGATATCACCGGTTTTCTGGCCTCAATCTACATGCGTGGGATACCCTTCATCCAGGTGCCGACAACGCTTCTCGCCCAGGTGGACAGTTCGGTCGGCGGGAAAACCGGCGTCGACATCCCTGAGGGGAAGAACCTCGTCGGCACCTTTTACCAGCCGAAGTCGGTCCATATCGATCCTGCTGTGCTGTCAACCCTGGATCGGACCGACCTGCTCTGCGGGTTGGCAGAGGTGATCAAGTACGGCGTCATCCGAGATCCGGCATTCTTCAATTTTCTCGAAAGGCGTCGTGCAGGGATACTGGCGCTGGATTCAGCCGACGTCGGGGAAATGATCAGAACCTGCTGCACGATCAAGGCAGATGTTGTCGAACAGGACGAACGGGAAGGTGGATTGCGGCGCATCCTGAATTACGGCCACACCATCGGTCATGCGGTCGAGGCGGCATCTTCGTTTGCGATCAGCCATGGTGCCGCCGTCGCGATAGGCATGGTTGCGGCGGCCAGGATCGCCGTTGCCAAGGGGATGCTGGAGAAACAGGAGGGAGAGAGGATTTTCTCGCTGATCGCGAATTACGGTCTGCCGGTAGCGGTTCCCGAGGGTCTTGACAGAAACCTGATCAAGACCTATCTGAAAACGGACAAGAAGGCGGTTGCCGGCAGGATCTTCTACATTCTGCCGACTGCCATTGGTTCCACATGTATAACTGACCAAATCACGGACCAGCAACTCGATCAGGTGCTCTGATCGACAGAAACGTCGATTGCACGGATTGTACTGAAAAACACTGCTCAATCAGGGTGAATGAATGCCGATCTACGAATTTTTCTGTGACAGATGCAATGTCATCTTCAATTTCTTTTCGCGCAGAATAGATACCACGACCATCCCGTCATGCCCCCGTTGCGGCAAGGAGAAACTGGCCAAGCAGATGTCTGCGTTCGCCACTATCAGCAGGGGCGGCACGGAGAGTGAAGATCCCCTGGATGGAATAGATGAGAGCAGGATGGAGAAGGCCTTCGCCCGTCTGATGAAGGAGGCCGAAGGGATGAACGAGGACGATCCGCGGCAGATGGCCTCGCTGATGCGCCGGTTCAGTCAGGAAACCGGTGTGGATCTCGGCGGCAATATGGAAGAGGCGCTCTCCCGAATGGAAGCAGGCGAGGATCCGGAGGAAATCGAAAGGGACATGGGGGATGTGTTGGAAGACGGCGACCTTTCCTTTGAATCCCTGAAGAAGAAGACTGCTGCCGGCCGAAGGCGTCCGGTCCATGATGAAACCCTGTACGACCTCCAGCCTGACTGAAGTGACAGTATGATTTCGCAAGCCAATCGCCGGTTACGGGCGATTGGCTTGGATGGCCCAGGAATCAATGTACCGTTTCGGATCCTCCGGAGGCGAGATGGTGCATCTGATGTTCCCGTTCTTTCTTGCGGATAATCTCCTGGGCGTCTTCCTCAGAGATGCCAAGGGCACGGGCAAGGGCGGCGATATTGTAATACGGCTCTCCTTCCGCACTGTGATATATCGGTTTCAGTTCGGGGAAATAGGTCTCGGTGGCGATGCCGGAGGCCTTGAGCAGGAGGTCCTTGATTTCCGGCGGACCGAACAGCATCAGCCACTCCACCGCTTCAGCCCAGATCTGGGAATCGACGGTCTGGTGCTGCAGGATCTTCAATGCGGTCTCAAGGTTCCACTGATCTTTAAAATTCATCTTTCAATCTCCAAGGGCATTCTTGTATTTCAATGGTCTGCGGAGGTAATATAATTTCTTTGCAGCCTTCTGCAAAGGGCCGGAGCGAACAAAAGTGTTTCCGGCCGATTCCATGCACACTCACAGTCGATGAGGTTACTATGAACAGGTTTGAGGGCGGGCTGTTTCTGGAGAATATCGAATGGTTTGACGAGAGCGGCAAGGAACTGGTGCACCGCCTGCCGGAAGAGGGTTCCGGTGAAATCAAATATGGCGCCCAGCTGACCGTGCGTGACAGCCAGGCGGCGGTTCTGTTCTATAAAGGCAAGGCTTGCGATGCCTTCGGGCCTGGTCGGCATACCCTGAAAACCGCCAATCTGCCGATCCTGACCAAGATCCTCTCCATACCCTGGCGCGGTGACAGCCCGTTGCGCGCTGAAGTCTACATGGTCAACCTCAAGTATTTCACCGATCTGAAGTGGGGGACCATGGATCCGGTTGCCTTCAGGGATACGGAACTCGGTCTTATCCGGCTCCGCGCCCATGGGGTGTACAATATCCAGATCGTCCAGCCGGTCCTGTTCATCAATGCCATGGTCGGCACAATGGCCAGCCTCGACACCGATGATATCGAGGCCTACCTGAAAAAGATCATTGTCTCCCGATTCAACGATTACCTGGGAGAAAAACTCGATACCATCCTGAACCTCCCCGGGCAGTTCGAGGCATTTTCGATCGACCTGCAGAAAAGGCTGGTCGAGGATTTCGGCCATTTCGGGCTCAGACTCAGCCATCTCTATATCACTTCGATCACTCCGCCGGAAGAAGTGCAGAAGGCAATCGACGAACAGGGCCGGATGAATGCGATCAAGGATATGGAAAAATTTGTCCAGATGAAAGCGGCCATGGCCATGGAGAAGGCTGCATCGAGTCAGGGTGAGGCGGGAGCCGGGGTCGGCATGGGCATGGGACTGATGCTGCCGGCGATGTTCGCAAAAAATCTGGCCGCCTCTCCGGTCTCTCCCCAGGCGGAAGTGGGGCCCAAGATGATCTGTCCCGACTGCCGTAATGCCATCCCGGAGGATGCTCGTTTTTGCCCTGTCTGCGGCCATCAACAGGTCATTCTCAGTCAGTGCCGGCATTGCGGCAAGAATCTCTCGCCCAAGGCCAGATTCTGCTCACAGTGCGGTAAGCCTGCCGATCAGGGATTGGCCGTTTCGCAGTGTCCTGAATGCCGCGGCGAAAACCTGCCCGGGGCCCTGTTCTGCAATCATTGCGGCAAACGGCTGTAGGAGGTCATGGATCTCGTTATCGAGCAGAAGTGCCCGACCTGCGGTGCCCCTATTGTCCTGCACGAGGCCGACAGGCTGGTGGGCTGCCCTTTCTGTGGCGTTCGGAACTATATGGTCGGGGGAACCACCCTGCGCTTTCTCCTGCCGGCACGTCCTCCCGCCGGGATCAGTGCGGAAGACCTCGTGTACATCCCTTACATCCGCTTCAAGGGCTGTATGTACCAGTGCCAGGGGCACGAGGTCAGGCATGCGATCATCGACACCACCAGGATCGCCCTCGCCAGCGACCGCTTTCCCCTTTCCCTTGGTCTGAGGCCGCAGGCGATGCGGCTTCGGCAGTTGACGGCCGCTGCGGCCGGCGGTTTTGTCGGTCGCCAGGTCAAGCTGGAAAACATCTTCGCCCAGGCGGTGAAAATGACGGCACTGTTCATGCTCGACAGGGTCGGCGAGGTACGGCACAGGGCGTTTATCGGTGACACCCTGAGCCGGATCTACCTCCCCGTCTACCGGAAAGGTGAGGCCATTGTCGACGCCATAACCAACTCCGAGATAGCCCGGGACAGTTCCGGTTGGGATGATCTCGCAGCCGGCGCCGCTCCCTCCAGGAAAGAATGGGAGCCGAGGTTTCTGTCGACGCTCTGCCCGCGCTGCGGGGCACAGATGGAAGGCGAACCGGACGCCCTGGTCCTGCATTGCCGCAACTGCGAAACGATGTGGGAGGAAGAGGAAGGTGGTTTTTCCCCCCTGAATTGGGGCCGGGTTCCGGCAGACTCCGAGACCGATCTGGCTGTGCCGTTCTGGAAGGTCGTCCTGCGACAGGAAAATGGCGGGATGTTGCGCACCTTCGGCGATTTCCTCCGTCTCACCGGGCAACCGGTAGTGGTGCGGGCCGAGGATGAGCAGCGACGACTCAGTTTCTGGATACCCGCCTTCAAGCTGCCGCCGGCCTCTTTTCTGCAGGTTGCCCACTATTTCACGCTGTCGCAGAAGCGGATTGCCGACGGTGAACCTGGCGAACTGGGCACAGTGTATCCGGTTACCCTGTGTCGAAGCGAAGCGCTGCAGTCGCTGAAATCGGTTCTCGCCGAGGCGACGCTGGCGAGGAGGGATCTCTTCCCGCGCCTGCCTGCCCTCGAGCTGCAGGCGGAGGCTGTTTCGCTGGTCTACCTGCCGTTCAGGGATGCTGGTCACGATCGGATCGAACGTCAGACTGCCATCACCATCGCCGCAGCGGCCCTGAAATTCGGCCGGAAACTGTGAACTCCATGTCGGGAGTGCCAAAAAGAAAGGAGCGACGGATGACCAGGTGCGGAACGGATCAGCATGAGTATTTCATGCAGCAGGCCCTGGCTGAGGCGAGAAGGGCGCTTGATCGCAGGGAGTTCCCGGTAGGCTGCGTAATCGTTCACAATGGTTCGGTCATCGTCACCGGGGCGAGGGAAAACAGCGCAGGCCTGGGCAATGAACTGGATCATGCGGAAATCGTTGCCCTCAGGGCACTGTTTGCAGTTGCTCCGGGGCTCGACCTCAGCCGGGTAATGATCTATACGACGATGGAACCCTGCCTGATGTGCTATGCGACGATGCTGGTAAGCAATGTCGGAGGCGTCGTCTATGGCTATGAGGATGTGATGGGTGGGGGGACAGGTCTGTCGCTGTCTTCGCTGGCGCCGCTCTATGCCGGTCGGCGGATCGAGATCGTCGGACCGGTTCTGCGGCGGGAGTGCCTTGAACTGTTCCGGGAGTTCTTCCGCGACGAAGAGAACGTCTATCTCCGGGACAGTCTCCTTGCCCGCTATACCCTTGCCCAGCAGTAAGGGGCAGGCGGCCCGTGCTCAACATTTTTCCCAGGGAGATATCATGACCCAGGTTGCCAGGACCGTCGCCTTCAAGCCGGGCGAGCGCAACATCTTCTTTCATATCCTCACCGCCTGCAATCTCTCCTGCAGTCATTGCTATATCAATCCGGATCAGCATGGCCGGGAGGCACTGTCCCTGGAAACGATCAGGCGCTGGCTTAAGTTGTTCGTTGCGCCGGGTAAAAGAGGCAATGTCATTTTTCTTGGTGGCGAGCCGACCCTGCATCCGGATCTGGCTGCGGCGGTTGCCCATGCCAAACAGCTCGGCTTTCATGTCACCGTTGATTCGAACGGCTATCTGTTTCATGATTTCCTGCAGAGAACCAGTCCGGCCGATCTCGACTATCTCAGTTTCAGTCTCGATGGTCCCGACCCTGCCGTCAACGATCCGCTGCGGGGCAGCGGCGTCTTCGCCGTGTGTGTCGAAAATATTCGAAAGGCCCAGGCGTTGGGTTTCCGGACCAGTCTCATCTATACGGTCAGCAGCCGTAATCTCCAGCACCTGGAGAGGATGGTGCCACTCCTGGTGGAACTCGGGATCAGCAGATTCTTCATCCAGGTGATAGGGTTGAGGGGACGCTCGGCCTTGCCGGCGGCTGGCGATGTCAGTCTGCAGGTGAGCCGGGAGCAATGGCTGGCAGTGGTTCCGGTGGTGGCGGCCCAGGCTGCGGCTCGAGGCATCCACGTCACCTATCCAAAGGTTTTCCTTCATGACGAAGAGGGTTTCCAATGCGCCGGCAGGGTGGCGGAAAATTTTTTCATCTTCCCGAACGGCCGGGTCTACCAGTGCCCCCTCTGCGAGGATTACCCGATCAATGCGTACCGCATCGAGGAGGATCGTCTCGTCAGGATCGGCGGCCTGCGTGAGGACAGGTTTTTTTCCCTCGACATCCCGGAGGGCTGCGTTATGAACAAGCTGCTCCAGCCGGATACCATCGATTACGACGCCGGCGGAAAGCCCACCCACCGGATCTCATGCTGCCTGTTGAAAGAGGAAATCGGGTGAAAGGTCAATTGCCATCGGCTGCTCGTTTCTTTTTCGAGAAAATTCCGTTGAGAAAAACACCGGCCTCATACAGGCCGAAGAGCGGGATGGCCAGCAGCGTCGTGGCCATGAAATCCCCGGCGCACAGCATGAAGGCGAGGAGGATGATCACCGCATAGAAGTAGTACCGCTTCCTCCTGAAATAATCGGCGCTTACGAGGCCGGCCTTGCCGGCCATGACCATCAGAAAGGGGATCTGAAAGGAGAGGCCGAAGGTAATCATCATCCTGACGACGAAGGTCAGGTAGAGACCGAGTTTCGGGAGTGGTTCCAGGCCTGGTCCGGCGTAGCTCATGAAATAGACCAGCATCCTCGGCAGCACGGCGAACAGGGCGAAGGAGGCCCCGCCGACGAACAGGATCGTTGCCCAGAACACGACAATGACTGCCAGTTTCTTTTCATCCGGACGCAGCCCCGGAGAGGTGAAGCGCCATACCTGGAAGAGGATGACCGGGAAACTGCCGGCAAGACCGATCATGAAGGCCAGCTTGATGTAGGAGAGAAAGGCTTCAGGCAGGTTGGTGTACACCAGTTTGTTCACCAGCGGGCTGGCGTTTTTCAGCGGCACGATCAGGAGGGCGGCGATCTTTTCGACAAAGAGATAGGCAATTACCGAAAAGACCAGGATGGACGCAAACGATGTGATCAGGCGCCGACGCAATTCGAGGTGGTGCGGTCTGAAGAGGGCGAGGGTCCGTTCAAGGATAGGCAGCGTCGCCTGGAGGTCATTTCCCGTCATCTTCTCCGTTCCGGGCAACTGACTTGTCTTCATTGGCAGCAGGTTGTGCTTCCGGTGACGATGGCTCCGGAGGTTGAATCTCGATGTGGTGCGCTTCATCGATGGATTCGTGCCCGGCGATCTCGGTGAATTCGGCATCGACCACAGCCTGCGGTGCCTGAGGAGCGTCAGGGGGAGGCGGATTGACACCGGGGAAGGGGACGTCCTTCTCCCAGCCTGTTGCCGGTTGTTCGAGCAGGTTGTTTTTCAGGGAGCGGGCGGCATCTTCCAGTTCTGGGCGGATCTCATCGAGCGGATTGCCTTCCTCGCGAAAACTGGCCTTCAGGCCTTCGGCGGTCTTTTTCAGATCGAGAATGGTCCTGGCGAGGGAACGGGCGAGATCGGGCAATTTATCCGGACCGACGACAATCAGCGCCAGGGCCAGTATCAGGATCATTTCGGGCAAGCCGATGCCAAACATACACAAACCTCTTCCTGCAGTTAACTGCTGAAAACGGAAAAACTGGATGATGGCTCAGGAAGGAGGTGCCGGCAAGCCGGAGGGAGGACCCGGAGGAATGGCAGATTCTCTGGCGCAACCGCTACGCTTTGGCTGCTTTCGCGCAAGCTCCTGGCATCGGCCGAACAGTACGGTATTTGGCTGCCACTGTCAACGGGAGAGGAGTGACGGACACAGCTGCCGTTGCCGACGTCCGGCCGAATGGCGGTCGTGTTGTTGAAAAATAATTCATCAAAACAGGGACTTGCGTTATTAGATCATCGTTGATTTCGATAATTGACTTTGATGGATTATTTGGCTATACTTTCGAGTTTGTCTCACGTGGATTTTTTCGATATGCACATGTCGAGTCCCCCTTTTCTCCAAATACAATAACGGTCCGAGGAGTACAGTGATGGCCAGTGTGGTTGTGGTAGGAACCCAATGGGGTGATGAAGGGAAAGGAAAGATAGTTGACCTGCTTACCCGCTATGCAGACTATATCGTTCGATTTCAGGGCGGGAACAACGCCGGCCATACCCTCGTCGTCGACGGACGGCAGTTCATCTTTCACCTGATTCCGTCAGGGATCCTCTACGAGGACAAGATGTGCATGATCGGCAATGGCGTCATTGTCGATCCGAAAATACTGCTGATGGAGATGGAAAAACTGCAGCAGAACTTCGCCGTCACGCCGAAACGGCTGATGATCAGTGAGAATGCCCACCTCATCATGCCGTATCACGCCCGCCTCGATCAGGCGAGAGAGGCCTCCATGACCAGGAAAATAGGCACCACCGGTCGTGGTATCGGACCATGCTATATGGACAAGGTCGGACGGGTCGGCATCAAGGCGGGCGATCTCCTCGATGAGGGGCTGTTCCGCGAGAAACTGCAGGCAGCCATTGAAGAGAAGAACTTCCTGATCACCAGGCGCTACGGCGGCGAACCGGTCGTTTTTGAAGAAATATATCGAGACTTCATGGGCTTTGGAGAGAAGCTGAGCCCGTACATCGGCAATATTTCCGTTGAACTGGACGCCGCACGCAAGTCCGGCAAGAATATCCTTTTCGAGGGAGCGCAGGGCACCCAGCTCGACATCGACCACGGCACCTATCCCTTTGTCACCTCGTCGAATACCATTGCCGGCAATGCCTGCAACGGAGCCGGATTCGGGCCCGCCTACATCGATGCGGTGGTCGGCATCATGAAGGCCTACACCACCAGGGTCGGGGAAGGCCCATTCCCGACGGAATTGAACGATCAGGTCGGACGGGAACTCCAGGCCAAGGGACACGAGTTCGGGGCGACAACCGGCAGACCTCGTCGTTGCGGGTGGCTGGACGGCGTCGTGGTCAATGATGCGGTTCGCCTCAACGGCCTGACCGGTCTGGCCATCACCAAGCTTGACGTGCTGAGCGGTCAGCCGGTGCTGAAAATGGCCAGCGGCTACACCCTGCAGGAGAAAAAACTGGCAACGATGCCGGCCAATATCCGCCAGGTGGAGAAGGTCGTCCCTGTTTATGAGGAGATGGCTGGCTGG
>WBUQ01000138.1 GCA_008933635.1 Desulfobulbaceae bacterium | reverse complement strand
CTTGTCGAGGGGAGCTGACCTTTTTCCAGAAAAATCTTCAAGTCGTTAAATGGCATTTTTGCTGTTTTTATTTTATATTACAGAATGTTGCGCACCAACAATCTGCAAACGTTGGGACAATAGTGATCATGGATAATTACAAACAATATTCGCACAACGATAGTAGTACTACTATTTTTCTTTGGCGGTCTTGCAAGCTATTTTGGTTACCTTCGTTGGCAAAATTTCTTGATGAGAAGTACGTTTTCATTATTATGCTTGCTAATTATTATAATAATTCTGATATCAAAATTTAAAAATTCCAAATTCTAAGAATTCAGAGTTTGACAATGAATTGATTAAATCTGCCCAACCAATCGCTTCACTGGACCCGGCAAACAGCGCCGGTCCAGTGAGCTCTACGTTAGGTGATATTTCAATGAATATAAGAGTTACAATTACAATAATTTTGCTCCTTCTCTCCAGTCCTCGTGATCTAATGTGTGCCAGCTTCGATTGTACAAAAGAAACTGGAAAAATCGAAAAGATTATCTGTTCAAATAATGAAATATCAAGTTTAGATGAAAAACTTTCTAGTCTATACAACCATTGTGTTGCAATATCAAATCATGTTGAAAAATTAAAATCAGAACAAAGACATTGGCTTCATTATGATAGAAATCTATGCTCAACTACTAATTGTATGAAGGCATCTTATGAAAATCGTATCAAACGACTTGAGAAAGAAATATTCACTTATGAATCAAGAAACGAATATGAGAAAAATCTGTCAAATTCTGATATCCACAAAAACTATATTTTTGACAACTGCTTTTTAATATTTTCTCCATTAGATTTAGCTGGCGAAGAGAGTAGGAGGAAAATCTGCAAAGATGAAATTAAGACTCTTATGGAGTTGCCAATAAAACCAATAAACCAACACGATCAGTTAATCAAAAGAAATCTTAAAAATTCAAATGAAGAGATCATAACGAATTGTTCGAAATATTTGCTAGAAATTGGGTATGGCAAAGCTGCAGGTTCTAGAAGGGAGCAAGTAATTGAAAAACCATTCATGCGTACATGTGGTGTACTCATAAGTTTAGCAATTGCACAACATGGCAAAGATAAATTCAAAAAAATTGAACAATCATTATCACGAGAAAATGTACCTCCAGAATTTATTATCCATTGTGCTACGACAGACGATTGCGAAGAACTATCATCTGCAGAATCTCAAGGGAAAACAGCTTTAGATTTAATTTCTGAAGGTGACACATCACATCTTGATTATAGTATAGAGCTTATAGCTATAGCTGATGTTGATGGAGATGGTATTAATGATTATGTGGTTGGCAGGGCCTATTCTAGCAGTGACAGCGCTGACAGTTCTTACACTGTAGGGTATTTATCTCCAGAAAAGTCGAGAAAAACATCAAAATGGCATCAATTTAATAGTAACAATATAAATATGCAAAAGCTAAATAAATGAAACAATATACCAATGCACCTAACAACCGGCTTCACACGGACCCGGCAAACAGCGCCGGTCCGGTGAGCCAGACGTTGTGGATTGAAGGCCTGCGGCCTAAAAACAAAGAAGAAAAAGCGAATTAAAAGCGATAAAAGCAACTTCGTAAATGCATTAAAGACAACAACAAAAACAGCAATTAAAAACAATAAATTCCACAACAATACATTCAGCTGGACCAGAAAACACGGCATCGCAATAACAATGGGCACGGGCTGGCCGGCTAATTCCACGTTATAAGTATGAAGAAAAAAATTCCTCCCAAAATATACCTAAAAATTGCAGTAGGTTTTTTCTTTTCTTCAATAATATTATGGTATTTTTCTTTTAGGTTGTTGACACCACTTATTGCCCAAACAGGAAGTATGTTCTTTACAATTGGAGTCCCGATAATTCTCAGTATTTTAATATGTTCTCTCCTTGTAAAAACCACCATTAAAAAAGAACTAGAGAATATTAATGAACCTTTTTCCATTGTTGCTAGGAACCCAAATATCGAGATTCCCAAAGAAAAATTAACTTTAAAAATATTACTGATTCGTTCTGTAATATCAGTAGTTATTGCAATTTTATTAACTCTGCCATTTACAATAATTTCTATTCTCAAAACATTAGCTGCAAGTCCATCTCAGCTTAGTGGACTAGTTTCAAACCTATATAATTTTATAGGGTTCTATATATTCTTTGCTATTTTTTCAATTTTTGGGGTTTTGCAATTTATCCATCCTTAAAGAAATGGCACTGGACGAAACACCAATTCAGATAAAAACGAATAATATAAAAACTTATAACCAGTCATTCCAGCGGACCCGAAAAAGCGCCGGTCCGCTGAATTTAACGTTGTGCAGCACAAAAATTGACGTCATGACGTTATAGCATTATACTGTCAGCACAGGAGGTGATTTTATGTCTACACAAGCGAAGCGAGTGACAATATATTTTGACCCAGATATACATAAGGCATTGAAAATAAAATCATTAGAGACTTCTCGATCAATCACCGATTTGGTAAACCAAGCTGTTAAAGAGGCGCTATCAGAAGATGTCGAAGACATTCTTGCTTTTGAAGAGCGTAAAAACGAGCCGCTTATCAGCTATGACCAGATGGTAAAAAAATTGAGAAAAGATGGAAGAATATAAGATTTTCTTTAAAAAATCCGTCGAGAAAGACTTCAAAGTAATCCCAAAAACCTATCTATCTAAAATTCTACAAAGAATCGAAAACCTTAAAATAGAACCTCGTCCAATTGGCAGTGAAAAATTATCTGGCCTGGAACTCTATAGAATACGACAGGGTATCTTTAGGATCGTGTATTCGATTCAGGATAATGAATTGACGATATGGATAGTAAAAATCGCACATAGAAAAGATATTTACAAAACAATCAGCTAAGATGTTCCAGCGGACGCGGTGATCCGTGCCGTTAAACATCACGTCAGGCAACACTACCCATTTTTCGAGGTACCAAGATGACAAAGCGCTTAGTGAATCCGCAAAGTCTTTATGACGGAAGCCCCATAGGCCTCGCGCATGGGACAATCGACGAAGAAAGTGGGTTGGTCTTCACATCTGGGCAGGTTGCTTGGGATCTTGAACAACTGGTTTCCGATAACACCGTTGCAGGTCAATTCAGACTCGCCCTCGAGAACTTGCGAACCGTCCTTATCGAAGCACAATCCGGAGTCAATGATCTGTTACATATGCGGATTTATGTTCGAGGAGAACTTGAAGACCACATGGAGGCGTTGGCCCCGATACTGACAGAATTTCTTGGAACAGCGCGAACCGCAATTACCGGTATTGGCGTCTCGTCCCTTGCTTCGAAGAGAACGCTTGTGGAAGTGGAGGCTGTTGCTAGGTGTCGGCGCTCGTAGGCCCTGAGTTTGAGCTATCAGGGAAGGCCATAGCCCGGTTCAGTCAAGCGAAAGCTCCACGCAAACGCAAATGGGGAGCGCAATTGACGCCTAACCATCGTTTTACGCTAAAGCGTCCGCATTGCGTCCTCCAGCGCAGCTCAGGCGCACGTTATACCACTCAGGAACGTGTCATACATGAATCAAGATGAACTCAAAGCCGTTTTTGACAAGCAGGCTTCTGGTTATGAAGATCAGCAAAAGAAGTTGACCCCTGTTCATGAGGGCCTCTACTTTCAGCTCGAATGGATTTTTTCAGAATTACCTCAGGCATCCCGGATTCTTTGTGTAGGTTTAGGTACTGGTGCAGAACTATCATATTTAGCCAGCAGATTTCCAAGCTGGAGTTTTACTGCTGTCGAACCCTCTGGTGCAATGCTTGATGTATGCCGTCAAAAAGCTGCGAGAGAAGGCTTCATTTCCCGCTGTTCGTTTCATGAGGGGTATGTGGAATCATTGCCAGATATTGAGCTTTATGATGCGGCTACATGCTTCATGGTTTCTCAGTTCATTCTCAATGAGAATGAACGTTCAGAGTTCTTTCGTAAAATCTCAAACAGGTTGAAACACAACGGAATTTTAGTAAGTGCCGACCTTTCATCAGCGGTAGGAACACCAGAATATGAAGCATTGCTTAAGGTATGGGTGAACATGCTGCACGCTGCAAACGTGCCAGCGGATGCCATGGAAAAAACACACTCAGCGTGGGCAAAAGACGTTGCGATTTTACCTCCCGATGACGTTAAGTCGATTATTGAACGCGGTGGCTTTAGCCCACCTGTTCAGTTTTATCAGTCGGGATTTGTTCATGCCTGGTTCTCCAGGCGGTTGCCAGGCAATGCTGTCAAACAAGGCCCATAATTTCGCTCCCTGCGGTCGCCGGACGCTCGTTGCTCGCGACGTTTATCGCGGGCATTGGGCACAAACAAAAATACGAGGTAATGAACAAAATGGCTGTATTTAGAACATTCTTAATCATAATATTTTTAACCCTTGTCAGTTATACCGGCTTAGTAATATCAAAATTTGGTATTAATCTGTTTCCTATCTTTTTTGGAGATATATTGAAGTTCGAATGGCCAGGTCAATTTAATTTAGATTTCACATTCATGTTGACCTTGTCTTGTTTATGGGTTGTGTGGCGACACAGATTCTCAGGAACAGGAATAGTATTAGGCATTGGTGCAATGTTCGGTGGGTCGCTGTTTTTAAGCATTTACCTCTTGATCGAAAGTATACGGGTTAACGGAAACATAAAAGCTTTGTTGCTAGGTGATACTCGAAAAGATTTATGAAATACTACTTGCCCAACCATACATTACACCTGAAGCGGTGATCGCACGCCTGCGAACGTTGTGCCGAAGAACGAGGAGCACCGTGAAAATTATCCTTCTCGGAAACGCCGGAGCGGGTAAGAGTACCCTGGCAAGGAAGCTGATCGCCAAGCACTCTGTCCCTCGACTATCGCTGGATGAAGTGGCGTTTCACGGTGGCACGGAAAGGCGTCCCCTTCAAGACAGCATCGAAGAAGTGAAGCGCTGGATCGCTGAAAATGACCACTGGATAATTGAAGGCTGCTACTCGGACATCATTGAACCGATATTGAACTCCTGCGATCAACTCATATTCCTCAACCCTGGCGTTGACGCATGCATTTCACATTGTCGGTCAAGGCCGTGGGAACCGGAGAAGTTTGGTTCCCGCCGGGAGCAGGATGAGAATCTGGAAAACCTGCTCCAATGGGTGCGATCGTACGTGGATCGCACGGATGAATACGGACTCTCCAGGCATCGCGAACTCTACGATTCGTTTAAGGGGAAAAAATGTGAATTCAATCATCCAGACGACTATGAATCGGCAGAAACTGACTGTTTGAGCCATGAATGAAGAAAGCGAAATCCTGAAAATTCACCGCCAGTGGCTTGATTTGGAAAAATCCGGCAAAGGCATCGAAGTACTCAACCTGTGTGATCGAGACGTAGTATGGCTCATCCCCGGACTGGGAGTGCTTGAGGGAATAGACGACATCCGCTCATTTCTTCTCGCACAACCGGAATCCGCGATTATCGATATTGAAACGTTTGATGTCAAAATTGAGGTGTCCGGTACACTGGCAGTCAAGAAAGCAAGATTCTGCACCACCATTCTGGATGGCACATCAGAGATGAACGTCAAAGGCGCCCATATCTGGACGCTTCGGAAACGTAGCGGAAAAGAGCAATGGAGAGTGGCAAGTGTCGCATGGTCAATTGAAGATGACGCCCATAACACAGCATTCCAGCTGAAAAGCCGCTGAATGCGGCATTATGCGGCTTGCGGTACAATATCACTGTATCCTTTACAGGTATAGCAGTACATCCTTTACACTTTCCTGCATGTTTTCTCCCTCACACTGGAAAAAAGAGGAAGCGCCATGATGTCACGCAAGCTTGGGAAATCTGGGATTTCGGTATCGGCCATCGGACTCGGCTGCATGGGACTCTCGGAGTTCTACGGGCAGCCCGCGCGGGAATCCGAGGCCATCGAACTGCTCCACCGGGCGCTGGAGCTGGGCATCACGCATTTCGATACGGCTGAGATCTACGGCCGGGGAGACAACGAGCGGCTGCTGGGCAGGGCGTTTGCCGGGCGCTGGGACCGGGTCGTTCTCGCGACCAAGTTCGGTCCCCAGCGGGACTCGGCGACGGGTGCCTTCGTCGGGGTGGACGGATCTCCGGCCAGCGTCCGGAAATCCTGCGAACAGAGCCTCAGGCGCCTTGGCAGTGAAAAAATCGACCTCTACTATCTCCACCGTGTTGATCCGGCCACGCCGATCGAGGATACGGTCGGCGAGATGGCGAAGCTGATCCGGGAGGGCAAGATCGACGCGATTGGCCTGTCCGAGGCCTCGGCAGAAACGATTTTGCGGGCGCACGCCGTTCATCCCGTCGCCGCCCTGCAGACCGAGTACTCGATCTTCAGCCGCGACATCGAGAAGGACATCCTCCCCACATGCGTCAAGCTCGGCATCAGCCTGGTCGCCTACTCGCCCCTGGGCAGGGGAATGCTGACCGGCCGCTACGCCTCGGCCGGCGATCGCCCCACCGGCGAGGACGACTTCCGGGCCCGGATGCAGCCTCGGTTTCAGCCGGGCAATATCGAGTCCAACCTCAAGCTGGTGCAGGAAATCAGGGAGATTGCCGCCCTGCAGGGATGCACGGCAGCGCAGATTGCCCTGGCCTGGGTGCTGGGCCGGGGAGAGCATGTCGTAGCCATTCCGGGCACGACCAGGCTCGCCCATCTCCGCGCCAACCTGGGGGCCGTTGACTGTCGCCTCACAGAGGAGGATCGCGCCAGGCTCGATGCCCTGGCGGACATGGTGCGCGGGGAGCGATACCCGCCTGACGAGATGGCGGCGATCAACCGGTAGCCGTGAAATGCCCCGGCCCGCCGGACGCCGGCGCGCACGAGTTCCGCCCACCCCTGCGCGCCGGAGCAATTGACGCCATCCACCACCGGAAAACCAGCACAGGTTCCAGCAGACGAGGGTCATCATGACAAAAGTAGCCGACGAAGCTGACGACAAGAAGGTGGCCGCCGTCTGCGGCCTGTACTGCGAAGGGTGCTCGTGGTTCATCGCCACCAGTGAAAACCCGGAAAAACTGAAACGAATGGGCAGCAAGTTCAACTGGTCGGAGGAGGAGAGCAGGTGCCTTGGCTGCCGGTCCGGGAAGCGGCTGCCCTACTGTGAAAACTGCACGATGGCAGCTTGTGCGGCAGAACGTGGGCTCGACTTCTGCAGCGAATGCGCCGACTATCCCTGCGATGAGCTGAAGACGTTTCAAGCTGCATTGCCGCACCGGATCGAGCTGTGGGACAATCTCGCACGGATCGGCTCTGTCGGGTATCAACAGTGGCTCAGGGAGATCCGGGCGCACTATGCCTGCCCGCAGTGCCATGCCATCAACTCTGCCTACGACCTGAAATGCCGGAAGTGCGGCGGAGAACCGAGCTGCGGCTACGTGGCACGGCACAGAGAGAAGATCGAGGAATTCCTCAGGACCAGGTGAGGCAGATCCGTCGCGCCGTCCGCGCACAAACCCGTGACACTGCCGGTCGCTTTTTGGTATAAGGACACCTTGCACAAACCGGCCTGCCGTCACACCCGCGCAGGCGAGAGTCCGCAGCCCTGCGAAGGCACGAATCTCAAGGCCGGGATTTCCATGGCACCGCTTGCCCACAAGACAGGAAAGACATGAAGAGCGTTATGGCACGACCAGTCTCCATCGATGAAAGGGTGAGACAGTACTACTGGCAGGATGATCTGAATTGTGCGACGACAACTCTGAAGATTCTCTCTGAAATATTCTCAGTCACCCTTTCGGACCAGGTCCTGAGCGCCGCGATCGGCATGCATGGCGCCGGCAGATATGGCGCCCAGTGCGGCCTGGTCGAGGGCACGCTGATGTTTCTGGGAATTGTCGGCAGGGAGCATCGTCTGCGGGATGAAAGCATCGTCGATCAATGCAGGGAATTCGCCCGGCAATTTGAAAGCACGTTTCACTCCCTGTCCTGCAGCAGGCTTCGCTCGGAGGGTTTCAGCAAAGACAACCCGCCGCACATATGTGAAAAACTGACGTGCACGGCCATAGAATTCAGCAGGGACTTCGTCTCTCGGTGGATGGAGGGAGAAATGGCAAGCCTCGACAACCTGACCGCCAGCCCTGCCGGTCGCAACGCGTACTAGCCGAAACCCAATGACTTGTGTGAACATGCCGAACCGATACACCGAACTGACCGCCCTCGGCTGGACCGAGTGGTTTGACAACACGGCGCAATGCGGACCCGGAGACGCCCTCGCCCGGGTTGCCGCGGTCGATCGCGACATGCTCTTGGTCATGGATCACACCGGCACCTTCCGGGCGAAGCTGGCCGGCAGCTATCTCCACCGGCACAGCCTGCCGCAGGATCTCCCGTGCGTCGGCGACTGGGTCTGCCTGGAGAAACAGCCGGCCGACGATATCGGGCTGATCCGCATGCTGCTCGAGCGAAGGACGACCCTGCGCCGGAGATCGGCGGGGGAAGCCGTCGAATACCAGATGATCGCCGCCAACGTCGACTGCGTGTTCATCGTCCAGTCCTGCCACTACGACTTCAACCTCAGACGGCTGGAACGCTATCTCGTCATGGTGCGGGACGGCGGGGCCGACCCCTGCATCCTGCTGACCAAGACCGACCTGGTCGGACCGGAGGTGCTCGCCTCCCAGCTGGCTCAGATCCGCAGCGCAGACATCACCGCGCCGGTGCTGACCCTGAGCAACGTCACCCGGGACGGCCTCGACGAGCTAGAGCGGACGCTGCTGCCGGCAAGGACCTATTGCTTCATCGGCTCCTCGGGGGTCGGCAAGAGCACGATCATCAATCATCTGCTCGGCCGGGATGCGCTGCGGACAAAGGGCGTCAGCGGATCAGGCGAGGGCCGGCACACGACCGTCCGCCGGGAGCTGGTCCTCCTCGCCGGCGGCGCCCTGGTCATCGACAGCCCGGGAATGCGCGAGTTCGGCATCATGGGGGCCGAAGACGGACTGGAGGAGAACTTCTCCGCCATCTCCCGCCTCGCCGCCGGTTGCCGCTACCGCGACTGCAGCCACACAGGCGAACCGGGCTGCGCCGTGCGTGAGGCGCTGGACGCCGGCGAGATGAGCCGGCAGCAGTATGATAGTTACATCACCCTCAGGGAGGAGTCCGAGTTCTACCGGATGTCCCATGCCGAGAAGAGAAAGAAGGACCGTGAATTCGGCAGATTTATCAAATCCGTCAAGAAGGATCTCGACAGGTATTAGTCCGTGGGCAGAGCGCATGCCGTTCCGGCGGCGGGAATCCGGCCCCGGCCGGCCGCGGCCCGGGAGCGCTCATCCGCCCATCCCGGGGGAGGTCGGCCGATGACGTCCTTCGCCTCCCTGCTGCACCGGGTGCGTGCCTGCACCATCTGCGCCGGACATCTGCCGCAGGCCCCCCGGCCTGTCCTGCAGCTGCACCCGCAGGCCCGCATCCTGATCGCCGCCCAGGCGCCGGGGAGAAAGGCCCACGCATCCGGCGTGCCGTTCGACGATGCCAGCGGGGATCGCCTGCGGGAGTGGATGGGGGTGACGCGCGAGATATTCTACGATCCGGAGCGGATAGCCATCCTGCCGATGGGCCTGTGCTTTCCCGGCACGGGCAAGTCCGGCGACCTGCCGCCGCGGCCCGAATGCGCCGCGGCCTGGCGCGAGCAGCTTCTCGGCCGCCTCCGCCATATCCGGGTGACGCTCGTGGTCGGCCGCTACGCCCAGGCGTATCACCTGGCAGGACATCGGCCGTCGCTGACCGAAACGGTCCGGGACTGGCGATCCGGCTGGCCCGCGACCATCCCCCTGCCGCACCCGAGTCCGCGGAACACCCTCTGGCTCAGCCGGAATCCGTGGTTCGCCGCGGAACTCCTCCCCAGGCTGCGGCAACGGGTGGCCGAGGTGCTGGACGCCTGACGCGGCCAGGGCGGCATCCTCCCCCTCACCTGACAATACCATCCCATGAACCGTGAACAGATCGAACGCATCGCCCGGAGCCGGATGCTCCTCCGCCAGGAGCATGACGGCCGCGAACCGGGCTGGCTCTTCTACCATGGACTCCGCACCGCCAGGATCGCCGAGGAACTCTGCGGCCTCCTGGATATGGATGCCGACAGGGACACGGTCTTTGCCGGCGCCCTGTTCCATGACATCGGCAAGGGCAGCGAACCGCATCACCTGATAGGCGCCGAGCTCACCGCAACGGCGCTCGCCGGCCACTGCGACGGCGACCGGCTCGACAGGATCTGCGAGATCGTGCGGCTGCACAACCAGCGCCGGGCGTCGGCGGATCATGCCCCGGCCGTCAGGGTGGTGCAGGATGCCGACGCACTCGACCATGTCGGGCCCGTCGTGCCCTGGCTCGCCTTCTACTGGAGCGGTAGCCGCAACGAGACGGCCGACGACCACGTCAGGTTCATCACCGGCGGGGACCATGCCCGGTATCTGCAGAAGATGCGCAGCCTGCTCAATTTCGATGTCTCGGTGGCCATGTTCGACGAGAGGGTGCGCTGGCAGGAGAACTTCTTCGCGA
>WBUQ01000006.1 GCA_008933635.1 Desulfobulbaceae bacterium | reverse complement strand
CACCAGAATCATACTTGAGATCGATGACCAGGAAAACGTTTTTACCGCTGCCAGGCTGATAGACAGGATCATGTCCATTTCCCATCATGGCGTAAGAGATTACCATCTGGTGGTGCCGCTGGAACTGCTCCAGCAGTCGCTGCACACTCAGAGAATTTTCAATGTTGTGCTCTCGGTAATAGGTGGAATTTCTTTGCTAGTTGGAGGAATTGGTATTATGAATATCATGCTCGCGACGGTGTCGGAGAGAAAGCGTGAAATCGGGCTGCGCCGGGCGGTTGGGGCCACAAGGAGGGACATCGTTGTTCAGTTCCTGACAGAATCGATTCTCCTGACGGTCAGCGGCGGAGTGCTCGGCATCGTGACGGGATTTGCTTTTGTCGTGGTGATGGAGGTGTTCACCGGCTGGTCGATTAAAATCACCATCGCCTCGATGGTGGTACCTTTTTTACTGGCGGTTGCAACCGGCATTTTTTTTGGGCTGTACCCAGCGCTTCAGGCTGCGCGGCTTGACCCCATAAAAGCATTGCGAACCATATAGGAATGTACAATTCGGAGGAAAAAATGTTGCGTCGTAGTTTGGTATCTTCATCTGTTTTTCTGCTGGTTTTCACTCTGGCACTGGTTCATCCCCGGGCCAATGCAATGGCCGCTGCATCTCAGACACCGGTTTCTTCGCCACCTGTAGAAGCCGCCGCCCAGACGCCGCAGGACATGGAGGCTGAATACCAGGCTGATTTGATAACCCAGAAGGCAAAGGCGCCTGTGCCGCAGACGACAGACAGCGATTCCGGCGGAAACATGCTGCTGTATGGCGGCCTGGCAGCTGCGGCCGCAGGCGCCGTGGCGCTGGCGGCAGGATCTGGCGGCGGGAGTTCGAGCAGCGAGCCGGTGGAACCGGAAGAACCCAAGGAAGAACCGGTCGGTGCCGATATCGATGGCGATAACTGGTCCGGACGTCTGATCCTGGTCGACAGCGGCTACAAGGAAGACGTGACGGCGACCGTCGAACAGAATGGCCGTGAGGTTATCATCACCACGTCGACGACTCAGAAATACGGCAGGAAATTTGTCGGAAAGATCGACAGTGACGCGGAGATGCAGGTTCGTGACCAGGATACCGGCCAGGACTGGACCACGTTCAAGGGGAAGGCAAGGTGGAACATGATCGACCTCTATGATTACGTGCACAGCTTCCATGATCTAGACAGGCTGTATCTCACCAGGACATCAAAGCAGTAATCGGGAAACGGGAATACCTGGCTGAGAGAGCGCTTTTCTCTTTTTGCTGAAGACGACAACTGAGGAGTGAGAAAGGGAAGACATGAAAAGGGGGCATGGTTCGCTGGGCAGAAATCTCTGTACGCTCTTTTTCTGTATGCTTGTCACGCTGAATTGCCAAGTCGTTTCGGCGGTGGAAGGTGTCGTCCCGCCGGAACAAGATGGGGCTGCCAAGTCTGATGAAACAGATGGTGCAGGCAAGCAGCTGTCGAAAAACGGCCCGTCAACCGAAAAATCGAATACCAGCGGCAACGCTCTTCTATACGGTGGTATCGGGCTCGCTGCCGTTGGTGCCGTACTTGCGGCCGCAGGGTCGGGGGGAGGCAGTGATTCGGCTGTTGACAGTGGAACGGCAGCGGCTCCGGTAGAGGCTCCCCCTCCGCAGGAAAAAAAAGAAAAGGAAGAAAAAAAGGAGAGCAGGCCAAAGATCACCACGCCGAAAGACGAGAACCCCCCCGACTCGAAACCCGTCGGGCCGGATATCAGGGGCGGTGACTGGAGCGGATATCTTGATCTGGTTCATGGTGTTAAAGAGAATGTCACCGCTTCGATTTCGCAGAATGGCAACCACG
This sequence comes from Desulfobulbaceae bacterium, assembly GCA_008933635.1. GTDB lineage: Bacteria > Desulfobacterota > Desulfobulbia > Desulfobulbales > Desulfocapsaceae > Desulfoprunum. The sequence continues at coordinate 75,570 of WBUQ01000006.1, read as the reverse complement.
TCATCATCACCACCTCGTCCAATCAGGAATATGGCAGAAAATTTGTCGGCAACATCAACGAAAGCGGCTCGATAAGGGTCTATGACCAGAGAACGGGCGAGCTTTGGACAACACATGAAGGGCCGGCGACCAAGAAACGGATCGACCTCTACGACTATGTCGATCATTACCAGGCGCTCGACCGGCTTTACCTCGAGAGATAACATCTCTCTATCGACCTATCATCCCCGGAGATTGCATCTTGCTTGTATCGGTTGTCATTCCACTTCTCAATGAAGAGGATAACATTGGTTTGTTGTATGAGGAATTGAAGGGGATTCTTGTTACCCTGAGAGATGACCACGAGATCATCTTTGTCGATGACGGCAGCCGAGACCGCAGTCTGAATATTCTGCAGGATATCCAGGCCCGAGATGACAAGGTTGTCGTCATCAGCTTCCGCCGCAATTTCGGTCAGACAGCGGCCATGGCCGCAGGATTTGACTATGCCCGGGGAGACGTCATCATCACCATGGATGCCGATCTCCAGAACGATCCGCACGATATACCAAGACTGCTCGACCAGATCAGGGCGGGCAACGATGTGGTGACCGGGTGGCGGTTTGACCGCAAGGATACCTTCATCAATCGCCGTTTACCCTCGATCATCGCCAACAAACTGATTTCGTTCACCACCGGCGTCAACCTGCATGACTATGGCTGCACCCTCAAGGCCTTCCGTCACGATGTCATCAAGAATGTCCGGCTCTACGGCGAGATGCACCGTTTCATCCCGGCCATTGCCAGCGGTATGGGGATATCCTTCACCGAGGTCAAGGTCAACCACCGGCCCAGGCGTTTCGGCGCATCGAAGTACGGTATTTCCAGGACAATCCGGGTCATCCTCGATCTGCTGACCGTCAAGTTTCTCCTCAGTTATTCCACCCGGCCGATCCAGGTGTTCGGCCTGATGGGCGTCGTCTCAGGAGGTATCGGCTTCCTGCTGGCGCTGCTGTTGACGATCCAGCGGCAGTTCTTCGGCGTACCGCTGGCCGACAGGCCGCTGCTGTTGCTGGCGATCATGCTGATATTCATCGGTTTCCAGTTTGTCTCGCTCGGGTTGATCGCGGAACTGCAGGCAAGGACCTATCACGAATCGCAGAACAAGGCAGTCTATTTCGTCAGGTCCGTCTTCCGGAAGGAACCGGAGGCAGACCTGACCCCGGACAAGGATTCCGATGCCGCAGAATGATCCGTGGCTCGATGTCGTCATTCCGAACTGGAATGGCAGGCATCTGCTTGGAGACTGCCTCGAATCCCTCCGCCGCCAATCCTGTTCTGGATTCTCCATCACGGTCGTAGACAACGGTTCAACCGACGGATCGGCAGAGTGGCTCGCAAGCGCTCATCCCGCAGTACGGTGCATTGTCCTTCCCGAAAACAAAGGCTTCAGTGCAGCGGTCAATGCCGGAATCAGGCAGAGTGCGACACCCTGGGTGCTCCTCCTCAACAATGACATGGAGGTGGACCAGAACTGCATCGCCGCCCTGAAAAAGGCTGTCGGACGGTATCCGCAGTATGACCTTTTTGCCCTGAAAATGCTGAACTTTCACCAGCGATCACACCTGGACGGGGCCGGGGACGGCCTTATCCGGGGAGGGGCTGGTTATCGGCTGGGAACGATGGAGGAGGACAGCCCCTACTACTGCGGCGACCGCGATGTTTTTGGCGCCTGCGCCGGAGCCGCGTTGTATCGGCGCTCTCTGTTCGAGCGGATCGGGCTCTTTGACGAGGACTTCTTTGCCTATCTCGAGGATGTGGATTTCAATATCCGTGCCCAGCGCAGTGGCTGCCGCTGCCGTTATTACGCAGCCGCCCTGGTGTATCACATCGGCAGTGCGACCTCAGGGTCCAAATTCAATCCGCTGACAATTCGGCTATCAACACGCAACAGCCTGAATGTCATAGTAAAAAATTATCCTGCCATTCTCTTTCTCAGATATCTGCCGGTTATCTGCATCTACCAGCTGGCCTGGATGTGCTTCTGTATCAAGAAAGGCCTGCTGCTCCCATACCTGCAAGGGTTGTGGGACGGGTGCCGCTGTTTTACCGCAATGGCCGGAAAGAGGCGATCCCTGGCTGACAGGCATATCCCCCTCGACCAGTTTGATGGTATCCTGCGCTGGGGCGAACGGCAGGCCATATCGTCGATCATGGATCGACGGAGGGCGGCAGGGAAGGGCAACCTGTTGCTGCGGCTCTATGACAGGTTGTTTATTTAACCGTCCTATCATCGATGACTGATCAGGTCTACGTCATAATCGTCACCCATGACTCAGCCTCTGTCCTGCCTCTGTGCCTCGAAGCCCTTGCCACGCAGACACGGCAGCCGGATCGCGTCATAATCGTCGACAGCGGTTCGAATGACACAGGGTACCTCAATGACTTGCCGCAGCTTGCCGGCCTGTTTATCCTTGAACAGGGAAACATCGGTTTTTCAAGGGCGAACAACATCGGTTTGAAGGCTCTGCCGCAACGATCAACCGGTATGGTGGTCTTCCTGAATCCCGACGCGTTTCTAGAGAGGAATGCCCTTGCAGAAGCCACGGCATCGCTGGCTGAACATTACGATGTGGCGGTGGTTGGTGGCAGGTTGTCCGGATATGACCCGGCAGCCATGCAGGCGACAGGCAGGATCGATTCGACCGGCGTTTTCCGCAAATGGTATGGCCGCTGGTACGATCGCGGGCAGGGAGAACGCGATTGCGGTCAATATGAAACAGCCTCGCTGGTTCCCGCTGTCTGCGGTGCTCTGATGTGCTGTCGTCTCGAGGCGTTGGCTGCGTTTGCCGAGACAGGGGTCTTTGACGAAGGATTCTTTCTCTACAAGGAAGATATCGAACTGTCGCTGCGACTGAGGAAAAATGGCTGGAAGCTCCTCTATCAGCCACGGGTCAGGGCCTTCCACTGTCGTGGCTGGCAGCGGCAGCGCGGTGATGTACCTTTTGCGACGCGGTTGTTGGCAGCGAAAAGCGAAATCCTGCTGTATCTGCGACACCCTTCGCCGTATATGCTCTGGGCGGCAGGCAAATATCTGCTGGTCCGCCTTTTCCGCTGCTGAATCTCCGCATGCCGTGAGAACTGCGCCTCCATACAACATGTGTGATATCCCGCTGGCGATGATTTCCGTCATTATTCCAACCTGCAACGCTGCGAAAACCCTCACTGAGCTGCTGGCGGTTCTTGCCAGACAGACATTGCAGCCGGACGAGGTCCTGGTAGTCGACTCCTCATCGGAGGACGATACAGTCGCCATCGCCAGGCAATTCGGGGCGAAGGTCACTGTCATCGATCGGCAGCGGTTTGACCACGGCGGGACGCGCAGCGAAATGGCCAGGATGGCCAGAGGCGAGCTGCTCGTCTTCTTCACGCAGGATGCCATACCGGCAACGCGAGATGCGCTGGCTCGGCTGGTCGGGCCATTCGCCGAACAGGAGGATATCGCCGTCACCTATGGCAGGCAGCTGCCCGGTAATGACGCGACCTGGATTGCCGCCTCGCTCCGCCGGTTCAACTATCCCGAGCATTCCTCGATCAGGGGGTTCGATGACAGGGTGAAAACCGGTCTGAGGACGGCCTTCGTCTCAAATTCCTTTGCCGCCTACCGGAAAGACGCTCTGGCCGAATCCGGCTATTTCAAGAACGGTTTGATTTTTGGCGAGGATACCTGTACTGTAGGGCGACTGCTGGCGCGCGGATACAGGATAGCCTATGTCAGCGAGGCAAAGGTCTACCACAGTCATAATTATTCGTTGTCAGAAGAATTTCGCCGGTCATTCGATATCGGAGTGCTGCACGCCATGGAAGCCTGGCTGCTTGAGACCTACGGTCATGCTGAAGGCATAGGTTTCAGATTCGTCCTCCAGCAGCTGCGCGAGCTCGGCCGGCAAGGCCGGATGTCTCTGATGATCGAGGTGCTGGCCAGAACGGTGCTCAAGTATTGCGGCTACCGGCTTGGCCGGTCATTCAGGAGCATTCCGGCGCACTTTCTTCCTCGACTGAGCATGCACAGTTCATGGTGGCAGGGCAACCGCGGGCGCGAGGCTGTCGCCAGCGGGCGACGTTGAGCCACATGCCTTTCTTCTTCACCATTCGACCGCACAATGCTTTCAACCAATCTGCGTGAGCAGAGCTCCTACATCGCCAGATTGCTCCATCTGCTGGACTGCCTGCTGGTTGTCGGTTACCTGTGGCTCCTGGTCTCCTGGTATCGTGTCCCATGGAGCCCATACTACACAAAGCTGGAAATCATCACATTCATCCTCTGCCTGATCAGCTTCCAATCATTTCAGCTCTACCGGTCCTGGCGGGGTTGGCGATTCTATATCGAATTCCTCTATATCCTCAGGGCCTGGATTCTGGTGGCAGGCATTTTGCTCTTCTATTTTTTCATTTTCAAGATATCCCACGCCTACTCCCGGGTCGTCTTCATGATATGGTCGACGACCACCCCGATACTGCTGTTTGCCGTTCATGTCGCTGCTAGGAGGCTCCTCAGCATAATCCGGTCCCGTGGGCGCAACGTCAGGCGGGCCGTCATTGCCGGGGCTGGCGATCTGGGGATGAACATCGTCCGGGAGATCGAGACGATGCCATGGGCCGGCATCGAGATCCTCGGGTTTTTTGACGATAAGATCGACGAGGAAGACCTCGATCAGGTCATGGGCAAGCCGATTCTCGGCAATATTGCCGATATCCACACCTATCTCAGCAAGAACGATATCGATTACGTCTATATCGCCCTGCCAATGCGTGCTGAGAAGAAAATCTTCATGATTCTCAGAACCTGCCGGTCGCTCGGGGCGCGCATCTACCTCGTTCCCGACCTGTATGTCTTCGGCCTTCACCATGCCGAGATCCAGTCGCTTGGAAAGCTCCTGATTCTCAATTTCAACCCCCATACCGAATGGAAAAGGGGATTTGATGTCATTTTCTCGCTTTGCGCCCTCGTCTTGACCTTGCCGCTGACGCTCGTCATCGCGTTGCTGATAAAACTCGATGACGGTGGTCCGATCTTTTATCGCCACCGGAGAATTACCGCCGCCGGCAAGGAATTCGACTGCCTCAAATTCAGGACCATGCGGGTCGGAGCCGAACATGAACTGCACCGTCTGCTTGCAGACCATCCGGAACTGAAGAAGGAGTGGGAGGCGACCTGGAAGCTGAAGAACGATCCCAGGGTTACCAGGATCGGGCGCTTCCTGCGCCGGACCAGTCTCGACGAGTTTCCCCAGTTTCTCAATGTCCTGAAGGGAGATATGAGTGTTGTCGGCGCCCGGCCGATAGTGGGGAGGGAATTGAAGGATTTCTACAAGGAAAGCGCCGGCCGTTACTGTTCGATGAAGCCGGGGATCACCGGCCCGTGGCAGGTGGGTAAACGGTCCGATGTCGATGATTACAGGGAACGGGTCGAACTGGATGACTGGTACATCCTCAACTATTCGTTGTGGAATGATATCAAGATTATCGGCAAAACGGTCCTGATGATGATCAGGGGCAACGGCGCATATTGAGCAATTCTGCAGGAAATTGACGGTTTTTCTTGCATACCGGGCCGTAATGATTACTCTTATTCTCGAGAAAGCAGCAACTGACCGTTCAACTTTTCACCACAGGAGCGCAGCATGTACCCAAACACCAGCCAGATTACCATAGCTCAGGCCAGGCAGGAGGCCTCGAGCGTATTTCTTGCCAAGGTCTTCAACTGGATGGCGATGGGCCTCGGGTTAACTGGGATCATCGCTTATTTCACGGCCGGCACCGGGCTGGCGCAGGCTATTGTCGCCAGTCCGCTGTTCATGGTGCTGATCTTCGCGGAGCTGGGTCTCGTTTTCTATCTTTCGGCGAGAATCGACAAAATCCAGGCTTCAACAGCAGCAGGGTTGTTTATCGGATATTCCGCCCTCAATGGCCTTACCCTGTCGACCGTTTTCCTCGCCTATACCAGTTCGTCGATCGCCGGGACATTCTTTATCACTGCCGGCATGTTCGGCGCCATGGCCCTGTACGGACTGGTGACCAAGCGCGATCTCTCCGGTCTCGGTTCCTTTCTGTTCATGGGGCTCATCGGTCTGATCATCGCCTCGGTCGTCAATATCTTTCTCAAGAATTCCGGCCTCGACTGGATCATCTCGCTGGTCGGTGTCGGTATATTTACCGGCCTGACGGCATATGATGTCCAGAAGATCAAGAGGATGGGCGAGGAGGGGATACTGGAGCAGGGCGAGGCCGCGGTAAAGAAAGGCTCGATTCTTGGCGCCCTGGCCCTTTATCTTGACTTCATCAACCTTTTCCTGATGCTACTCAGGTTCTTCGGCGGCAGCAGGGACTAAACGGGTCAGCAGACTTCTCCATGGTGAAAAAGCATGCCAGCCTCTGGTATGCTTTTTCTTTTTCCCAGCCTGATTGCCGGAAGGTGTGAAAATGAGAACAGGATTCGCCGGAAAGAAGGTGCTCGTCGGGGTTACCGGCAGCATCGCCGCGTTCAAAGTGGCTGGCTGGGTCAGCACGCTGGCCAAAGCGGAAGCGCAGGTTTCTGTCGTCATGACCGAATCTGCCTGCCGGTTCGTGACACCGTTGACCTTTGCCGCCCTGTCCGGCAATCAGGTACACAGGGAGCTGTTCGATCCCGGTGGCGAGGAGCGCATGGATCATATTGCGCTTGGTCGTGACGCCGACCTTGTCCTCATCGCCCCTGCGACAGCGGCCACCATTGCCCGCCTGGCCAACGGCCTTGCCGATGATCTGCTGTCGACGGCAGTCCTTGCCGCCCGGGTACCGATCATCATCTGCCCTGCGATGAACAGCCGGATGTATCTGCATCCGGCGACCCAGGAGAACATCGGCAGGCTGAAGAAATTCGGGTACCAGGTCCTGACGCCGGGTGAGGGGATGATGGCCTGCAGGGAAGAGGGGACAGGGCGTTTGCCCGAATGGGAGGAGGTGTCAGAATATCTGCTCAGGGCTCTGACACCCCAGGATCTCCTCGGCGAGAGGGTTGTGGTCACTGCCGGGCCGACCCGGGAGGCGCTCGACCCTGCACGCTTCCTCAGCAACCGGTCTTCCGGCAAGATGGGCTACGCCCTTGCCAGGACGGCATTCCGCCGGGGAGCGCAGGTTCAGCTGGTCAGCGGGCCAGTATCGCTTCCCGTGCCTCCAGGCATTGACTGCAAGTTCGTGACCACGGCAAGGGAGATGCGGGAAGCGACGCTTGGCAGATCTGATTGGGCGACAATCATTGTCAAGTCAGCCGCTGTTTCCGATTTCAGACCAGCCTTTGAGCAAGCCGAAAAGGTCAAGAAAGAAACGGCACCTCGCTCGGTTGAGCTCGCCGAGAATCCCGACATCCTCGCAGAACTTGGCAAAAGCAAGAAAAAGGGGCAGCTGCTGGTCGGCTTCGCCGCTGAAAGCGCCAATCTGGAAGGCGAGGGGCGTCGCAAGCTTGAGAAGAAGAATCTTGACCTGATTGCCGTCAACAGCATCACTTCCGAAACGACCGGATTTGCCGCCGACACCAACCAGATCCTGCTGCTCGACCGTCACGGGGCAGAGCAGCTGCCGTTGGCCGATAAGGAGCAGGTGGCCGATATGATCTGGGACCGGGCGGCCGTGATGATCAAATCGAGATCGGAAGAGCCCGGAAAACAAGAAATCCAGGCCTGCCGGCAGTGAGCTGACTGTGTCTATCTGCCGCAGCAGCGCTTGAATTTACGTCCTGAGCCGCAGGGACAGTGCGTGTTCCTCTGCATTTTGGTTCGTACTGTCCTGCTTTCTCCGTTCTGATAATACCATCTTCCTGCCTGCCGCAGAAAACGGCTTGTTTCCCGCAGGGTCCAGCAACTGTCATCAAGCAGATACGTTGCTGAGAAGTCGACGTATCCTTCATCGTCACCCGTATTACCGTTTCTGCTGCTGTGTATCCGCAATCCCAGCCACCGGGGTGCAGGATCGCCGAATTCAACGTCCTCAGGACACGTTTCCGGAGCCCAGGTTGCCAGGAGATATGCCTTTTCGCCAAGGACATACGCGGTATAACGCGAGCGCATCAGGGCGAGGGCCGTTCCCGCATCAGCCCGTCCCGTGACAAGCGGTTCGCAGCACAGTGAGTAGAGCGCGCCGCTGCCGCAGGGGCAGGGAAGCCCATCGGGTGGTTTCACGTACTCTGGTTTCATCACCGAAATTGCTGATCAAAAGCCGGGCTGGCGCTTCAGATCCAGTTCCTGGGCGACCTGGGTGGCCGTCTCTTCAATCGATCGACCATCGGAGAAGACCACCGGGATTTGGTATTTGAGAAAAATCTGATCGGACTGCTTCAGTTCCTGTTCGCAGGTGGCAAGATTGGCGTACGTGCTGCCGGGATAACGCTTCTCGCGGAAGGAATGCAGCATCTGAGGGGTGGTGGAGAGGCCGACGACGCGTTTTTTGTTGCGGATGATCTCCGGCGGCAGCCGGATCGATGTCAGGTCGTCCTGAACCAGTGGGTAGTTGGCCGTTTTCAGCCCCATCTGGGTGGCAAGAAAGACCGAAACCGGAGTCTTGCCGGAACGGGACACCCCAACTACGATCAGATCGGCTTCATCGTAATCCTTGGTGCCGGTGCCATCGTCATGGGCAATCGAATAGTGGATGGCATTGACCCGTCTGGTCATGGTATTGTCGTCGAGATGCCTGGAAGTGCCGGGTTCACGGATTGCCCTGGCCTCGAGCAGTTCTTCCAGCTTGACCAGAAAATGGTCGCAGATATTGAGGAATTCGACCTCGGGTGTGTCGAATATCTGGTTGAGTTTGGTGCTGAGCAGGGTGGAAAATACCAGTGGATAGCGCCCCGGCGACTGGCTCAGGATCTTCTCGAGCGCCCTTCTGGCCTGGCTCTCGCTGCGGATGAAGGGGATGAGTTCCTCGTTGAAGCTGATCTCCGGGAACTGGCAGAGCAGGGCCTTGCCCATATCTTTGGCAAGAATGCCTGTATTACCGGAAATATAGTAGACATCCTTGGACTTCCACATACTGTCTCCAATGCTGTATCGTATTGATTTGAGAGTGCTTAATGCACTGACTGCAAATGTAGCGCGGAAAAAGTGAGCCGACAATCAAAAACACTGATGGTTAAGAATTACTTATACTCGGCATTCACATGGCTGAATAAATTTTCCCTCACCGGCATCATCAGGTATAGTTGGCTGCGTATCACCGGACGCGAAATCCTGCTCTCCGGAACATGCAGGAATTGCGGTGCCTGCTGCCGCAGGATAAACCTGGAGGCAGGCGGGGGATGGGTGCGGACACCTGAGGCGTTCAATGATATTGTACGCGAATATCCTGAATACGACCGCTTTGCCATCATCGGCACCGATACCCAGGGTTTTCTCCTCTTTTCCTGCAGCTGGTGTACGGAGGAAGGACTTTGCCGGGATTACGGGAACAGGCTGTCGATCTGCCGGAAATTTCCGGATACATCCCTGGTGTTCTGCGGCGGCAGCCTCCCGGCCGGATGCGGATACCGATTGAGCAGCGGAGTACCGTTCGCCAAGGTGCTGCAGAAGGCAGTCAAGCGTTTGCCTGGATAGCATTGCCTGCAAGTGGCAATTCCCGGAGAGGGGAGTGAGTGCGGGCTCAATACATGAACGGGTTCATATGAAAAAGAACATTGTCCTGATCGGATTCATGGGTGTCGGCAAGGGCTCAACGGCAAGGAAGCTTGCTGAAATGACCGGAATGTACGCGGTTGACTGTGACGACCTGATCGAAAGCCTTGCCAACATGCGGATCAGGAAGATTTTCGAAGTGCATGGCGAGGAGTGGTTCAGGAAACTGGAGCGACGAACTGCCAAGTGGCTGGAAGATTCGGTGAAGGAGACCATCATTTCGACCGGCGGGGGTTTTTACAAGGTAGCAAATCTCAGGAAAATCGGCAAAATCGTCTACCTTCACGCCGAGTTCGACGCGATCTATGAACGCTTGACGGCGAGCGACAATGCCGCGAGAAAAATAGAAAAACGACCGCTGCTTAAGGACATTGACAAAGCGAGGAGGTTGCATACCGAGAGGGTACCGCTCTACCGCAGGGTTGCGGATGTCGAAATCGACGTCATGGGCAGCAGCCAGGGCGAGATTGCCGAACAGATTTGCAGAGCCCTGATGATAAAAAAGAAACGTGCTGATACATGAAACTCAGCCGCTGAATTTCTGGGCTCACTCCTTCGCGGGAGTGACGGTGTGTATTTCCTGCCATCTTCGTCCAGGCGAGAATCCAGATGATAGCTGATGCAGCAAATCCTGTCGCAAGGTTGCCTGCCGGGCAGGAATGGAATAGATCGATACCCGAAAAGCCTTCACGGGCGCAGCGATCTGGCGAAATCGAGCATCCTTCTGATCGGTATGGCTGCCTTTCTTGCCAGTTCCGCCGAAACGAAGACCTCGTTTTTCCCGGACCGTAACACCTCCGCCAGGTTCACCAGCGAGTTCATGCCCATCCACGGACAGCGGGCGCAACTCCGGCAGGTCGCCCCCTCTCCGGCCGTCGGGGCCTCAAGCAGAGTCTTGCCTGGCGCGAGTTTGCGCATCTTGTGGAGGATTCCGGCATCGGTTGCGACAATGAATTCGCTGTTCGGCATGGTGACGACTGCGTTGATCAGCGCCGTGGTCGAGCCGACCACATCGGCCATTGCGACCACATCGGCAGGGGATTCCGGGTGAACCAGGATGGCTGCTTCGGGATGACGGGAATGCAGCTGAGCGAGCGCCTCGGCGCGGAAACGTTCATGGATGACACAGGCCCCCGGCCAGTAGATCATTTCCGCCCCGGTGAGTCTCTGGACATATTGTCCGAGGTGGCGATCCGGCGCCCAGAGCACCTTTTCCCCCGCATCCGCCAGGTGACGAACGATGGGCAGGGCGATACCCGAGGTCACCACCCAGTCGGATCTCGCCTTGACTGCGGCGCTGGTGTTGGCATATACCACGACGGTGTAGTCAGGGTGCTCGTCACAGTAGGCTGAAAAGAGTTCTGCGGGGCAGCTCTCGTCGAGCGAGCAGGTCGCGTTCAGATCCGGCATCAGGACCCGTTTCTCATTGCTGAGGATTTTCGCGGTTTCTCCCATGAACCGGACACCTGCGACCACCAGTGTGGTTGCGGGGTGTTCGCTGCCGAAACGGGCCATCTCCAGTGAATCGGCCACGCATCCCCCTGTCTCTTCGGCGAGGTCCTGCAGGGCTCCGTCAGTGTAATAATGCGCGACCAGGACGGCATTCTTGCGCTTGAGCATCTCCCGGATCTCATCCTTCAGCGCCTTCTCTTCCTGCTTTGACAGGACGGGCCATTGCGGCAGTTCAGGCACGCGGAACTCTGGCAGCAAAACGGAGGCTTCTTTCATGGATGTGGTGTGCGGCATGATCGGTCCTGATGTGATGGCATCCAGTGATCCTGGTGTGTCGGTTTCCTGAAGATCCTGGAAATGAAAGAGTTTGTCGGATTACATACGGAGTGGCATATGAATCACGGAATGTTGGGCAAGAGACGCGATTGGGAATATAAAACGAAGAAGTGAAGAAGGAAATGGTAATTTCTGTCGGAGGGCCGAGAATGAAGAGTCCGGAGCGACCGGCCTGACAAGGTCGATCCGGATATTCGGTTGAGATGCCGGCTTCTACTCGTGATGGGGGTCGCCATCAAAGCCCCGCAGTGATGGATCCTATCAGATTGTCGTCAGCATCCGGGTGCGGACAAGAATTCCTCGCCGCGCCAGTGTCCGGGTCGGACAATCCTGGACAGATTTACGGTTGTGGCAGTCAACTCAAACCGTCCGGCAGGGTGCAATGGTCAGTGCAGGACATCGTTCATTTTCGCCAGGCTGTCCTTCTTGCCGATCACGACGATGACGTCACCGGCGTCAAGCATTTCAGAGGGAAGCGGGTTGAATATCATCCTGCTGCTGGCCTTTTTAATCGCCACGACGATGACGCCGAAATCCGACCGGAGATTGCTGCTGATCAGGTTTTTGCCGACCAGCTTGGAGGTCGGGGAGATGATAGCCTCTTCCATTCCCAGACCGAGTGTATCATCAACCATGGTCTGGTCGATGAAATCGACGACTGTCGGCTTTCTCAGGATCTCAGCCATTCGCCGGCCTCCCATCAGGTAGGGGCAGACTACGCGTGAAGCGCCGGCCCGGAGGAGCTTGTTCTCGTTCTTCGGGTCGGAGGCGCGGGCCAAAATAAACAGGTCCGGACGCAAGCCTTTGGCCGTCAGTGAGATAAAGACGTTGTTGGAATCCGAGGTGACCGTGGTGACCAGTCCTTTCGCATAGCGAAGGCCGGCTTTTTCCAGAGCGTCCTCCTCGGTTGCATCCATATTGATATAGAGTATCTGCTCGGCCTCCAGGATTTCGATCTGCTGGGGATTCTGTTCGATGACAACCAGGGGGATGCCTTGTTTGATCAGTTCGTGGGCGATGGTGCTGCCGATTCTGCCGTAGCCGCAGATGATGTAGTGATCTCGAAGCCGAGCGATATTCTTTTCCAATTTCCTTCTCCCCAGCAGTTTGCGCAGTTCCCCCTCGATAAACACCTGTGCGACCTGTCCGAGGGTATAGGTGAGCACACACAATCCGGATATGATGATGATGACGGTGACGAAACGACCGATATCGGTGAGTGGTTTGATCTCGGAAAAACCGACGGTACTGATGGTGATCATCGTCATGTAGAAGGCCTCGAACGGAGTCATGCCTTCGAGAAAGACATAACTTCCGGTGCCTGCCGTGATGATCGCAAACAGGAGGATGAGAGAATTTTTCAGCCTGGAAAAATCCATGAATGACCGGAATCAATGGGACAAAGCTTGCGAATACACCAATAGTTGTAGTATCTGGTGCAAATGGCCATTCTATACCATGGAAGAGAATGGCGGACCAGAGGAATTTCGTGAAGGAACCATTCGCTGGCGATCGGGAGGCCGACTCGAACTCACCGGCACGGGACGTCCCGATTCGGGCAGCTGAGAAGCTGAAGTGATACCGCCAGCAGGAGCGCCATGCCTCACCTTATTATCGAATATACTGACAATATTATAGAAGAACCGCGTTGGGGAGATCTGTATCGGGATATTCACGGGGTGCTGATCGCCACCAGCGAATGGTACAGCCCCGATATCAAGAGCCGGGCGGTCAGGCTGACGAATTACTGCGTCGGCAACGGCAGTCCCGAGCAGGCCTTTATCTCGCTGACAATCCAGATCCTGGCAGGGAGAAGCGACAATTTGAAGCAGAGTGTTTCCGAGAACTGCCTGAAAATTCTTGCCAGCCATTTTCATCGGACCCTCGAAGAGCTGCAGAGCAGTATAACCGTGCAGATTGTCGATATCCATGCCCCCAGCTACAGACGCAGGATCAATTATGAAGTGTGAGAAATCCGTGCGTCTGACGACCAAGCGTCTGACGGAACGGGACCGCCGGCTGAGGTGCTGAGAATGAAGAAATCTGCTTTGAACCCGTTGGTCTACTCGACTGAACACGGGAGGATATGCCCGGGATGCGGCAACCCGATGGCAGCATGCGCCTGCCGCCAGCGACAGAACGCTTTACCGGGCGACGGTATCGTGAGGATCGGCCGTGAGACGAGAGGCCGCAAGGGAGCGGGGATGACGGTTATCACCGGACTCCCTCTCGATCAAGCCGGCTTTGTGGCGTTGGCCCGGGACCTGAAAAAAATCTGCGGTTCCGGCGGGACGGTGAAGGACGGCAGGATCGAAATCCAGGGAGATCACCGTCAACTGCTGCTTGCGGAAATGCACCGGCGAGGCTGGAAGGTCAGGCCGAGCGGAGGATGACGATGACTTTTCTTGGTACGGAAAACCTCGGAGTGTTTGTTGCCGCAGGTCTTCTCCTGAATATCACACCCGGGGCCGACATGCTCTTCATCGCCGGCCGAAGCGCCGCGCAGGGATCAAAGGCCGGGGTTGTCGCAGCCGTGGGGATAGGTGCCGGCTGCCTCATTCATATCCTGTTTGCCACCTTCGGGCTGTCGGTTGTGCTGGCGACCTCGGCGTTTGCGTTCTCCCTGGTGAAGTTTGCGGGTGCAGCGTATCTGGTGTATCTCGGGTTGATGACGCTTTTCTCCCTCCGCACGAGCGAACCGGATGCGACGGAGGAGACCGTCCCCCTGCCGATGGCCAGGATCTTTCGCCAGGCGATACTGGTCAACGCGCTGAACCCGAAGGTCGCTCTGTTTTTCATGGCCCTGCTGCCGCAATTCGTTTCTCCGTCCTCGCCGTATCCCTCTCTGTCATTTCTGTTCCTCGGGGTGCTGTTCGATGTCAACGGCACCGTCGTCAACATCGTATTCGCGCTGCTGACCTCCCAAATCGCCTCAAGATTCAGACAATCGACCATTTTTAGCAGGCTATGCAAGGCGATAGCCGCCTGTCTCTTTGTCGGTCTCGGCATCCGGTTGGCGATGACGACTAGGAACTGAGCCTGCTTGGTCATAGGTGGTTGCTGCGGCATCCCCCTCATTTTCGAGCCTGCCGGTATACCTCGGCAAGGGGAAGAATCAGACGAGTTCTCCCAGCTTTCCCCGCCGGATCTGCCATTTTACCAGTTCCAGGACAGGAACCACCGTCAGCGAGGCGGCGACGATGACGAGCCAGTCGGACGCTGACAGCGCCACCGTGCCGAAGGGGCGTTGCAGGAAGGGGAGGTAGACAACCAGCAGCAGGAGGACCATCTCCCAGAGTACGGCGAGGTTCAGCCAGCGGTTGGCGAATGGCCGGAACAGTACGGACAACCGGTATGATCTGAAATTGAAGGCCTTGAAGAACTGAATCAGGACAAGGGAGACGAACGTGACCGTCATCGCCTCGGCGACTGACCTGCCCGACTGGAGCATCCAGGTGAAAATGGCCAGATTGACGGCTGTCGACCAGGCTCCGCCGACCAGCATCAGGTTCAGCACAGGCCGGGATAGGATCCCTGAGCGAGGATTGCGCGGCTGCAGCTGCATCAGGTCCGGTTCATAGGGATCAACGGCCAAGGCCAGGGCGATCAGACCATCAGTGGCCAGGTTGACATACAGTATCTGGACGGAGGTGAGAGGCAGCGGCATGCCGAGAAGGGCGACAAAGGCCATCAGGCCGATCTC
Source organism: Desulfobulbaceae bacterium (assembly GCA_008933635.1). GTDB lineage: Bacteria > Desulfobacterota > Desulfobulbia > Desulfobulbales > Desulfocapsaceae > Desulfoprunum. The sequence continues at coordinate 60,396 of WBUQ01000006.1, read as the reverse complement.
GCCGATATTGCAGGACAGGACGAAGGCCAGATATTTCTTGATATTGGCGAAAATCCCCCGTCCCTCCGCCACCGCGGCGACGATCGACGAGAAATTGTCGTCAAGCAGGGTCATGGCAGCCGCGTCCTTCGCCACATCGGTGCCGGTGATCCCCATCGCGACGCCGATATCGGCCTTTTTCAGGGCCGGTGCGTCATTGACGCCATCACCGGTCATCGCGACAACGTGGCCCTTTCCCTGCAGTGCGCTGACGATCCGCAGCTTGTGTTCAGGTTCGACCCGGGCAAAGATCCCTGTGGAATCAATGACCGTTGCCAGATCGTTGTCGTCCATCGCAGCCAGTTGCCTGCCGGTGACGATATTGTCCGAATCGGCGATACCGAGTTCCCCGGCGATTGCCCTGGCGGTCTGGGGGTGATCGCCGGTGACCATGATGACCCGGATGCCGGCAGCAGCCGCCGTCTCCACGGCTGCCCGTGCTTCCGGACGGGGTGGATCGATCATGCCGACCAGGCCAAGAAAGACAAGCCCATCCTCGACGATTTCCCGTGACGCCTGACGGCGCATGGCGACCGCCAGTACCCGCATCGCCTTTGCCGCCATGACCTGGGCCTTTCCGGAGATCCGCCTTCTTTCCGCATCGTCGAGCTCCATCTCGCCCTCGGGCATCGACAGCCGCGTACAGGACGGCAGGATAACTTCCGGCGCTCCCTTGGTGTACGCGACCAACCCTTTAGCCGTGCGATGCAGGCTCGTCATTCTCTTCGATTCCGGGGAGAACGGAATCTCGCCTATCCGCGGGAAGCGGTCTGTCAAGTCTTCCCTGGCCAGGCCAGCCTTGGCAGCGGCTACCACGATCGCCCCTTCGGTGGGGTCGCCCCTGACCTGCCACTCTCCACCTGACTCCTCGAGGGCTGCATCACTCACCAGTGTGCCGGCCTGCAGCAGCTGCAGGATCAAAGGAATGGCGGGATTGTCATCAGGACGGCAGAGGTCGATCGCCTTGTCGTCTATCGTGAAGCAGCCGGCAGGGCGATAGCCGGTACCGGTGATCCCGACTTCTTTTCCCGCTACCAGCAGGGCCCGGACGGTCATCTCGTCACGGGTCAGGGTTCCCGTCTTGTCGGAACAGATCACCGAGGTGCTGCCAAGGGTTTCAACGGCTGCGAGGCGACGCATGAGCGAGTTTTTTCTCACCAGCCGCTGGACCCCGATGGCCAGTGAGATCGTGACGACAGCCGGCAGGGCCTCAGGGACCACGGCCACGGCGAGGGCGATGCCAAATACAAGGATTTCGAGGAAGGGCTGGTTGCGTAAGAGGCCGAGCGCGACGATGCCGGCGATGATGACCAGGGCGGAATTGGTCAGCGTCCGTCCGAGCTTGTCCAGGCTGATCTGAAGGGGAGTGCGGCCTGACTCGACCGTCTGGAGCATCCTGGCGATCTTGCCGAATTCGGTGTGAATGCCGGTAGCAACGACTATCGCCCGGCCGCGGCCACGTGACACGCTGGTCCCGGCGAAGACCATGTTCTTCCAGTCGGCCGTGGGAAGATCAGCTCCGGGGAGAGGGTTGCAGTGTTTCTCCACCGGTTCTGATTCTCCGGTAAGAGATGCCTCCTGGGTCTGCAGGTGGATCGCCTCCAGCAGTCTGGCATCACCGGGGATCTGGTTTCCGGCGAGGAGAAGGAGGATGTCTCCAGGCACAAGATCCCGAGCCGGCAGAGTGGCGGCCGAGCCATTCCGGATGACGGTGGCCAGTGGGGCTGCCATCCGGCGCAAGGAGTCGATGGCCCGTTCCGCGCGGTAATCCTGAATGAATCCGAACAGAACTGCAAAGCTGACGATGATGACGATGGCGGTCGCCTCGACTGCATGGCCTGCGAAGGCTGAAACCAGTGTTGCCGCGAGCAGGATCAGGATGAGGCTGTTCTTGAGCTGTTCAGCCAGCAGTTTGCAGATGGAGGAACGCTGGCTGTTCAGGAGTTCGTTGGGGCCATACGCCTTGAGCCGGTCAGCCGCTTCGCCGTCGCTCAGCCCGGTATTGCGGGTTTCCAGCTTCGCCAGGACCGCGTCGGCGGGGAGCGACAGATATTGTGCCGTTGCTGGCGGATCACCGGACATGGTTGGCAGCGCTCGGGAGGGAGTTGATGATGTCCTTTCTTCGGCTATCCTACCATAGAAGTTCACGGTTGGGCAAAAGGGACGAAGAAAAACCGGGAATCCGACCAGCACCTCCGCAAAGCGCAAATCCTCTGTTGAATCCTGGTGCCGGCTGTGCTACCTATCCTGAGAATTATTTTGTAATTCCTGTTGTTAACAGCTCAGCGACCTGGCGCGAACCGGTCGCAGGCAGCGGGAGAGAGAAGGAGTGAACATGCAGAGCGTGAATCGATGAATGCATCGCGATGGGTGAAGGACAGGGGGGCCTGGCTCATCCTTGCCGCAGCGGTGCTCTGGGGAACGACAGGGACGTCGCAGGCCCTGGCCCCGGCGGAGAGTTCGCCGCCAGTTATCGGCGCTCTGCGTCTTGTTCTCGGTGGCGGTTCTCTCGCTCTTTCCGCCTATCTGCGCGGCGGGCTGCGGGAGCATTCCTGGCCGCCACTGCTGACTCTGTCCGCAGGAGCCTTTGTTGCCCTCTATCAGGTGACCTTCTTCTGGGCGGTGCTGAAGACCGGCGTCGCCGTGGGGACGATCGTCGGAATCGGCTCCGCCCCCGTTTTTGCCGGGGTGCTCGAATATTTCTTCAGAAAGCGCCTGCCCGCACGGCGCTGGTATTTCTCCACCGGCATCGCCGTGCTCGGGTGCCTGCTGCTCCTGCTTCACTCAGGAGACGTACGCGTCGACATGACGGGTGTCATCCTTGCCCTTGGGGCCGGCTTTTCCTACGCGTCCTATGCCCTCGCCATCAAGATGCTGCTGCCAGGCAGGTCGCCGGAGGATGTCACGGCCGTAATCTTCTGCCTTGGCGCCGTATTCCTTTCGCCGCTGCTGCTTGGGGCGGATCTCAGCTGGCTCGGGCGGATGAACGGCTGGCTGTTGATGCTCCACCTTGGCATCCTTGCCACCGCACTTTCCTACTGGCTCTTCGCGAGCGGTTTGAAAACGGTTGCCGCCTCGACGGCCATGACCCTTTCGCTGGCAGAACCGCTGACCGCTGCGATCCTGGGAATAGTCGTGGTCGGGGAGAGGCTGGCCTTCGTCTCCGCCATTGGCCTGCTGCTAATCCTCTCGGCGTTGCTGCTGCTGATCCTGCCTGAACGGAGAGAACGCTGATGGCAATCGGGAACCAGCAAAAGGCCTATGCCTATGCACTGGCGACGGTTGCCCTGTGGTCGACCGTCGCCAGTGCCTTCAAGCTGTCGCTGCGCTATCTGCAGCCGGCGGAATTGCTCCTCTATGCCACCGTCGTTTCCTGTGGCGTTCTGCTGGCCGTCATCCTGGCGCAGGGTCGGGGCCGGGAACTTGTGGAGATAGATCGCCGGCAGTGGCTGATTTCCTGTCGTCTGGGCCTGCTCAACCCCTTTCTCTATTATCTGGTGCTGTTCAAGGCCTACGATCTGCTCCCGGCTCAGCAGGCTCAGCCGATCAACCATACCTGGGCTATCACCCTGACGCTATTGTCGATTCCGCTGCTGAAACAGAAGATCGGCAGGATGCAGATCCTCGCCATCTGTGTCAGCTACATCGGGGTCCTGGTCATCTCGACCCGCGGCGACCTGCTGGCGATGGAGTTCGACAGCCCCGCCGGCGTTGGCCTGGCCCTGTTTTCCACGCTGATCTGGGCCCTCTACTGGATCTTCAGCACCAGGGACAACCGCGAACCGATTATCGGTCTCTTGCTGAACTTCTGCTGCGCCTTGCCCTGTATCGCCGGCTACGTGCTGCTGGTCCACGGGTTCAGGAAGCCCGAGCCGGCAGGACTGTTCGGTGCGGCGTATATCGGCTTTTTCGAGATGGGGATTGCGTATATCTTCTGGCTCAAGGCAATGAAACTGTCGACCGATACCGCCAGGATCGCCAACCTGATCTTCATCTGTCCCTTCCTCTCTCTCGTTTTCATCCACTTCCTTGTGGGCGAGGAGATTCTCCCGTCAACCTTCGTCGGGCTGGTCTTCATCGTTGCGGGGCTTGCTCTGCAGAGCAGGAGCGGCCGGGCTGAGGATGGAGGGAGCGCCTGAGGCCAGGCGCTGTATGGGATGCGGGAAAATCGCGAGGGAACTGGGAACCTATGATTTTTTTCCAGACACGATCGCCTTGCGTTCCGCCGTATATTCCCACCAGGGTCTGGCGGGAGCCCCTTCGATGAACCTGACGGCGGCTATGAAGACATCGATGACGCAGGGATCATGGCGCCTGCCGGTGAGGCTGCAGAGACTGTCGTAGAGCTGAAACGGATCCCGGCCGCGCAACTGTTCCGGCTCTTCGATTCCAAGCCGCCGGAGGTCCCGGGCGGTGGCCGGGCCGACATTCGGGATGTCGGTCAGGGTGGCGACATCCTCTCGTGTCCTGCTCTTCCGCATCGCGATTTTCCCCCGTTCTATTTCTGTTCGGAGCGCAGTACTGCCAGGAAGGCGGTCTGCGGGATATCGACATTGCCCACCGTCTTCATCCGTTTTTTGCCTTCTTTCTGTTTTTCCAGCAGTTTTCTCTTCCGGGTGATATCGCCGCCATAACACTTCGCCGTCACGTCCTTGCGCAGGGCCGAGACGTTGGTCCGGGCGATGATGTTGCCGCCGATCGCCGCCTGGATGGCGATCTTGAACATCTGGCGGGGAATCTCCTCCTTCAGCATCTCGCAGGCGTGCAGACCTCTTGCCCGGGCATTGCTGCGATGGACCAGCTGCGACAGGGCGTCGACCACTTCGCCGTTGACGAGGATGTCGAGCTTGACCAGGTCGCTGGGGCGGTAATCGAGCATCTCGTAATCGAAGGAACCGTAGCCCTGGGTAATGGATTTCAGGCGGTCGTAGAAATCATAGATCACCTCGGCCAGCGGCAGTTCGCAGGTAAATTCGATCCTGCCGGGCATCGGGTAGTGGTAGCTGGTGTTCTCACCGCGCCGCTCCATGCACAAGGTCATCACCGAACCCATGTACCGCTCGGGGATCAGGATGGTCGCCCGGATATACGGCTCTTCCACCCGCTGGATCTTGGCGGGGTCAGGGAAGTGGGCCGGATTGTCGACATCCCTGGTCGTGCCATCGGAGAGATAGAAGATATATTTGACCGACGGAACGGTGAGGATCAGCGAGACATCGAATTCGCGTTCCAGGCGTTCCTGGACCACTTCGAGGTGGAGGAGGCCAAGGAAGCCACAGCGGAAGCCGAAGCCGAGGGCGGCGGAAGAGTCTTTCTGGAAGCTGAGGGCGGCATCGTTGAGCTGCAGCTTTTCAAGGGCTGCGGCCAGATCCTCGTAATCATCGGTGCTGATCGGGTAGAGCGAGGAGAAGACGACCTGCTGGACTTCCTTGAAACCTGGCAGCGGGTTTGCGCACGGCCGGTCGCGTAGGGTGATGGTGTCGCCAGGTCTCGTGTCCCTGACGGTCTTGACGCCGGCGAGGATGTAGCCGACCTGACCGGCGGAAAGCTGTTTCTGCGGTTCGCGACGGATACGGAAGAGGCCGACTTCCTCGACCCTGTATTCCGTGCCGTTCGACATGAAGGTGATGTAATCTCCCGCTTTGACAGTGCCGTTGACGATGCGGACCGAGATGATGGTGCCGCGGAAGGCGTCGTATGAGGCGTCGAATATCAGCGCCTGCAGTTCTTTGTCCGGGTCGCCCTGGGGAGGGGGCAGGTGCTTGACGATGGTTTCGAGGATCTCCTCGACTCCCTGGCCGCTTTTGGCGGAACAGTACCGGATGAGCGAGCTGTCGAGCCCCAGGTCTTCCTCGATCTGCAGGGCAACCTTTTCAGGTTCGGCGGAAGGCAGGTCGATCTTGTTGATCACCGGGATGATCTCGAGGTCGTTCTCCATTGCCAGGTAGAGGTTGGCCAGGGTCTGTGCTTCGACCCCCTGGGCCGCATCGATCAGCAGCAAGGCCCCTTCGCAGGATGTCAGGGCTCTCGAGACCTCGTAGCTGAAATCGACATGACCGGGGGTGTCGACCAGGTTGAGAGAGTAGGTCTGGCCGTCGCTGGCTGTATAGGGAAGACAGATCGCCTGACTTTTGATGGTGATACCCCGTTCGCGCTCGATATCCATACTGTCGAGAAACTGGTCCTTGAATTCACGATCGGTAATGAGGTTGCATTTCTGGATCATCCGGTCGGCCAGGGTGGACTTCCCATGGTCAATATGGGCTATTATGCTGAAGTTACGTATATGTTTCATTTATTGGAGAAGGAGTTGAGATTCGGGCGAGAATAATCGGTTCACAGGACTTGGAGCGGAGGAACATGATATGTATCATAAATCAGAGGCAAATTAAATACAATTTTCCAGCCCGTGAAGACTGTGATATCATAGAATAGTCGTGCAATGACGGGCAAATGCCTCCCTGAGTCTGTAACTTTGCGATTGCACTTTCATTGATGTGAAGTAGAATTTGCATCCTTATGAAAACAACTATAGTCCAACCCGGAGACCGAGGGGAATGAATAAAGATGAGATCGAAGTGGATGCCGATCTGGAAGAAGAATATTTCGAGGAAGAAATACTCGACCAGCCGTTGGTAACCATATCGGAAGATGAGAATCTGCCGGTCCTCAGCAATCCCGCCCTGCACAGGTATCTGCAGGAGATCAGTCAGTATGAGCTGCTGTCACGGGAAGAAACAGACGAGCTGGCGACCCGGTTCAGGGAAACAGGCGACCAGGAGGCAGCCTATCGCCTTGTCTCAGCCAATCTTCGCCTTGTCGTCAAGGTTGCCATGGATTTCCAGAAATACTGGATGCAGAATTTCATGGACCTGATTCAGGAAGGCAATGTCGGCCTGGTGCAGGCCACCAAGAAGTTCGACCCCTATCGCGGGGTCAAGTTCTCCTATTACGCCGCTTACTGGATTCGTGCCTATGTCCTCAAGTTCATCATGGACAACTGGCGGCTGGTCAAGATCGGCACGACGCAGGCTCAGCGCAAGCTCTTCTTCAGTCTCAACAAGGAACGAAAGCTGCTTGAATCACAGGGATTTTCTGTAGAAACCAAGCTTTTGGCCGACCGACTCAACGTCAAGGAGCGGGAAGTTGTCGAGATGACCCAGCGTATGGACAACTGGGATGTTTCGCTGGAAAGCCCTGTCCGCTCCGATTCCGACGATGAGCAGAAGAACTTCATTCCCAGTAACGGCCCTGGGATTGAATCCATGGTGGCCGGCAAGGAAATGCGGCTGCGGCTGAACGAGTTGCTGGAGAAGTTGAAGGGAAAGCTGAACGACAAGGAAAGGATGATCCTTGAACGGAGACTGCTGACCGATGAGCCGATGACCCTGCAGAATATCGCAGACATGTTTGTCATCTCCCGCGAGAGGGTGCGCCAGATCGAGGTCAACCTGCTGAAGAAGATGCGGAAGTACCTTGAAGAGGAGATGCCGGACATTGTTGATTTCTTTGATGGCGAGAAAATCACCATTCACTCCAACTCCAGGGATTAACCTTCTGTTTTTCTGTTTTATTTCAATCTTTCTTTTCTTCATAACCGATATCTCATGAAAGTACCTTTGCTCGATCTGCAGGCGCAGCTGGCGTATCTCAAGGATGAACTGACCACTGCCGTCATCAGGGTCCTGGAATCGACCAGGTATATCCAGGGGCCGGAGGTCGAAGCCCTCGAAAAGGAAGTGGCGGAATACTCCGGCGTTGCGCATGGCATCGGCGTATCATCCGGGACCGATGCGCTTCTGGCCTCCCTGATGGCCCTCGGCATAGGCAACGGTGACAAGGTCCTGACGACCCCGTACTCGTTCTTCGCGACCATGGGCGTGGTATTGCGGGTAGGGGCGCGGCCGGTCTTCGCCGATATTGACCCCGTCACCTACAATATCGATCCGAAGAAGATGATCGAGGTCCTTGAAGCGGACGAAGACCGGCGGATCAGGGCCATTATCCCCGTGCATCTGTACGGACAGTGCGCCGACATGAAAGCCATTATGGCGATCGCGGAACAGTTCCAACTGCCGGTGATCGAAGACGCCGCACAGGCTATCGGGGCTGAATATCCACTTGCAACGGCACAAGGGATGAAGAACCTCCGGGCCGGTTCCATGGGGCTTTGCGGCTGCTTTTCTTTTTTCCCCAGTAAGAATCTCGGTGGAATAGGCGATGGCGGCATGGTTGTCAGCAAGGACCACGAGTTTGCGCAGAGGGTAAACCTGCTGCGCAACCATGGAGCCCACCCCAAGTATTATCATTCTCTGGTTGGCGGGAACTTCCGACTTGACCCCATCCAGGCAGCGGCTCTGCGGGTCAAGCTGCCGTATCTCGACGGATGGCATGCGAAACGCGTTGACAATGCTCAAAGATATGACCGGCTTTTTCATCAGGCCGGTCTGGTCGAGCAGGGCCATGTCGAGCCGCCGACCGCTGTGTACAGGTCACTTGATTCGACTTCCGCTGCCAGTCATTACCATATCTACAATCAGTATGTGATACGGGTGAGTGATCGGGATGCCTTGAGGGACTGGCTGCTTGCCAACGATATCGGCTGCGAAATATACTATCCGGTCGCACTGCACCAGCAAAAATGCCTCGGCCCCGATTATCATGGAATTTCGCTTCCTGAAGCTGAAAAGGCCGCCGCCCAGACTCTGGCATTACCCATTTATCCGGAACTGACTACGGAGATGCAGGAGTACGTCGTCTCCACCATCGCCGGATTTTTTGCAAAAAAGTAGCTGAACAAGGGAGATAGCTGCAGATTCATCCTGCTGAACCACCTCTCCCGCCAATGCTGTCATCATCACCCAGCCGGTTGAAGCAACAACTATGATTCTGTGTCGATCACGACGGCTCCGGTTCTCGGTTTTCTCAGCCTGCCTTGTTTTATCAGGCCTACTGCCGGATTCCGCGGCGATCCTCCACGCAATGACAAATACGCCGAAAGGCATTGTCATTCTCGATGGCGCTCCTCCCCCAGCATGGAAGAAAAAATGGGATGAGGCGCGCAGTCATGTCTTCCGCAAGGAATATCAGGAAGCCGCGCAGAAGTATTCCGAGCTGCTCCAGAGCAAACCTCAGGTTGAAGAGATCCGCTGGGAATACTGCAAAGTCCTGGTCGAAATCCAGGACTGGTTGTCCGCTGCAGAACTTGTCGAGAATCTGCTGGAAATCGATGGCGATCGCCAGGATTATCTTTTGCTGGCAGGGCAGATTGCACTGGAAAAGAAAGAATTCAAAAAGGCGGTGGACCGTTACGGCAAGGTCTATGACGCAGATCCCGCCGGACCATCTTCGGTTACCGCCTTGAAAGGACTGGTTTCAGGTCTCATCGGAATGGGAAGAAAACAGGAAGCTTTCCCGCTGATGGAACAACTGTATCGGCGGACCCCTAAAGACAAGGCGCTCCTGCAGGACCTCGCCGGTATCGCGCAGGATCTTGAGTATCTTGAAAAAGCGCGAGAATACTATTCAGATCTCGTCGACCAGTTCAGCACCGATGACGAAATCATGGTACGAGCATCCTCCGCCTTTGAGGAATCAGGGGCAAGGCAGGACGCTCTGGCCATCTGGGAAAGATACCTGGAGCGGCAACCCGGCTATCTCCCGTTCCATAAAAAGATCGCCGATTACTATATGCTGATCGGCAAACCGAGATCAGCCCTTCCCCATATCCTCTTCATGATCGAAAACGGTGTCGAGGACGACGAGCTGCTGCTGGTTGCGGGCAGAATACTGCTCAATGATGAAAAACGGCCCGAAAAAGCCCTGCAGTATCTGGAGCAATACGCGGAAAAACATCCGGAAGATATCGACACGGGCTTCCAGATTGAGAAAATCCGCACAGTTCTTGCCGATGATTTTATCTCCATTGTCGAAAAAGACGGGGTGCAGATGCTGTGGGATGACCTTGTCGAGATAACGCCGAACCGTGAGGCGATCTATTCTGCGATGGCCGACAAGCTTGAAAGAAAAGGAAATCTGGAGGACATGCTGAAGATACTCCTTGTTCTCCATCAACACCATCCGGAAGATCATGAAAACATCTTCCGGATCGCCAGGACATATTTCAAAATCGGTAATTATTCTGCGTCGTTGACCTTTCAGGACAAAATCGTAAAGGGGTACGCCGAAAATCTCGAATATCTCATGCTCAGGGCGGCAACCGCAGAAAAAATCGGGTTGGATGTCGAGGCCTTAGGCCATTATGCCGAGGTACTTGAAATAAACCCGGGCAACGACGCAATCCGGACGAAAGCTCTGTATCTCGCCGGTCGTTTGGGCCTGATCGACGAGTTGCGAAAACTCTACGACAACAGGGGTAGAAAGAGGGGGGGGAAAGACCATTTCGCCCTGACGCTCGACTATCTCGATGGTCTGAGATCGAATGCCCTGTTCGACCAAACCTGGCCGGCATACGATCGGCTGCTCCAGGAGTTTCAAGGGCAGAACGATGCAGTGAAGAAGGTCCTGCTGCATAAAGCGGACACACTTCTTGCCTCCCGCCAGGACTTTCTTGCCGAACAGGTGCTTCGGGAACTCCTGGCCGGCGACGAGAAGATGGTCTCAACAGCTCTTCGCTTGGCATCTCTGGCACTGCAGACAAAGAACAGCAAATCGGCGAGAGATTGGTTCCATGTCATACTTCGGCAACCTGAAACGATCAACTGGAAGGCGTGCTCAGAGAAGACCGGGCGGGATATCTTTCGATTGCATCTTGATATCCTGATGCTCGAAGGTCTATTCGAACAGGTTGTCGTCGAAATTGAGGAAATACAGAAACGGATATCGGGGCTTGCCCGGAGCAGAGATCTTGAGGTTTTTCTTTCCAAGATCGACATCGTGAAATGCCGGGCTTTGTATAGCCTTGGGGATTACGATCGCTGCCAGGAAATCATCAATGAATTATCAGGGAAGAAGGAGGATGATGTCGAACTGGCTGTCTTGTGGTTTCAGGTAGCCAAGAAAAAAGGAAAGCCGGCAACAGCTTTCAGAGAACTGGATAAAATGCTCGCCCATGCCGGGCTGGTTTCGCCGCTGCGTCTCTTCCAGGCGGTGGAAGTGGAGATCGGATATGGAGAATACGAGGCGGCATTGCATCACGTCAATCTCATCCAGCAGATTGTACCCGGTTCCGTCCGCGCCCAGGTTTTCAAAGCGGAATTGTTTGCCCTGGCCGGAAAATTAGAGGATTCGCTGCAGGCATACCACAATCTCATTTCTTCCGTGGGAGAACAGAGGTTTTTCCGCGATCAGATACTGGAACTCGAACTCAGGCGGGGCAACTATGCGGAGGTGGTCAGGGAATCGGAAGAAACCCGGCAGCCTTCGCCGAATCTACGACAGGAGAGAATCGATAAGACACCGGTACCTGATTACTGGCGAAGGCTCCTGCTGGCCCGAGCCCTCTGGACTGCCGGGGAATGGGATTCGGCCAGCGAAGTTTACGAGCACCTCCTCGATGATCCTGTGCAGCAGGATTTTCAATCGGCAATGGCGGCAGAAAAGATTGAGGTGTTCCATCCCCCGCTGAAAAAAAGTATCTGGAATATCCTGTCCTTCAGTCGGCCTGCCATCAACGATCCGCTTGCCCACTACATGGAACCGGAATTTGTCAGCCGCCATGCCGGTACGTCTGTGGACAGGATAACTGCCCGCATGTATGAAAAATATCGCTGGCAGAGGCTTATTCGAAACGAATATCAGGCAAAGATGGCCGAGCGGAGAAAGGATATCCGGGAGGCCGAGCGGCAATACAAGCAGCTTGTCGAGAAAGACGCCTCGCAGGAGGGATTGTTTGATCTAGCGCAGATATATGGCAGGCTGGGCGAGTATGGCAAAGAAGCTCAACTGTATAAGGATATGCGAGAGTACGGATTTGCATACCCGGAACTGAGCGAGGCGATCAAGAGGAACGAACTGTTGCGGCAACCCCGTCTGTCAGCAGATTTCGAGGTCGTTGAGAAGAAAGGCCGCGGCGGATACATCGACACCTTGCGCAGGAGCCAGGGCGGTACGCTCTGGTTCATGCCCGCCCTGGAAAAGGAAGCGTCCCTTGAATACCGACGCAATGCCTATTCTGACAGCAAAGACGTCGAGACGATCCGCGGAAACAGGCTGGTCGGGTCCTATTCGCATGATTTCCCAGTATATTTTGATCTGCAACTGCGCGTCGGCGCCGAAAATCTTGATGACTATGACACAACCGCCGTGGTCGGGACACGGATCAACTGCCAGCTCGATGAGTATTTGAAGGCGTATGTTCTCTTCGACCAGAATCCGGTCTACGATACTCTGGCGGCGCTGGAGATGGGGATCTATTCGCAGGACTATGAAGCAGGACTGATCGCCGAGACTCCCATGGGAATAGCCTTTGGCGGCGATTATCGGCGGCGTCGCTACAGCGATGACAACTCCCAGGATCAGACCCATCTGTGGACCGGCTATGCGATCTATGCGGAGGCGACGACCTTCAAGTTTCAGTACGATTACAGGACAATCGACAACAGCAATGAGAGTTCCGAAGAGTTTGCTGATGTTGTTCCTTCCGAGACTTCCGATACGCCGCTCTACTGGAGTCCGGACAAATACTGGGAGCATCTGGCGACCATCAGTTTCCAGCACCTCCTGAAGACCTACAGTTTTGCGAAGGGAACCCCAAGTTATTATTCCCTCGACTATTCTGTCGGTTTCGAGTCCGGGGAAATCTTCACCCACCGGATGGGTTTTGATATTTTGCTTGAAATGAGTACGCATTTTCTATTAAAAGGAAGCGTTTCATATGCGACCTCGGATGATTACGAACAGAAAGGCGCACTGCTGTCCTTGATATATCGCTGGTAAATTGTTGAACATTCATTTCCTGCCTGGATACCGGTAGCAAGGTGCCTTGGCAGGAATTTTTTTTAGGAGGTTATGATGGTTGTACGCATTCCCATGTCAAAGACGGGGAACCAGAAGTTGAGAGAAGAGCTGAGCCGGTTGGAGAGGATTGATCGGGTCGAAGTGGTAAAGGCGATTGAGACAGCCAGAGAGCACGGAGATCTGAAGGAAAACGCGGAATACCATGCGGCCAAGGAGAGACAGGGACATATCGAAGGCAGAATCCTCGAACTCAAGGATAAGCTGTCCCGGGCCGAGGTCATCGATTGCCTGAAGGTGTCGACGAAATCTGCCGTATTCGGGACGGTCGTGAAACTGCTCGATCTCGATAATGACGACGAGGTATCCTATCAATTGCTCGGACCTGAAGAGGCAGATGTAAAAAAAGGTTCAATTTCCGTCCTTTCACCACTGGGGCAGAGCATGCTCGGCAAATCGATCGGCGATGAAATACTGGCAAAAACGCCTGGCGGGACCAGAGAGTTTGAAATCATTGATATCCAGCCTTCGACATTTTCCTGAGAAATGCCCATCATCCGCGCTTTGTTCTTTCATCCGGCATGGCACTGTTCCCATCAGGGAGATCGGCCAGGGGCGACGTTTCAGGATATTCCGTTGCCTTTCTGCACGAGAAGACCGGACAGGATGATTTTCAACAGCTGATCGGAGATTTCTTCCACCGAATATTTCCCTTCGGCAGAGGTATTCCAGATCCTTGAGACTTCATCCAGGGCACCGAAAAAGAACCGTTTGGCGATATCTGGCTGGATATCGGCACGAAAAATCTGCTGGCTCTGGCCGAGCTGGACAATATCCGCGACCAGATCAGTGTATTCGGTAAATTTGTTGTTCCGGTAATCCTTGATCAGCTTATTGGTCTGCCTCAATTCGATCTGGATTACTTCGGCGAGGTTGCGGTTGCGCTTCATGGTCTGGAGATGTCTCGTGATATAGGCCTCCAGCATCTTCCGCGGGTCTGTTTCAGTTGCCAGTACCTTTTTGATCTGCTCGACGATTTTTCCTATCTCTTCCTCGAAGACCGAGATCAGGATGTCATATTTGTTATTGAAGTAAAGATAGATCGTTCCATCGGCAACCTTGGCTTCTTGGGCAATATCGGCTATTCTGGCGGTAAAAAAACCTTTCTTGGCAAAGACCTTGGTCGCTGCGGCGATTATTTTTGCATGTTTGCTGGTATCTTTCATTTCGGCGCACAACTCATTCAATAAATTAGTAAAAATGTCCTGACCGACGGTGAATGACCATTCATTCAAGAATAGTTTATTTCCTTTTATTTCGTTGTCAACAGGATAAAATGAAGAGCGTCGTGCGGTCAGGTTTTCATTGAATATGATTCATTATATTGGAAAAGTTGATTTAAGGGAGAACGAATAATGAAAATCCTCATTGTCGGATCGGGTGGTCGTGAGCATGCGCTGGCCTGGAAAATCCGCCAGAGCCCTAAGGTTGAAACATTGTACTGTGCACCTGGCAATGCAGGGATCGGCGAGGTTGCGGAATGCGTCGACATTTCGGCAACAGACATTGAAGGCCTGCTTGCTTTTGCCATGAAGGAGGCCATCGACTTGACAGTTGTCGGACCTGAATCCTCTCTGGTCGAGGGTATTGTCGACGCCTTCGAGGAAAAAAACCTGCGGATTTTCGGACCGTCGAAAAGGGCGGCAATCCTCGAGGGAAGCAAGGTCTTTACCAAGGATTTCCTGAAAAAATATGGAATTCCAACTGCAGCCTACAAAGCGTTCACCAGCGGCAAGGAGGCGAAGAAATATCTTGAACGATGCACGACGCCGATAGTCGTGAAGGCGGATGGACTTGCCGCCGGCAAGGGCGTCATCGTTGCCGCCAGTCTGCAGGAGGCCGGTGAAGCCGTCGATCTCATCATGAAGGACAAGGCGTTCGGTGCCGCAGGCAATACCATCGTCATCGAGGATTGTCTGACCGGAGAAGAGGCTTCCTTCCTCGCCTTTACCGATGGCAAGACGATCAGAGCCCTGCCCACCTCGCAAGACCACAAGGCGGTCTTTGATGGTGACAGGGGACCGAATACCGGAGGAATGGGGGCATATTCTCCAGCGCCGGTGGTAACCCCGGAGATGACGGAATATGTCATCGAAAAGATCCTCAAGCCGACGATTCTCGGCATGGCCAAGGAAGGGCGGCCTTACAGGGGAATCCTGTATGCTGGGCTGATGATAGACGAGAAGGGTGTCAACGTCCTCGAATTCAACTGCAGGTTCGGCGACCCTGAAGCACAGCCTCTGCTGATGCGCATCGAGACGGATATCGTCGACATCGTCGAGGCCTGTATCGACGGTACGCTCGACCGCATGGAGATCCGGGTCGATCCAAGGCCGACGGTCTGCGTTGTGATGGCTTCAGGCGGCTATCCCGGCTCCTATGCCACCGGCAGGCCTGTCAAGGGGCTGAAGAATGCGTCAAAGATCGAAGGAGTTCAGGTCTTTCACGCAGGCACAAAAAAATCCGGTGGGAAAACGGTCACCAGCGGGGGACGGGTCCTCGGTGTGACGGCAGTCGGCAGCGATCTGGCCGAAGCAATCGACAGGGCCTACCGCGGCGTCAACGCGATCCATTTCGCCGGTTGCCACTATCGAAAGGATATCGGGGGAAAAGCACTGCGGCGGATGGCCGGCATCGAGCGGACACCCAGGGTCGGCATCGTCATGGGCAGCGATTCGGATCTGCCGGTCATGCAGGCTGCCGCTGATTTTTTCAAAGACATGGGCGTTGCCTATGAGTTGACGGTCGCTTCCGCTCACCGCACTCCAGAAAGGGCTTCCCAGTGGGCAAGAACCGCCGGTGAACGCGGCTTGCAGGTGATCATCGCCGGGGCGGGCATGGCTGCCCACCTTGCCGGAGTGATTTCCGCCCACACCGACCTGCCGGTCATCGGAGTTCCGCTCGATGCCTCACCGCTGCACGGGATGGACGCGCTGCTCGCAACGGTCCAGATGCCGCCCGGCATTCCGGTGGCGACCATGGCTATCGGCAAGGCCGGGGCAAAAAACGCTGCCGTCCTCGCTGTTCGTATACTCGCGCTGAACGATACCCGGCTGGCGGCTCGGCTCATCGAGTTTCGAGAGGTAATGGTGAAAGAGGTTGAAGAAAAGGCAAAACGCATCATTGGTTGACAATCTTGGCGGAGCGGCCGATGAAAATATCGGCCTCGCCGTTCAGACGCTGATTGCTGGCGGCATAGTTGCCTTTCCCACCGAAACCTGCTATGGCCTGGCCGTCGACCCCTTCAACGAACAGGCCCTGGCAAAGCTTTTTCAGGCGAAGAACAGACCGGCCGACAGACCGGTACTTCTGCTGATCAATACTATCTCTCAACTGGAATCACTGGTCACCCACATCCCGGAAATCTACTCGCCCCTTATCGAGCGATTCTGGCCAGGCCCCCTCACTCTTATCTTCCCGGCGCGCCCCGGGCTTTCTCCACTGGTGACGGGAGGAACGGGGACGGTCGGCGTCCGCATATCTCCGCACCCCGTCGCCCAGGCATTGGGAGAGGCCTTCGGCAGCGCGATGACCGCCACCAGTGCGAATATTTCCGGCCAGCCGCCGGCCCGTTCGGCAGCACAGATACGCTCCGTATTTGATGCAATGGTAGATGTTGTCCTGAACGGGGGTATGACGCCGGCAGGCCTCTGCTCAACGATTGTCAGTGAATCCGGGGGCACATTGCAACTGGTCCGCTCCGGGGTGATCAACCTTGCAGAATTTGGTCTAGTTCGAGAAACGGCATCTTTCCGAAAATGAGTGGACCACAATCCGCATGTATGGATTTGTTTATCACGAAAGAAAATGATAGCATCCAAGTGTGGCGAACTGAGTTCCCAGGCCCGAATGGGCGAAGACCGAGCTGACACCAAGAGGAAGGGATGTCCGGGTTACGATGGAATAAGGCGTTTGCCTTGGAGCAGACGGCGGATGATACTGAACTGCTGCAGGAACTGATCAACATCTTTAAGGATTCCTGCGCCAGCGACTGCGCGTTGATTCGTTCCGGTATTTCCAGGCTGGACGGAGCCCAGGTCGCCAGCGCAGCCCATTCAATTAAAGGCGCTGCAGCAAGCCTCGGTATCGAAGCGATCCGCGAAATAGCCCTTGCCATCGAAATGGACGGCAAGGAGGGGAAGATTGAAGCCGCTGCTCAACGGTTCCCCGAACTGGAGGGGCTCCTCTTCGAACTGAAGAATCTCTGAGCCCCCATGAACCGTTTCAAATACAACCTGCTGGACGATCAGCCCCTGGTCATCTGCCTGTAGCGGATCCGGTGTGGCTGGTCGGCATCGGTGCCAAGACGGGCCTTGCGATCCTTTTCGTAATCCGAATAATTCCCTTCAAACCAGACAACCTGCGAGTCCCCCTCGAAGGCAAGGATGTGGGTGGCTATCCTGTCGAGGAACCAGCGGTCATGACTGATGACCACAGCACAACCGCCGAAATTCTCCAGCGCCTCCTCAAGGGCCCTCAGGGTATTGACATCGAGGTCGTTGGTCGGTTCATCAAGCAATAACACATTGCCGCCTTCCTTCAGCATTTTCGCCAGGTGGACCCTGTTCCGCTGTCCGCCGGAGAGCAGGCCGACCTTTTTCTGCTGGTCCGTGCCGGAGAAGTTGAACTTGCCCACATATGCCCTGCTGTTGATTTCCCTGGTTCCGAGCCAGATCGTCTCCTGGTTGTCGGAAATGGCCTGCCAGATCGTCTGCTCCGGATCAAGAGCTTCGCGGCTCTGATCGACATAGGACAACTTCACCGTCTCACCGATGCGGATAGTGCCGCTGTCAGGAGAATCCTGGCCGGTTATCAAGCGGAACAGGGTTGTCTTGCCGGCACCGTTGGGGCCGATGACGCCAACAATGCCTCCTGGCGGCAGGGAGAAATTCATGGCGTCGAACAGGAGGCGGTCACCGAAACTCTTGCTGACATTGTCCGCCTCGATAACCACCTTGCCAAGTCGAGGACCGGGCGGGATGAAGATTTCGAGTTCACGGGCCAGCTTTTCGCTTTCCTGCGACATCAGTTGCTCATACGAACTGATACGGGCCTTTGACTTGCTGCGGCGGCCTTTCGGCGACATCCTTATCCATTCCAGTTCCCGCTGCAGCGTCTTGCGGCGTTCGCTCTCTTTCTTCTCCTCCAGCGCCAGGCGTTTTTCCTTCTGCTCAAGCCAGGATGAGTAGTTGCCCTTCCAGGGAATGCCGATCCCGCGATCCAGTTCGAGGATCCAGCCGGCGACATTGTCGAGAAAGTAGCGGTCATGGGTGACGGCGATGACGGTGCCGGCGTACCCCTGAAGATGATGTTCGAGCCAGGCGACAGATTCGGCGTCGAGATGGTTGGTCGGCTCGTCGAGCAACAGAATGTCGGGCTTTTTCAGCAGAATCCGGCACAGGGCGACTCGGCGCTGTTCACCACCGGAAAGAATACCGCACCTGGAGTCGGACGGGGGGCAGCGGAGGGCGTCCATCGCCATTTCCAGCCTGCTGTCGAGGTCCCAGGCCGAGAGATGATCGAGTTTATCCTGGACTGCCGCCTGGCGATCGATCAACTCCTGCATTTCATCGTCGCCCATCGGTTCCGCAAAGCGTTCGTTGATCCTGTTGAATTCGGCAAGGAGGTCGACAGTCTCCTGCACTCCTTCCTCGACAACCTGGCGAACGGTCTTTTCCGGATCAAGACGCGGCTCCTGATCAAGGTAGTCGATCGTCAGGCCGGGCGAAAGGATGGTTTCCCCGTTGAATTCCTTGTCTATGCCGGCGAGGATACGCAGAAGGGTGCTTTTTCCCGAGCCGTTCAGGCCGAGAACGCCGATCTTCGCCCCATAGAAATAAGAGAGGGAAATATCTTTCAAGACGGGCTTGTTGTCATAATATTTGCTTACCTTGATCATCGAATAGATGATCTTTTTATCATCGGTACTCATGGTTTCCTTTCGTGGTGGGAATCGGTTATGCCGGATGGGCTACAATGACAATGTCGATATACAGCGATGTGCAGCTGTTTGATCCGGGATAATACAGCAAAATCCATTCTTAGCCAAACAGAACGGATGATACCGGCCGGATTTTGCTGATGCACGATGGGTAATGCTGATGATACGACCGCATTCGCGACCATCACACATTCTGCTAAAGAAAGGACGTCGACCTGCCGATAGAAAACAGTGAGAGTTCTTTGCGTTTTCCGGTTCATGGATGAATCGGTTTCAGTCTCGTATCAGCCAGGGAGGGCCCCCGCCATGAAGATCGCCGAATCGGCAGTATTTTTCGCCTCACAACACAGCTACCAGGAAACCTACAAAAAAAGTGAGTCCCTGACCGTATGGGATAACAGGCCCAACGGAGAAATTCCTGGACTGAACAGATTTAAGCGGCTGCCTGAATCAAAGGGTGCCGGCCACATCAACTCAGCCAGCAGGGTCGACCTGTCTGATACCGGTCGGAGAGTCCGACACCATCGTGGAGAGATCACTCCGCTCTCAAAAGACGAGCGGGACATAGCCGACCTCAACCTGCGGATCTTTGCGATGCTGGTCGAACGGCTCACCGGCCGGAAGATCGATGTCACTGTGCCGACAGAGGCCGTGTCTGCAGAAGGGGATGTCGCAGCCGCACAGAATCCGGAGGCAGCAGCCCAGGAATCCGTCCAGGGAGAGCTCCAAGGTTTCGGAATGGCGTATGATTACCACGAGTCGTACAGCGAGAAGGAGGCGATGTCGTTTTCCGCCTCCGGGGTGATCCGCACCGAAGACGGCAGAGAAATTGATTTCTCGGCGCAGCTGAACATGTCGCGGCAGTTCATGGTCGAAAAAAGCGTCAGCATCAGGGCCGGTGACGCGCTGAAGGACCCCCTCGTCGTCAATTTCTCCGGGGCCGCAGCGGAACTTGGCGAGAGGAATTTCGTCTTTGATATCGACAGCGACGGCACGAGCGATCAGATCTCATTCGTCGGACCGCAGAGCGGCTTCCTGGCCCTTGACCGAAACGGCGACGGCGCCATCAACAATGGTTCGGAGCTTTTCGGCCCCTCAACCGGCAGCGGCTTTGCGGAACTGGCGGCGTTCGATCTCGATGGCAATGGCTGGATCGACGAGAACGACGATATATATGACCGGCTGCGGGTCTGGACGCAGACAGCCGACGGCCGTCAGCAGTTGTTCGCCTTGGGCGAAAAAGGGGTCGGCGCCATCTACCTCAATCACCTGGCAACACCGTTCTCGATCAAGGACGACGGCAACGAACTGCTGGGCAAGGTGCGCGACAGCTCAATCTTCCTTGGCGATGACGGCAGCGTCGGTACTATCCAGCAGATCGATCTGGCGGTGTGAAACAGAAGTGATCCGGCTCAGGCGGCACTTTTCGGCAATAGAACCGGCAACAGTCAGCGTCTGCTCAACAGGTAGCGATAATAGCTGTTGACTTTGCCGATCAGATCCTTGGTCTCTTCGTAATCGGCGTATCTGCCGTACGCCAGCGATGAAGTGTGTTCGCCGGCATTCCAGGCTGAAACGACCAGGTCCAGCCTGCCATCGAAACGATAATTGTACTTTGCCACGAGATAGCAGGTCAGCAGGATATTCACGGCGGGATCATGAAGATCTTCAGCCTTCAGATCTGCCAGCCGCTGACGGGAGACATGACGGAAGACGGTGCGGGAGCGCGCCAGTTCCTGTCCGGCCTTGCGGGCCGTTGGCAGGATCAGCTGGCCGAGTCCCCTGGCATTTTTACTGGAAACGGCGTCGGAGTTACCGCCGGACTCGGCCAGGATCAAGGCTCTGACGAAATCCGGAGAGACCTTGTGGCGTGGCAGAAAATAAGAGAAACTGGTGAAGTATCTGATCAGATGATCATAGCGGGAAAGGAAGATCAGTTCCTTGCGGGAGATCGACTGGCGGTTGTATTTTGACAGGTAATTGCCGAGATCGCCCCATCCCGTGGTTGGGGCGAACACCAGCAGCAGGGAGAAAAGCAGGCAGAGTTGCAAGCGGTCAGGTCGCTTCATTTATGCGCTGATTCGAATGTCGGTGGTCGAGGTCAGGAACTGCCGGATTGCCCTGTAGAGGAGAAACGGGTCTCTGCTGCCGGCAAGCTCACGGATCGAATGCATCGCCAGGGTCGCAACGCCGACATCCACCGTCCGCACCCCCAGCCTGGCCGCGGAGAGCGGGCCGATGGTGCTGCCACAGGGCATGTCGCTGCGCATGACGAATTCCTGTACCGCTGTTTCGGCTTCCCGGGCAAAAATCTTAAAGAGTGCCGCACTGACGCAGTTGGTCGCGTACCGCTGGTTGGCGTTGATCTTGATAACCGGTCCGCCGTTCATCAAGGTCTCATGCTGCGGTTCCGAGCTGTCCTTGAAATTGGGGTGAACGGCATGGGCATTGTCGACGGAGACCAAAAAAGATCGTGCCAGTGCTATCCGCCGGGATTGAGGTTCAGGAACAATCCTTTCGAGGACGGATTCGAGGAAGGCCCCTCGCGCGCCTGACGAGGAGACAGATCCGTTCTCCTCGTGGTTGGCGCAGAAGAACAGCAGGTTGTGCGAATGGCCGGCATCGATCACTGCCCTTGCGGCGACAAGACAACTCAACAGGTTGTCGAGCCGGCCCGAGCTGATGAATTCGTTGTCCAGCCCTGAGAAAACAGGCTGTTGGATATCGTAACAGAACAGCTCAAAGCCAAGGATTTCCTCGATCTGCAGATCAGGGTTGTGGTTGGCGAGCTGATTGCGCAGGATCTGCTGAAAATTCGGCAGCTGATTGTTGACGGCCTGAGCGATGATCGGCGCCAGGTGATTCTGGGCATTGACCGTTCTGTTCTCGTTGGCTGTGCGGTCAAAGTGGACCGCCAGACTGGGGATGACCAGCAGAGGACGGGCAAAATCGATCAAGAGGGTCTGTAGTCTGCCATCTGCCAACCGGCAGCAAGCCCGGCCGGCAATCGACAGGTTCCTGTCGAACCACGGGTTCAGCAATGGTCCGCCATAAACCTCGACACCGAGCTGCAGGTACGAACCGGATGGCCTGTCCGCTCGCGGCTTGATCTGAAGGCCCGGGCTGTCGCAGTGGGTCGCCAGCATCCTGAAGCCATCTTCGGCAGTGCAGGCTGTACCCAGTCTGAAGGCAACGAGTCCGGCGTTTTCACGGAGAAGATAATACGAAGAGCCCGGCGTCAGTGACCAGAACTCATCTTCACGCAATCGGATGAATCCTGATTCACGCAACTGTTCCGCCAACGTGGCAGCAGCGTGGAAAGGGGATGGCGACGAACGCAGGAAATGGAAAAGGGACGCGTTCAGCAGTGTTTCATTCATAAATTGCCGCAGATATTTTGGAGGATGAGATTGGCTGAATTGAACGCATCACGTCGCTAAAGACGAAATCCGCTGGTAGGCTGACGCCATCATGGAGCGGCTTACACCACCAGCCATTCCTGCTGCAGGGCTGGCTTCGCCTGCAGTTTCCCGAGTCTCAGGATGATCGGCTGCGGATTCGAGGATCCGGTTCATCTCGCTCTGCTGCTCTGCCGCTAACTCCTGCTTGGCCGCTCCTTCCTTGGCGAGAGCATTGGCGGCTATCTGCCTGTCGGCAGGGGAGGGTTCAGCCGGGGCAAGCGCCGCCCGGCGGATCACACGCATTTTCTGGATGGTCGCCTCGGCCGAAGGTTCTTCGCTGACATCAATCGGCACCTCGCCGCCGGTTGCGTAGCGGTTGCCATCAGGCCCTTTTTGATAGGTATAGGACGCGCCACCTCTGGCGTATGATCCTGCCACCGAAAGGTGGGCCTGTTCATGGGATCTCACTTCCCGGTCGCGGTTTTTGAGTTGCTGGAGCTGTTTGACTTCCTCCTCGGTCAGATTGAGCTGGGTCTGCCCTGGGGATGCTGTCGGTGCATTTTTCCCGGTACCGGCTCGGCTTTGATGAGCGGCTACGCCTTCCGGTGAAAGCGTCGTTGTATCCGATACGTTTATCTCTTTCCCAGTCCTCGGCGCAGCAATGGCAAGAACGCGTTCACCAGACTGGCGCTGCAGGCCAGGCTGATATGCGCTATGTTCGCTGAATCCTGGAAGGACGTTCTCGATCATCGGGGATTCCTGCCCTGTGAAAATAATTCTTAGTGCTCCATTATAGCGTAGAAAAACTCTGCAGGCAAATGGTTGGCCGGAGAATGCCGCTCTGCTGGTTCAGCGTACCGTCCTTTCACCAAGTGTGCCGCTGTCAGCGCTCGAAAAGATTCCCCAGGCCGCCGAGGATGGATCCTTCGCCGCTGGTGGAGTAACCGGCGTTGTTCTGGGGGGCAGCTTCATGGATGCGGCCAGCCAGCCTTGAAAAAGGCAGGGACTGCAGCCAGACATGACCTGGTCCGCGCAGGGTGGCGAAAAAGAACCCTTCACCGCCGAACAGGGCTGATTTGACCCCGCCGACAAATTCGATATCATAATGAACAGTCTGGGTCAGGGCCACCAGGCAGCCGGTATCGACCCGCAGCATCTCACCCGCCTGGAGTTCCTTTTCGATGATAGTGCCGCCGGCATGGATGAAAACCAGGCCATCGCCTTCCAGTTTCTGCATGATAAACCCTTCGCCGCCGAAGAGGGCAACGCCGATTTTCTTCTGGAATTCGACACCGATGGCAACACCTTTGGCGGCACAGAGGAAGGCATCTTTCTGACAGACGAGTTTGTGACCATACTGCTTCAGATGCAGCGGGATGATTTTCCCCGGATATGGAGAGGCAAACGCCACCTTGCCCTTGTCCTGGCCGGTATTGGTGAAGACCGTGGTAAACAGGCTTTCTCCGGTGATCAGCCTTTTCCCTGCACCAAGCATCTTGTCGAGCAGACCGCCGCCCGCTCCGGACGCGCTGCCGTCGCCAAAGACGGTCTCCATCTTGATCGCATGGGACATGTACATCATTGATCCGGCCTCGGCAACCGTGCTTTCCTGGCTGTCAAGTCCGATTTCAACGAACTGCATCTCGTTGCCGAAGATCTCGTAGTCGATCTCATGGGCGGCCGGGGAAGCTCCGTAGGGCATCGGTGGGGTTGATCGCTCAGCAGGGGCGAGCAGCTCCGGCACCTGGGACATTGGCTGCCAGGTTTCGAAGCCCTGGCGCCAGACCAGTGTCTCCTGGCTATAGGCCCCGATCGCGAGCGACTGGCGGATTGATTCCTGCGAATACGGCCCCTGCTGTTGGCCATTGACGGCTACGTACCAGTTGTCCATGACGTTGATCCTTGCTGTAAGAATGTCGATTTGAGGTTACTGCCGAGGTTCTTCGGGATATTTTTCCTTCAGGGCATAGAGCTGATCAAGGTAGGACTCCCTGCGCTTCAGCTGATCGCCGCTATTTTCCATCTCTTCTATCAGGGAACCGATCGCGGGTCGGATATCGACACCGTGGCTGTTGGTGCCCAGCTGGTTGGCACGGTCGACCATCAGAATGGAATAGTAGTTGACCAGCATTCTTGATTTGAAGTCACGTCGGAAGAGATAGAGCCTCCCTCCCATGGTAGTGAGAAAGAAGCAGGAATAATCATAGTAGACGGATTCGGGAATCGCCAGACCCAGCCGGTCCTTGAGGCAGTCTGGCTGGCTGGATAATCTGTACAATGCTGCAACGATATCTTCATACTCCTCTTGTTCCTGCTCGATGATGCTCTTGGCAAGAATGATGTTGTCCTTGCCGATCACCCGGAAAAAATGGGCGGTGTTTTTCAGGATGGTGAGAAGATCGTCCGTCTCTCGGGTGACTACCGGCGGGGTGGCGGCAAGTTTCTGGAAAATCTCGTTGATCTGTTCTCTGCTGGACCGTTGCAGCTTGAGCGACTTGATGTAATCCTGGCCGTCAAGACGGGCATAGAAGGCCTCTATTTTCGCAGGGTCCTCTGCACAGATCTCCTCCCTTGTGTATATTCTGTCTTCGGCTGTTGAATCCTTTTCATTTTTTGCTCCATCCCTCATCGCCGCATCGTCAGTAGCATCTTGTATCTCCTCAGAAACGGAGGGATTGGCAGGTGGCGACATTGCCTGGTCGGCAACGGAAACAGTTTCACCTGCATCAGGTGAGGCCTGGCCGCTTGAGGTGACGTGGGAACCGGTATCCTTTCGGCTGAACCGATCGAGCAAGGTGTCTTTCTGCCAGAAAATGAAAATGGCGACGGCGATGATGAGCACAAGAAAGATCAGGAGAGCCTTTCCTTTCGCACGTTTTGTTCGGCGGGAACGCACGCTGGTGTCGGGATCGTTGTGGTCCATCTGTTGAAGCCCTGTGATATGAAGGAGGGGTGGAACGACATGCCGGGCATGGGACTGCACGGCCAAAAATATACTTCAGGGCATGATCATTGTCACGACTGAAGTATTTCAAAAGTTTGGGGGAGAGCGGCGATATCGATGCTGGCAAGGTTGGCGGCGCTTTTTCCTCTTGACGGAGGTGGTCGAAAACACTATGCTACTTCGTCTAAATTTGATAAAAAAGAAGCAATTACACGCTGCTTTTACTGGAGTTAACCCTTTTACATCATACAAACTTTTTTATGGAGGAATTACGATGACAATTTGTGTAGTTGGCCATTCCAACCCGGATACCGATTCTGTCATGTCGTCAATCGCCCTTGCAGCTCTCCTGAAAGCCCAGGGGAAGGACGCCAAGGCCTGCATGCAGACAAGCGCTGACGCTCTCAATCCGGAATCCAAAATGCTGCTTGCGCAGTTTGGCCTGACCGCTCCCGAACTGCTGACTGATGCCGCAGGCAAGGATATCGCCCTCGTTGATTTCAGCGATCTCGCCCAGGGACCGGCCAACCTGGCAACAGCCAATGTCGTTATGATCGTTGATCACCACAAGATCGGTGATGTCACCACCAACAACCCGATTCTCTTCCGGGCCGAACCCGTCGGCTGCACCGGCACCGTTCTGAACAAGATGTTCAAGGATGCCGGAATCGCCATTCCGAAGAATGTCGCCTGCGGCATGCTTGCTGCAATCCTGAGCGATACCGTTAACTTCAAATCCCCGACCTGCACCGATGAGGACAAAGCTGCCGTCGCCGAACTGAAGGGCGTTGCCGGTGTTGCCAACACCGACGACCTGTTCATGGAGATGCTGAAGGCCAAGTCTTCCGTATCCGGCGTACCGGTCAAAGATTTGCTCTTCCGTGATTTCAAAGATTTCGACATGAAGGGCAACAAGGTAGGCGTAGGTCAGCTCGAGCTCGCCACCCTCGATCAGGTAGCAGATATCCGTGAAGATCTGCTCAAGGCCATGGGTGAAGTCAAGGCTGAAGGTCGTCATTCAGTACTGCTCATGCTTACCGACGTCGTCAAGGAAGGTACCGACCTGGTTGTCCTTTCCGACGATCCGGCGCTGATTGAGAAGGCATTCGACAGCAAGCTGCAGGGTTCCTCGATGTGGGTAGATGGCATGATGAGCCGCAAGAAACAGACCATCCCGAACCTGCAGAAGGCCTTCGGCTGCTGATCTGTGACTTGATCGAGCACTGACCTCTGTTCAGAATAAGGCGGACCCGGAATACCGGGTCCGCCTTTCTTATTTTAGGCAAGGAGAAATGGTCAGGAAATAGATGAGCTGTTTTCGAATCAGTAGTTCTGCCACTTCTGCTTGCTTTGGCCGCAGCTCGATGACGAATCGTCCCGGTGCTGCCCGTCGACGTAGCTCCGGGCTATTTCCTGCTGCATTGCTGCCAGCGCCTCATTGGCATCCCGGCTTTCCGGCTGATTTCGCGACAGAGCGATGAAGGAATTGGAGAAGGTGTTGAGCGACTCAGGATCCTGCGCCAATAAATCCTGCTGGGAATTGATGGCTGCCAAACGCGCAACGACCTGCTCCCGTTGCTCTCTGAGAAGTCGAATCCGTTCCTGGGTACCGTTTTTCTGCTGCTGAATCTCAGTACGCTGGATACGGCGATTGATCAGGGCAAGCTGTTCCTGGAGGCTGGCAGATTCCTGACTGAAGTCCCGTGACCAAGGCCGATCCTTTTGCCAGTCAATATCGAGTTTACCCAGGTACTTGCCCTGGCTCACCACCTGTGCAGTCAGGGTGTTCCTGACTATTTTCGGGTGCACGTTTCCAAGGCGGCGATCGGCGCTGATCAGGATGTCGACAGCGGGATGAGCTTCCATGAGCCGCCTGTTTTCCTCTTCGGCCAAGGAGGAGAGGACGATGATCAGGTCGCAGGAAGGCGAAAGGGTCTGCAACAGCGGAGGCAGCGCGAGGTTCCAGTCGACAATCTGTATTCGCCCTGGCAAGACGGAACCGGGCCCGGTAAGACCAATGACGCCGATAGTGAGGCCATTCTTGCTGATCTTCCGGAATGGCTCGAACACCGGAAGCCCATCATCGTCGACCACATTCGCCGATAGCCATGGAAAACCCTTCGCCCCTGTCGTCTCCCGGAGAAAATCGATCCCGGCGGGAAGATCATAGGGGCCTACGGCAACGGCACCATACGGTAATTGTCCGTATATCTCCGCTATTGTCGAAGCGGTGATCCTTTCCTGGACAGTTGCCGTTGATTCTGGCTTGAACAGAAGATTTCCAGCATCGAGCAGGAGCATAGCCGACGCTCCCGACCTTGCAGCCGCAGAGAGATGGAATGCCTTCCTGGACAGACCGCCCAGTTGGTTCGAGCCTCACCCGCCAGGGTCTGTCTCTCCGAGGTTGTTGGCTGAATAGAAAATCGTCAGATTTTGTCGCTGCGACGGGGTTTCAGCTGCGGTAGCGAAGGCCGGATTGAGGAGGAGAGTTGCAGATACGCAGATACACCAGGACAGGATATGCGGCGCGTTTTGCTGAAACATGCCTGGCAACAACTGGAATATCCGGCAGATCCTGCTGACTGATTTCATCAAGGTTTTTTTGCTCAGCTGAGGTAAGGGAAATCGCAACCAGCTCACGGTGAATACAAGTCGCTCAATCAACATAATGAGGAAAATGAGATAAGATTTCCTGCAGTTCTCGTCAATGGACACACTTTTTCAGTCTTATCTTCTTCTTGAAAGAGCAGGTGGCTGATGATAGTATCTCTACAGGCAAAATGACTTATTATTCTTCAAGATTGGCATTTTTTTGCAGAAAATTCTATGGGAAAATTCTGCATTGAACCGCCTTGCAGGTATCGGGAGAGGCATCGATGTTGGCCAGGAAGGCACTCATTGTCAGCACGGACAGCACCGCGGTCAATTTCTGCTCAGCAACCCTGGCAGATATGGGACACACGGAGGTACGCCGTATCTCAACCGGCATGCAGGCATTGGCTGTTGCGGCTGTCGAGAGCTTCGACCTCGCGCTCATCAGTGATGTCCTTTCCGACATGACCGGTATCGAGGCGTTCGAAAGGCTGAAGGTAAATGAGCCGAACATGGTCGGCATCCTGTTGTCATCCCATCTGGACGTCGCCATGGCGGTCAAGGCCGCAAATTGCGGCTTCAGCGGAATTGTTGAACAGCCTTTTGACAGCCGGGTACTCAGAAAATTGATCGATCAGGCATTTCAGCAGCTGACCGTCCGGGAAGAGAACACACGGCTGCATACCCTTGTACCGCTCTATCGCCTGGGCGAGAGGTTTCTCCAGTCTTCTTCTATTCATCAGGTTCTGGATGAACTGGTCGATGCCGTTTGCCGGGAAATCCACGTTCCTTCCGCCTCCGTGATGATCCCCGAAGACGAGGGCGGAAGGCTGACCATCGCTGCCTCCAGAGGCCTCGACAGAGAGGTTGTCGAAGGCATCGATCTCAGACCAGGCGAAAAGATCGCCGGCTGGGTCTTTGAAAATGGAGAACCGGTCATCCTCAACAGGGAAACGCAGCATACAACGCCATTTTCTTCTCACCTCACCCGCAAGGAGATTGCCGCCGCCATTTCCTTTCCGCTGAAAGGCCGTGAAAAGACCATCGGTGTCCTGAACATCAGCCAGACCAGGCCCGATGTTGAATACAGCCAGAGCGACCTGGAGCTCCTGGCCATCATCTGCAGACAGGCGGTCGTGGCTATCGAAAACCTGACATTTATCAAGGAGCGCGAGGAGCACGCACGGATAAAAGCCCTCCTCGAACAGTATGTCTCACCGGAAGTTGCAGGCCTGTTGGTCAGGAGCAATCAGGATCTGCTGGATGTCGGCGATATCAGAGATCTGACCGTGCTGTTTGCCGATATCAGGCATTTCACCCTGCTTGTCCAGCATCTTTCCCTTGAGGAACTCCGCGCTTTTCTCAATTGCTTTTTTGATTTTTTCACCCGCGAGGTCTTCGCCAACAAAGGAACGCTGGATAAATTCATGGGGGATGCGGCACTGGTAATCTTCGGCGCCCCGCTTGTCATAGAACGGCCCAGTGTTGCGGCGGTAAAGACGGCAATCAAGATACTGGCCTCATTTGAGCGGCTGAAACAGGAATGGACGGTTAAATCTGATCTCTTCAAACAGGTAGGCCTGGGAATCGGGATCAGTCGGGGAAGAATGTTCCTGGGCAATGTCGGATCGGCCAAAAGGCTTGACTACACGGTGATCGGAACGGAAGTGAACATCGCCCAGCGCCTGGCGTCCGACACCGAATCAGGGAAGATTCTCATCACCGGCCAGGTGCGTGATGATATCGACGGGCTGTTTGCTTTCAGGCATGAGCAGAGCAGGGTGCTGCGGGGGATGGAGAAAGAGATCTCACTCTTTTCCGTGATACCGAACGGTGTACCCTGACGCGTATCATGCGCTTCATAATGACGGTTTCGGCGATCTGATCCGATACGTGCGGCCCCCAATTGCCACGGCATCTCCCTCGACGAGTTGCCGCCCCCGGCGTTTTTCCAGAATCCCGTTGACGACAACTTCCCCTTGTTGAATGCGAAGTTTCGCCTCAAGACCGTCCTGGGCAAGGTTGGCAAGTTTTAAGAATTGGCCGAGTCGAATGGGGAGATTGGCAATAGAGATATCGGTCATCATGTTTACGGCTGAGTCCCGTCAGGCATTCATGGTTCGCTTCTGTTTTGATTGGAAAACAGGTCACTCAAAAGTTGTTATATACGATTTCGAGAAGACAACCATGCTGTTTTTCTGACATTCAGCTCAATTTTGGGGTATAGTGCCAGGATTTTATATAGCAAGATCGTTAAGAGAGCTCGAGTCGTGCGACGGCAGACATGACAGGGCTTTTTTTATTCCGTGAGGACAACTGTGATTGTTCAGGATTCTGCGTTATTCAGACAGCAATGTTTTGTCGCTGGTCGGTGGATCTCTTCTGACGGGCGGGTCGATGTGATTGATCCTTCAACTCAACAACCGTTCGGCTCCGTCCCCATCCTCAGTGACGAGGCTGTACAGTCAGCCATTCAGGCTGCTGATGCGGCATTCCCTTCCTGGAAGGGCTTGACCGCCAAGGAACGGGCCTTTCTGCTGAAACGCTGGCATGACCTGATTCTCGATCATCGCAGGGAACTGGCCGGAATCATGTCCCGGGAACAGGGGAAACCCATTGCTGAAGCGGAAAGAGAAGTTCTCTCCTGCGCCTCTTACGTGGAGTGGTACGCGGAAGAGGCAAAACGTGTCTATGGCGATACCATCCCCATGGGACAAAGAGGAAAACGCATCATCGTCCTCAAGGAACCGGTCGGTGTCTGTGCGGCGATCACCCCCTGGAATTTCCCTCTTTCCACTATCACCAGGAAGGCGGCACCGGCCCTTGCTGCCGGATGCACGGTGATCATCAAACCCTCGTCGTATACCCCTTTCTCCGCCCTGGCTCTCGCCGTGCTGGCTGAGAAGGCGGGTTTTCCGGCCGGGGTTATCAATGTGGTCACTGGAGAGGGTGATCGCATCGGGCATATCCTGGCGAAAAGCAAACGGGTCAGGAAGATCAGTTTTACCGGATCGACCGAAGTTGGTAGAAAGCTGATGCGGGATTGCGGAGAGTCTCTGACAAAACTGTCTCTTGAACTCGGCGGCCACGCCCCGTTTATCGTCTTTGCCGACGCCGATCTCGACCTGGCGGTGACGGAGGCGATGACCTCGAAATTCCGCAATTCCGGCCAGACCTGTGTCTGTGCCAACAGGTTTCTCATACAGGATACGATATACGACGAATTTGCCTCCAGATTCATCAAAGAAGTGAAAAACACGCTTGTTGTCGGTCCCGGCAACTGCACCGGATGCAACCAAGGTCCGTTGATCGACGAGAAGGCGGTGGTGAAAATCGAAAGTCAGATCGAAGATGCCTTGAAAAAAGGGGCGAAACTTGCGATTGGAGGAAAAAGGGTGCCTGGCAGAGGCTTCTTCTTTGAACCGACGGTCCTGCTCGAGGTCACGTGCGGGATGCGGATAGCCAGGGAAGAAACCTTCGGTCCGGTCGCACCTCTATTCCGGTTCAGTAATGAGGATGAGGCCCTGAAAATCGCCAACGATTCAGATTACGGGCTTGCGGCCTATTTCTTCACCAGGGATCTGCGCCGGACGTGGAAGATCGCAGAAAACCTCGAATGCGGCATGATTGGGGTCAATACCGGCGTCCTTTCCTCCGAGGCAGCGCCTTTCGGCGGTAAAAAGGACTCGGGAATGGGAAGAGAGGGATCAAAATACGGCATGGATGAATTTCTGGAAATCAAGTACATGTGCCTTGGCGATCTCGATTGACAAGGGAGGTGTCGAAAGGTGTATTTGTTCTCGACAACCATTTAAAATTAAACTAGTTTGTGTTAAAAAGCCAAATATTGGCGGGAGCGGGCAGGGCACCGATTGATAGCGGCCATCCGGTGCGGGACACTATGAGTCTGCTGAAGAGCTATGGATAACAGCATCTTGAAAGCGATAAAGGAGCGACGGAGTATTCGCGAATTCACCAGTGAAGCGGTCTCTGAACAGGAGCTGATGACCCTGGTAGAAGCTGCCACCTGGGCTCCATCCGGCAAGAATAATCAACCCTGGCGGTTTGTCATACTCACTGACGAGGAAGTGAGAAACAATATCGCCGATCTGACCCTGTACCGTCATATAGTCGCAAATTGCAAAAGTCTGATCGTGGTCTTTCTCGACACAGAGGCCGTGTATGATGAAGTTAAGGATCACCAGTCAGCCGGTGCTGCAATCCAGAATATCCTTCTGGCTGCTGAATCCCTGGGCCTCGGTGCGGTGTGGCTCGGCCAGATACTGAAAAACAAGCATGAGGTCAATGCCGAATTGGGAATCAGCGCCAGATACGATCTGATGGCAGTCATCGCTGTCGGGCATCCCGCTCACCGAAATCAAAAATCTCACAGAAAAAACGTGAACGATTTCATATTAAAAATTATAGGAGGATGAATTATGAATACGGCGAAGATGGTCAGGCGGATCTCGACCTTTATCTCTGTTGCTGCACTGATGATGGCGCTCGGCGGTTGTTCCGGAAAGGGTCAGAACCAGCCGGCCCCAGCAGCCGGCGATCTGCCGCCATTGGCCACTTCAATCGGAAGTTTCGGCGACCTTGAACTGCCGGTTGAGATGAAGATCGATCAGGACAAAACGATGTCGATCAACACCGAATCATTTAAAGGTGGCATCCTGCACTATACCGGTCGCGTGGAGATAAATTCGCTGAAGGATTTCATCGTCGCCTCCATGCGCAACAATAAGTGGAAGCTGGTGGGTGAGGCCTCGTATGAGTACACGCTGCTCGCCTTTACCAAACCGAACAGAACCTGCATGATCGTCCTTGATGAAGGCCTGGGAGGCTCTCTGGGCAAGACCCACGCCACCCTCTATGTGACAGCTGATCTCAGTGCGGCAGGCAATGTCAATCCCTTCGGCGAATCAACCATGCAGTAAGGCTTGAGCATCCCCTGAACGCCCGATCTTGTCGTAAGGCGCGGTGATGATCGATATGAGCTATCGGCGCGCCGCGTCTTGCCGCAGTACAAAACCCTTCCGATCCACGCCTGGGTGCAGTCCTGCACCTCTCTGCGCCATCGCCTGATTCCCTCCAAGGTCACATTCTATGCGGCAAAACGGTTCTGCCACCTTTGCTGCTTACCCTTCATCGCGCCCTGTGCGAGCGGAGGCAAGGCGCAGTCGCTGAAAGGACCGGCTCAGATCTTCAAACGCTTGAATGCCCATCGCCTCCGGCCGCAGCCGGGGAGAGAGACCGACTGCGGTAATGGCCTGCTCTGTCAAGACCTTTACTTCGTTTCTGTCCTCCAGCCCGGGAAACAGATGCATTGCCGTCAGTGTATTGAGAATGGTCTTTCGTCTCTGACTGAAGGTCGCCCTCACTATCTGGACGAACAGCGCGTATTCGTCGGAGGAAAGTGACGACAACCCGCCGCGTTCGGCAGAAAAGGCAATCTGGATGACCACCGAATCCACTTTCGGTTGCGGGTGGAATTCGGCAGGACCGAGAGTCATCAGTTTTCTGATGCGGGCGCAGTGCTGGAGGAGAATCGAGGGGATGCCATAGTCTTTTGAGCCAGGGCCGGCAAGCAGGCGGTCGGCCACTTCCTTCTGCAGCATGACCGTTGCCTTCTCGACGTGGTTGCGGTTTTCGATCAGTTTGAAGATAAACGGATTGGAGATCGAATAGGGAAGATTGGCCATAATCTTCAGCTTTCCGCCACATCGCTGTTCCAGTTCATGAAAATCGGTCTTGAGAATGTCCTGATGGAGGAGGGTGACATTCTCAGGCAGATCCTTTTCCTGTTCATGAAACCTGATGATGCCGCTGTCGATCTCAACGCCGTAAACATGCCTGGCCTTCCTGGCAAGAGGCAGGGTCAGCGCAGCCAGCCCGACGCCGACTTCGACGATGATGTCCTGCGGGAGAATCTCGCCTGACCGTACGATGGCCTCGGCCGTATGGCGATGCACAAGAAAATTCTGACCGAATCTCTTCGACGGGGCGAGCTTGTGCCTGGCGAGGGCAGACCTTGTTTTACTGTATGTCGTCATGGAGGAGGGCAATGAGCCGGTTACGGCTTGATGATGCGCCCGGCATCAATTAAGTATGTGTTTCTCCCGCCTCTTGGCCCTTATTTTCAGGAAGGCGGAGAGAGAAAGATAGTAGCTGACGATGGCGAAGGGCAAGGCCAGAACGGTACCGCCGACAAGGAGGACCACGATGGCTTCATACCCAAGACCGGCAAGAAGCTGGAGTGTATGGACGAGTCCCTGGGAAGACAGGATTTCGTTCACGATATTCTGGATCTTTTCCCAGTTCAGTTCATATGGGGTCAGTGCGTTACCGATAACCGTCGAAAAATAATAGATCGGAATATAGGTCAGGGGATTGCAGACAATCCAGCTGCTGAGAATCGCGGCAATCGCCGATGTCCTGGTGAGAACCGCGAGAAGGAGAATGATCGCAGTGTGCAGGGGCATGGTGGGGGTGATCCCGATAAACACGCCGATCGCTGTGCCGAAAGCCAGTGATTGCGGATCTCCTTTCAGGCGGATGAACCGGAGATAATAGTACTTCCTGAGCCTGTCGAATTTCATCTGTCCAGCCCTTATCCCAGCGAGGATCTCGAGTAGACATCACTCACCATTTCAGACGGGCCGTGCTTGAGAAAACTGTAATAACCGGCCAGGGCTATCATCGCGGCATTGTCGGTGCTGAATGCGGGCCTGGGGACATACAACTTTTTGCCAGCTTGCCGGGAACGTTTGGCGAAGACTTCACGCAGTCTGCTGTTGGCCGAAACTCCCCCTCCAAGAACGATTGTCGGCACCTCACGTTGCCTGGCAGCACGCAGGGTCTTCTCAACCAACACCTCAATCACCGCTTCCTGGAATGATGCGCAGATCTGGGCGACAGGCAGAGATACGCCAGATCGCCTGCAATGGTTGCAGTGATTCAGAACGGCTGTCTTCAGGCCGCTGAAGCTGAAATCGA
Source organism: Desulfobulbaceae bacterium (assembly GCA_008933635.1). GTDB lineage: Bacteria > Desulfobacterota > Desulfobulbia > Desulfobulbales > Desulfocapsaceae > Desulfoprunum. Next base: position 25,505 of record WBUQ01000006.1, on the reverse strand, counting down.
AGGACTCCTCCTCGAGCCATGCCCTGGGAAAATTGATCAACTCTCCGTGCCATTCCTCCGCCAGTCGGGCGACCTGAGGCCCACCAGGGTAGGGCAGATCGAGTAATTTTGCTACCTTGTCAAAAGCTTCACCGGCGGCATCGTCACGAGTCCTGCCCAGGAGGACAAAGGAGGTGTGGCTTTCAGCCAGATAAAGGGAGGTCGTGCCGCCGGAGGCGATCAGGGCAATGTAAGGGAAGGACGGTGCGGTTTCCTCGAGAAAGGCAGAAAGAATATGGCCGGCCATATGATCCACTCCCCTGAATGGTATCGATTTCACGGCTGCCAGGGCCTTGGCGAAGGAAAACCCGACCAGCAGAGATCCGATCAGACCTGGTCCCTGGGTCGCCGCCACAAGGTCGATATCTGCAAGAGTGACCTTCGCCCTTTTCAGCGCCTCGTCAACGACGGGATACACAGACTCGAGATGTCTTCTCGATGCCAGTTCCGGGACAACGCCGCCAAAAGGACGATGAACGGCGTCCTGGCTGCTCAATACACTGGCGAGCAGAGTGTTCCTGTTTTCCCATACCGCGGCAGCGGTATCGTCACACGAACTCTCTATTCCGAGGATCAACATTGGGGTGGCGGATATGAAGAGGGAAAAGGATTTTCGATTGTCACGTTGCGCTGTTTCAGGGTAAGAATTAGCATATATAAATGCCGGGAGGGGGAAAGTCAATGGCGCCCCTCCCTGTTCCCCTTCGCACCCCATTGCTTCCACATATCGTGACGAAAACAGTGCCTTTCAACCAAAATGGTTCATCGCTGGTCGACAATTTTTCCAGGACTATCTCCTATCTGCGGCTTTCGGTAACCGATCGCTGTAATCTGCGCTGCCTTTATTGCATGCCAGATGAAAGCGGCGACAACGCGTGCCGGCGGAAAAACAGCCCTATTCTGTCCCATGTCGACCTGCTTTCCTATGAGGAGTTGCTGCGGATCGTACGCGTGGCTGTACGGCTCGGGATGAACAAGATCAGACTTACCGGCGGTGAGCCGCTGGTCCGCCGGGGGATTCTGGATTTTATCGCATACCTGATGAAAATTGATGGTCTGGACGAGGTACGACTGACGACCAATGGCGTCTTACTGCATGATTATGCCCAATCGTTGTACAACTCCGGAATACGGCAGCTCAATATTTCGCTCGACAGTCTGAAGCGGGAAAAATTTGCCCGGATTACCGGCCGAGACTATTTCGAAAAAGTCTGGCAAGGAATCAGGGCTGCGCGCGATCTCGGATTCCGCATCAAGATCAATATCGTGGCGATGCGGGGAATTAACGATGACGAATTCGGAGATTTCGTCAACCTCGCCCTGAACGAACCCTTCCAGGTCCGGTTTATTGAGTTCATGCCGGTCGGGGAAAAAAGCAGCTGGCAACTGGACCAGTTCATCCGGGCCGAGGAAATCCAGGCGAGCGTATCCGATCTCGGCAGCTTCGAACCGATCCAGCGCCTCCGGGTCGACGGGCCGGCAAGGGTATTTCATCTGCGCGCCAAAGACGGGAGGCAGGGATACGTCGGATTCATCAGCCCGATCAGCCATCATTTCTGCGACCAATGCAACCGTCTCCGCCTGACCGCCGAGGGGAAGCTGCGGTCCTGTCTTCTCAATGATTCCGAACGGGATATCAAAGCACTACTGCGAAGAGGAGCAACAGACGAAGAACTGATGAAGATGATTCGCGATACGGTGCTGGATAAACCGAAAGGTCATCGCCTGCAGGGGCAACTGGAAGATGGGGCGGCTCTCCAGTGTCCAGGTCAGATGTCACGCATCGGAGGGTAGGTAATTACTCTGCGGGTACGATCCGAGCCACTCGAAATACGAGCACAGGGGCCGGAGACGCTCACAGCCCCTGAATATCTTTTCATCTTCTATATGCCCCGTCATATCGAGGAAAAATAGATACTTCCATTGCTTGCCCTTGATCGGGCGGGATTCAAGCTTCGTCAGATTGATCTCTTCCTCAGAGAGCACGGTGAGGATCTCGTTGAGCGCCCCGGGCCGGTCCATGGTACCGATCAGCAGCGAGGTCCGGTCCTGACCGCTGGCTGAAGGCGATCTCTTGCCGATTACCAGGAAGCGGGTGGTGTTGCCGCGATAATCCTCGATTCCCTTGACCACCACCTGCAACTCGTAGCGTTTGATGGCAAGCGATGAGGCGATCGCCCCGATATTCGGGTTGTTGGCTGCCATCTGTGCCGCTGCACCGGTCGAGAGCACGGGCAGGGTAGGGACGTTCGGCAGGTGTTTGCGCAACCATTCACGGCACTGGGCGAGGGGTTGGGCATGGGAGGCGACGGTCTGGATATCTTCGATGTTGCCAGACCGGCAGACCAGGTTATGGCTGATCTCCAGCTGCACCTCACCGCAGATCTGCACCTTGTATTTCATGAACGAATCGAGGGTGGTCACCACCGAACCCTCGATCGAATTCTCGACCGGTACGATACCGTAGCGTGTTCGGCCCTTTTCCACTTCTGAAAAGACATCGTCTATGGCATCCTGGGGTTTGTAGGTTGCCGAGTGGCCGAAGTATTTAACCCCGGCAAGATGGGAAAACGTGGCCTCAGGCCCGAGGTAGGCCACCTCGATATTGCGCTGAGAGAGACGACAGGCAGTGATGATCTCATGAAAGATGGTCCGCAGCGAATCTTCGGGGAATGAATTGTCGTTTTCCTTGAGCAATCTTTCGTAGATCTGCCGCTCACGCAGGGGATCCCATTTAGCCCTATTATTCTCGTCCTTCAGCCTGCCGATTTCCCTGGCAAAGTCGATCCGCTGCCTGAGCAGGGCGACGATCCCGCTGTCAATCGCATCAATATTTTTCCGTATTTGGAGAATTTCGTTTTTCTGCTCGTCAACCATGATCTGTCCTGTTAGATTCAAGCATAATACGAGGCAAGACAGTGATACCACTGTTCTTCGACCGAAGTTCATCAGCTTAGGCAATAGCAATAGCTCTGTCAAGGCGGAAAAGGGAAGCCCCTCACAATTCGGACCATCGCTGCGTGCTTCACAAGAAGACATGTCCTCGGTCGATGACCCGGTTCAAATTCTGTACATGAAGAATGGCCATGACCAAACAGAAGATCAGCAAGACGTATGAAGAGATCAACGCCCGGATCAAGGCCGGGGAGGCTGTGGTTGTCACGGCTGAGGAGATGGTGGAGATTGTCAGGAAGAAAGGCCCGGAACAGGCTGCACGGGAAGTCGATGTGGTCACCACCGGCACCTTTGCACCGATGTGCTCTTCCGGGATGTTTTTCAATTTCGGCCAGATGATTCCGACCATCAAGGCGTCGAGGGTCTGGGTCAACAAAGTTCCGGCCTATGCCGGACTTGCCGCCGTCGATGCCTATATCGGCGCCACCGAGCCGAGTGAGGACGACCCGCTGAACAAGATCTACCCGGGTGAATTCCGCTATGGCGGCGGGCATGTGATCGAAGACCTCCTCCGCGGTAAAAAATTGCTCCTCGAGGCGAAGGCTTATGGCACGGATTGCTATGCCGCCAAAAAGATGAAGAAGGAAGTCGGGCTGGACGATCTTCCCTACGCCCTGCTGTGCAACCCCCGCAACGGTTACCAGAACTACAACTGCGCGGTGAACCTGTCAGACAAGGCGGTCTACACGTATATGGGCATGCTGAAACCGCATTGCCGCAATGCCAATTACTGCAGCGCGGGCGAACTGAGTCCGCTGCTCAACGACCCGTACTACCGCACCATCGGCATAGGGACCAGAATATTTCTGGGAGGCGGTATCGGTTACGTCACCTGGCACGGGACCCAGCATAACCCCAACGCGCCGAGGACGGCTGGCGGAGTCCCGCGCAAGGCGGCAGGGACGATGATGGTGCAGGGGGATCTGAAACAGATGTCCGCCGAGTGGCTGCGGGGTGTATCGATCCTCGGATACGGCTGCAGTCTGGCGGTCGGACTCGGCATACCGATCCCCATCCTCAACGGCGAAATGGCCGCTTTCACCGGCGTCGCCGACGAAGATCTGTACACCCAGATTGTCGACTATGGTCATGATTACACGAATGGCATCGTCCGCAATTTCGGGGAAGTGAATTACGCGCAGTTGAAATCCGGCACCATTACCGTGAACGGCAAGGAGGTGCAGACAGCCCCCCTGTCCAGTGTCGTCATGGCGAGGAAGATCGCCGAGACCCTGAAAAGATGGATCGCCGATGGAAAATTCCTGTTGAACAGACCTGCGCAGACCCTGCCTGATGGATCCTAGCAGAGGCGAGGATCTCGCGAAAAAGCTTTCCCACCTCAGCTCGATTCTGGAAGGGTTGGAAAAGGTCGCCATTGCCTATTCCGGCGGCGTCGATTCAACCCTCCTGCTCTATTTTTCGGTACAGATTCTCGGTACGGAAAATGTCCTCGCACTCTATGGCGAATCCTGTCTCACCGGCCCCAGGCGCAAGGTGAAGGCCGAATCCTTTTTCAGAGATGCGTTTCAGCATCGTCTCGAGTTGAGGAAAATCCCGGTTGACCCGCTGGCCTGGCAAGGGGTGGCCGAGAACACCAATCGGCGCTGCTATTATTGCAAAAGAGGACTGTATCAGCGTTTTCTTTCTGAGCTTTTCACCCTCCAGGGCTGGCATCTGGCGGATGGTACCAACGTCGATGACAGCACACAATACCGGCCGGGTACAGAGGCGATTCGCCAACTGCGGGTGGCAACACCGCTGCTGGCGGCGGGCTTGACCAAGGATGAGATCAGATTCCTGGCCGGCAATGCCGGGCTGCCGAATCATGCAGAACCTTCGGATTCATGTCTGGCTACCCGGATAGAAACAGGGATCAGGCTTACTCCACACTTGCTGGAAAGAGTGGACCTGGCTGAGTCCGTCCTTGATACCGCCGGCTTCAGCGGAACACGGTTCAGGATCGCCCGGGACTGTGTTAACCTTGAAATCAGGGAGCAGGATATGGAACGTTTCTGCTGCAGAGACATCCGCAGCCTGATACAGCAATGCGCTGACGAGCTTGCTCTCGGCAAGGTGTTCCTCAACGTAACTGGCCGATAAAGTATTAGAATTTTTATTCAGGTACTTTCTGCGAAGCACTATGAATTAGTACTTGCGTCTGAAGCATGATTCAATTATTGTGCGCTCGTATTCTCGTAAAACCGCGAATATAAAGGGTTGTAGGATATTTAACTGCATTCCTGCAATTATCAATCGCCCGGTTTTTTCTTTTGACAATTGAAAACAGTTTGATTAAAGCATCAACACAGGAGAAGGGACATAAAGTCCTGATACTAAGCAACGAAAGATCTTAGCAGGGAGGATTACATGAACAAGAAGGAACTTATTGAGAGCATCGCAGGCGCGGCAGACATCAGTAAAGCTGCTGCCGAGAAAGCATTGAACGGGACCTTAGCAGCCATTGCCGAAGCGTTGAAAAAAGGTGACAAAGTAACTCTTGTCGGCTTTGGTACATTTTCAGTATCAAAACGCGAAGCTCGTCAGGGAAGGAATCCGCAGACTGGCAAGGCCATCAAGATCCCAGGCAAGAAGGTTGCAAAGTTCAAAGCAGGAAGCAAACTTTCCGAGGCTGTCAATTAATTTCCACCGATCGAGAATACACACCTGAATCGCGATCAATGAGATTGTCCACGTGTGGAATGCTCTACTGCTGATAGAAGACGATTTGACCGTGCATAACAACAGGGGGATGGAAGGCTTTCTTTTCACTTGAACCGGAATCTGGTACCACCGGAGAAGATATGCCTGGAAAAAATTTGTCTGAGGGTCGTCCCTGAAAAGGGACGGCCCTTTTTTATTCATGAAACGTCTCAGGTCTGGCTATACAACCGGTGCTTGTGCTGCCGCCGCGGCAAAAGGTGCTGCAATTGCAGCAATTTCAGGAGAACTGCCGTTATCCAGTGAAATTCCCTTTCCCGACGGCAGAAGGGTTCAGTTCCCTTTGATTCGATGCCATCTTGACGATGGCGCAAACTCGACGGCCAGATGTTCGGTAATCAAGGATGCAGGAGATGACCCCGACGTCACCAATGGTGCAGAGGTATCTGCTGAGGTGATCGTTACGGAAGCCGAAGACCTGCGAACCGCCGGTATAGCGATAATCGGCGGTACAGGGGTGGGCAGGGTCACCAAGCCAGGCCTGGCTCTTCCCGTCGGCAGCCCTGCGATCAATCCGGTACCACTTGCGATGATCAACGAAGCCGTTGAAGAGGCCTTTCTCGAACTCGGCAGAGATATTCGTTCATGCAGGGTGCAGGTCACTGTTTCCATACCGGAAGGTGAGAGACTGGCCAGATACACACTGAACAGCAGGCTGGGCATTGTCGGAGGACTGTCGGTCCTCGGCACGACCGGTATCGTTGTCCCTGTCTCCTCTGCAGCCTGGACGGCAACAATCAGTGCTTCGATGGACGTGGCCAAGGAAATGGGTGTCAGGGAAATTGTGCTGTCAACCGGTCGCACATCTGAACGTGCAGTGGAAGCGTATTGCCGGTTCCCAGAGGAAGCATACGTCATGATGGGTGACTATCTCGAGTTTTCGCTGCAGGAAGCCGCAGGACATCGTTTCGAAAGAATCCATCTCGCCGGGATGTGGGCAAAGATTGTCAAGGCCGCGATGAACATCCCCCAGACCCATGTACGACATGGCGCGCTGGACCCGGAACAGGCTATCTCATTTCTGGAAAGGATTTCAGCAAGGAAACTTGATTTGCAGTATCTGCGAGGAGCCAATTCGGCCAGGGAGATTTATGAACGCCTTGACCGTCATGGGGAAACCGAAGTCATCAGCCGCGTCTGTCTCGCCGCCCTGGATTACTGCCAGGCTGTATCCGGGTTGCCGGCTACCGTCTATCTGGTTCAGGCAAATGGCAGGATTATCCTGACGGTATGAAAGAAGCCATGGGAGATTTCAAGATCCACATCGTTGGCTCAGCCGGCGGCCAACTCGATCAGAGGGCAGCGGGATTGGTGCAGACATGCGTCCTTGTTGTCGCCAGCAAGCCAATGCTGGAGGTCCTGCAGGGATTGCTGCCATACGACGATCCATCCCGCTTTGCAGCCATCACTCCTCTGGCGTCGGCGATCGACACTATCGGACGCACGATATCCAGAGGCAACATAGCCGTTATCGCCAGCGGCGACCCGTTCTTCTTCGGCATCGGCGAAATTCTTGTCCGCCAATTCGGTAAAGAGAGGGTCATCACCTCACCTGCTGTCTCCTCGATGCAGCTGCTGTGTTCCCGCCTCGGTCAACCCTGGCACGATGCCGGTTTCATCAGTCTCCACGGGCGAAAGGGCAGGGTTCCATTCTCGGCGATCCTATCCAGTCCCAAAGTCTGCATCCTCACCGACAGAGAACGCAGCCCGTCCTGGCTGGCCACTGAACTGCTGCACATGCTTCCACCGGACCAGCACTGCTTTTACTCTATGTCAGTTGGAGAAAAACTCGGTCATCATGCCGAGCGGATCGTCACGGGAACCCTCCAGGAGATAGCTGCGCAGCAGTATGCCGAGCCCAACATAGTCCTGCTGCGGCACGAAGACCCGGCCGGGGAGGATCTGCCGACCCTGGGCCTCGGAGAGAAGGAGATCGGACACTGCCGTGGTTTGATCACCAAGAGCGAAATACGCGCCGCAGCCCTGCATAGCCTGAGGTTACCTGAAACTGGCATTTTCTGGGACATTGGCGCCGGATCGGGGTCGGTCAGCATCGAAGCCGCCAGAATGGCTAAAGATTTGGACGTTTATGCCATTGAGAGAAACCGGCAGCAGATAGCTCATATTATCGGAAACAGGGACAGATTTCATGCCTGGAATGTCGAGATAATCGAAGGAGAGGCGCCGGAGGCGCTGAACAGCCTGCCAGATCCTGACCGGGTGTTTATCGGCGGCAGCGGTGGCAACCTGCCCGAAATTGTCGAGGTTGTCAGTACACGCTTACGCCAGCGGGGAAGGGTGATTATTGCCGCCGTCCTGAAATCAACCATCGAGAAAGCGCCCGTGCTCCTGCATGATCATGGCTTTAGGGTGGAAATGACGACCATAGCGGTCGAAAGGGAAACCTTCCCGAGCCGGCAGAGCACCAGGCTGAATCCGATCACCCTGGTCCTGGGGCAGAAACATCCTTGAAGGATCACAAGAAATGACCTCTATACAGCGATATCCAGTTCAATTTGTCGGCGCCGGCCCTGGTGACATTGAACTGATCACCGTCAAGGGACGCCGACTCCTTGACGACGCGGACATCATCGTCTACGCCGGCAGCCTCGTCAATCCGCAGCTGCTTGATGGGTGCCGGGCAACCGTCCACGACTCGTCCGGACTCGATCTTGGTGAAATTCTCGAACTGATGGCCAGGGGCTGGCAACAGGGACTGAAGGTGGTACGCCTGCATACCGGAGATCCTTCCATCTACGGGGCGATCCATGAACAGATGGTCCTCCTCGATGAACAATCCATCCCCTACGAGATCACTCCCGGCGTCAGCTCCGCATTTGCCGCAGCTGCAAGCCTGAAAGCCGAGCTGACGCTGCCCGAACTCGCCCAGACGGTGATCATTACCCGCCAGGAAGGCCGTACTCCGGTTCCTGAGAAGGAAAAACTGAGCCTGCTTGCCAGTCACCAGACAACCATGCTGATATTTCTTTCGGCCAGCCTGCTTGGAAAGGTGGTGGCCGAACTCGCAGCCGGCGGATATCCTGCCGAGACACCTGTCGTCATCGTGGAGCGGGCAAGCTGGAACAACGAACGTATCATCAGGGGAACGCTGGGGAACATCTGCGCCCTGGCAGAAGCACAGCAGGTCAGGAAAACGGCGATGATCTGTGTCGGCAGGGTCTTCGCCAGGCAGTTACCCGTTACCCTGTCCAAATTATATGACCGGCATTTCAGTCACGGAACAAGAGAGGCGCGAGATGACTAAAGGAATACTGGCCGTGTTCACCGGCAATGGCAAAGGCAAGACGACTTCCGCGCTGGGGATCGCCTTCAGGGCCCTCGGGCACGGCCACAAGGTCTGTGTGATACAGTTCATCAAGGGCAACTGGACGAGCGGTGAACAGCTGTTCGCAAAAAACATCTCGCCTCTGATCGAATTTCACATCATGGGCAAAGGGTTTACCTGGAAATCCGAGAACCTCGCCGAGGACACCGCACTTGCGCAGAAAGGCTGGCAACTTGCCGTAGAAACCATCGAAAAGAATGAACATCATCTGGTGATCCTGGATGAACTCACCTATCTGATCAGGTATAATATGGTGTCCGAGGATGAAGTGCTGCGTGTGCTCAGCAGACGCCCAGCGGGAATGCACGTGGTGGTGACAGGCAGGCATGCCAGCGAGAAGCTGATCGACCTCGCGGACCTGGTCACCGAGATGGTTGAGATCAAACACCCGTTTGCCAACGGCACTGCAGCCCAGAAAGGGTTCGAATTTTAATGGCCGGCGAGGACTTTGCCGTCTGGATATCATCATATTACGTCGCATAAGGGTACAATGAAGGAATTTGAAACGCTGCTCGCGGATTCCGTCAGGATCCATGGCCACCTCTGCGCCGGACAGGTGATCGGTGTCCGGATGAGTATGCTGGCGCTGCGACTGATCGGCATCGACGACCCCACAGGTGCTGATCGCAAGAAGCTCTATGTGATGGTCGAGATCGACAGATGTGCCACCGATGCGATCCAGTCGGTCACCGGCTGCAGTCTCGGCAAGCGGTCGCTGTACTTTATCGATCTCGGCATCATGGCCGCCACCTTTGTCAATCTGTCAAACGGAAAGGCCGTTCGGGTCACGGCGAGAGAGGAGGCCAGAGACCTTGCCGACACGTACTGCACCCAGGGCGAAAACAAGTACGCCCGCCAGCTGGAAGCCTACAAGACCATGCCCGAAGAGGAGCTCTTCCGTGTCCAGATGGTGGAAGTCGATATCCCTGCAACCAATCTCCCCGGACGCCCTCTGACAAGAGTGCAGTGCAGTCTGTGCGGCGACTGGGTCCAGGATGGCCGGGAAGTAGTCAGGGAAGCTGAAGTTCTCTGCCGCAGCTGTGCGCAGGGGAGATACTACCGGGTGATTGACCAATGAACCTGGTGAAAGTGCAGGTAGACAGATGATAACACTACTGGATTATGGCGCCGGCAATGTCCGCAGCGTCAGGAACGCCATCAGGAAGCTCGGATTCACGGTTAAAGATGTTGCCAGCCCTGAGGACATTGTCACCGCCGAAAAACTGATTTTCCCAGGCGTCGGCAGTTTCGGCACCGTCATGGAACGCCTGGTCAGGGATGGCTACGACCAGGCGCTGAAGGAGCGTATTCGGCTGAACCGCCCCATGCTCGGCATCTGTGTGGCCCTCCAGGCCCTATATGAGGGCAGCGAAGAGTCCCCCGGCGTTCCCGGCCTGGGTATAATCCCCGGCATTGTCAGACGATTTTCCTCCCCGGGCCTTTCAGTGCCGCAGATCGGCTGGAATGGCATCCTGCCGAGGAAAGATTCGGTCCTGTTGTCCGAGTACGCCGGTGAAAAATTGTATTTCGTCCACTCCTACCATGCGGTGATCGATGACCGGTGCGAAGACTGGCTGCTGGCAACAACCTGCTATGGCCAGGATTTTGTGTCAGCAGTAGAGAAGGGCAATATCACCGCCTTCCAGTTCCACCCGGAAAAAAGCGGGAAAGCCGGCCTGGCTATTCTGTATCAGTTCCTGAGCAGGCGGCAGGATGCTGTCGAAGCCTCGCCGCCGACACGAAGATCACAAGAAAAGACCACCCGACTGGCCAAGAGGATTATCGCCTGCCTCGATGTCCGCAGCAACGACAGCGGCGATCTGGTCGTCACCAAGGGCGACCAGTACGACGTCAGGGAAGCGGGCGAGGTGCGCAATCTCGGCAAACCCGTCGATCTGGCCAGGAGGTATTACGAGGAAGGCGCCGATGAGATCACCTTCCTCAACATCACCGGCTTCCGCGATTTTCCCCTGCAGGACCAGCCGATGCTCGAGGTACTGAAACGCACCTCGGAAAATGTCTTCGTGCCGCTGACGATTGGCGGCGGAATCCGTTCATTTACCGCCTCGGATGGCAGACAGTATTCCGCTCTTGATGTCGCTTCTGAGTATTTCCGCTCCGGCGCCGACAAGATTTCCATCGGCAGCGATGCCGTCTTCGAAGTTGAACGGTATCTGGCTCGTGGAAAAAAATCCGGCGACAGCGCCATCGAACAGATCTCGATCGTCTACGGTGCCCAGGCGGTGGTTATTTCCATCGATCCGAAGAGGGTGTATGTCGCATCGCCTGACGATACCTCCCACGCAACGATGCGGACGCAATTTCCCGGACCGCGGGGAGAAAACTACTGCTGGTATCAGTGCACGGTGCAGGGAGGGCGGGAAGGACGGGACATCGATGTCGTCCAGCTGGCGCAGGTGTGTGAGCTGCTTGGCGCCGGAGAGATACTGCTGAACTGTATCGACAGGGATGGGACGAACAGCGGCTTTGACCTCGAGCTTATCGCCATGGTCAAGAACGCTGTCGGCATCCCGGTAATCGCATCGAGCGGTGCCGGCCGTGCCGAACATTTTATCGAGGTCTTCAAGGCAACAGACGCCGATGCGGCGCTTGCCGCCGGTATCTTTCACCGGCGGGAAGTCGGGATTGCAGAGGTGAAGCACGCGGTGGCGGAAGCCGGGATAGAAATCCGCTTCTGAAAAACCTGCTCCGCGACGTCGATCCTACCGCGTGATCGGATAAAATTTCAGGCTGCTCAGAAAGCGTTCGCCTTCATTCTCAAATGACAGGCTCTTCGAAGAGGTGGCGGCGGTACGTTCCAGATAATACATGTCGATGCCATCCCGGGGAGATTCCGGGTGCATGCAGATGATGCCCGACCTTTTCACGGCATAATAGGCTGCACCGGACTCCGGGGCAGGCGTGTGGTCTTCGTAGGTGTTCTGGTACTTGACGCAGAAAGGCGAAAGACCGTCCATGTCGGAATAGCGGAACTGGACATTTCGGTATTGTGCAGGCATCTTTCTGTATTCTTTATGTTTTTTTACATACTGGTGAAATTCCTGTTGCAGTCTGAATTCATTTTCGACATGGATTTCGGTGGCTCTGGCAGAAATGGAGTAGGCGGACGGACTGAGCTGCTTGAGATAGACAAGACTGTCATCCTTGTGTTTTTCATACCACCCTTTGCCCGGGGGCGGGCAGACGGAGAATCCGAGCGTGCTGTGTCGGGGGGCAGCCTCCATTACCGGATAATAGACATCGCCGGCGACGGTGCAACCGTTCAGCAGCGCTGCTGAGACCAGAAGCGCGAGAGCACGGCGGAACATCGGTTGCCAGGCGGACCTGTACATATATCACCATGAGAGTTTTGTGATTACTGTGAGAAACGAGCAGCCAGTATATTTTTTTCCGCCCTGTTTTCAATGCTTATTTCCGCAATCGCCACTTTTTGACCGTTCAACGTGATGGAAGGACCCTACTCAGCCGGCAGCATGCCTGTTGCCAGGGGAATCAGCCCATGGCATGTCTCCATCCTGAAGAGCGTGCTGCTGTTTGTTGTGCTGCTTGCCCTTGTCCTTTTCCTGTCCAGCAGATGGATCTACAGGCAGGGGTTTGAAAAGCTCGCCGACCAGGGGATGGTCAAACTCGAGCTCTATCGCACGTACCTGCAAGGAGTTCTGGAGAAATATGAAACGCTTCCGGAATTGCTCGCAACGGACAAGATGCTGCTGGCCGCCCTGCAAAACCCCTCCAACCAACTCCAGATCGACGCCCTGAACCGGTATCTTGAGGCAATCAACAGCATCAGCGACACCGCTGACATCTACCTGATGGATCGGAACGGCTTGACGATTGCCGCCAGCAACTGGAAACATGACAACCCCTTCATCGGGAATAATTTCAGCTATCGTCCCTATTTTCAGGAGGCGATGCGAGGGCAGCTCGGTCGCTACTTTGCCCTTGGCACGACCTCCTCCAAGCGCGGCTATTATTTTGCCTTTCCTGTCAGAAAAGGCATGGCCATCGTCGGCGTCGTCGCCATTAAAATCAATATCGACACGGTCGAACAAAATTGGGCTCATCGTGAAGAGAGCTTCATGATATCCGATCCGGACGGAGTGATTTTCATTACCTCAACCCCGGAATGGCGGTACAGGACCTTTGAGCTGCTTTCCCCCGAACAACAGAAAAAAATCGTCGACAGCAAGAGGTATCCCAACACCAGATTTGAAACTCTCGGCACCAACATTGAAAACATCGCCAGTGGCCGCCAGCTTCTTCAGCTCACTCCGCCCCGGGAGAGTGTGGAAAAGAGCTATCTCCGCCAGTTCCACTTCATGCGTGACGCCGGTTGGTACGTCAATATCCTCACCGATATGGAGAAACTGAAACGGGATGTTTTCATCTTCAACTCACTGATTTGTTCAGGCCTCGTGCTTGGCTTTCTGTTCCTTCTTCTCCTGTCCCAGCGGCAGCACCGGTTACGCGAATTGAACAGAATCGAAGAAGAAGCAAGGAGAACACTGCAGGAAGCAAACGAACAGCTTGAGTTTCGTGTGCTTGATCGAACACGGGAGCTGACGGAAACCAACCGGCTTCTCCGCAAGGAAATTGCCGACCGGCAAAGGACCGAAGCCGCGCTGAAAAAAACGCGTTCAGAGCTGATCCATGCCGCCAAGCTCGCGGCCCTCGGGCAGATGTCGGCTGGCATCAACCATGAGTTTAATCAGCCTCTTGCAGCAATCCGCAGCTATGCCGAGAATGGCAGGCAGTTTCTTGACAAGGGGCGGCTGGATGACACCAGGTGGAATCTTGAACAGATCGCCGAGCTGACCGTGCGAATGGCGCAGATCGGCAGTCAGCTCAAACTGTTTGCCCGCAAATCGAGCGGGCAGATGACAACTGTACCGCTTCATGGCGTCATCGACGGCGCTCTGGAGATACTGGGGCCGGCGATCAAGAAATCGGGGGCGACTGTCCGGGTCAGGATCAACCCGGAAGACCTCGAGGTCAAAGCCAACAACGTGCTTCTGCAGCAGGTGCTCGTCAATGTCATCAGCAACGGCATCCAGGCGATGGAAGGAAAGGAGAGGAAGGAGATTTCGATCGATGCCAAGCAGGAACAGGAACTCGTCCCGATTATCATCGAAGACAGCGGAACAGGAATTCCCCAGGCCCATCTTCCCCATATTTTCGAGCCATTCTACACGACCAAGAAATCAGGCCAGGGGCTCGGTCTTGGGCTGACCATCAGCGACCGCATCATCCTCGACATGAACGGAACCATCACCGCAGTCAACACCCCGGACGGGGCATGCTTCATCATCACACTGGAAAAGGCCTGAGTCATGGAGCCACTCAACAGCATCATCTTCATCGATGATGAAAAACATATCCGACAGGCGAACAAGCAGACCCTTGAACTCGCCGATCTCGTCGTGAGTTGTCACGATTGCGCCGAAGACGTCCTGCCCCTCCTGTCGATGGAATGGCCGGGGGTGGTTGTCTGCGATATCCGCCTGCCGAACATGGACGGCCTCGAATTTCTCATCCGTGCCCGGAAGATCGACCCACACCTCCCGATCATTCTGATCACCGGACACGGCGACGTCTCGACGGCCGTCCAGGCGATGCGTGATGGCGCCTACGATTTCATTGAAAAACCATATTCCTCGGAAAGGCTGGTGAAGACCGTCCAAAGGGCCCTGGAGAAGCGGGCCCTGACCCTGGAGAACCGCAGCCTGCGCCGCGAACTCGAGGCCCATAGCGCTCTCGGCCCGCGCATCCTTGGAAAAACCCCGGCGATGGAACATCTCCGGACTACCATCGCCCAGCTCGCCGATACCGGAGCCGATGTCCTGGTCCTCGGTGAAACAGGGACCGGCAAGGAGCTGGTTGCAAGATCGCTCCACGAACACAGCAAACGCCGCACCAGGAACTTTGTCGCCGTCAATTGCGGGGCTGTTTCCGAGACGATGATCGAAAGCGAACTGTTCGGTCATGAAGCCGGCGCCTTTACCGACGCCAGGACCCGCCGGATCGGCAAGTTTGAACATGCCAACGGGGGAACGCTGCTGCTCGACGAAATCGAATCGATGCCGCTGCGGATCCAGATTCATCTGCTTCGGGTTCTGCAGGAAAGATCTTTAGAACGTCTCGGCTCCAACGAACTGATCGATCTGGATCTGCGTATCGTTGCCGCCTCGAAGGTTGATCTCAGGCAACTGGCGGAAACAGGGGAATTCAGGAAAGATCTCTACTACCGGCTCAACGTGGTATGCCTCGAAATTCCTCCCCTGCGTGAAAGGCGTGAAGATATCCCACTGTTGTTCCACCATTTTCTGCTCGTCGCCGGCCATCGCTACCAGCAGGAAGTGCCGTTGCCTGGCACGACCCAGATGAACGCCCTGATGGCCTATTCCTGGCCGGGCAACGTCCGCGAGCTGCGCAACCTCGCTGAACGTTACGTCCTGCTCGGAAGCCAGTATGACTGGTCGCTCGAGCGGCTGCTCTCAGGCATGGAAGTCGGCCAGAAACGGAATCTGCCGCAGCAGGTCGACTGCTTTGAACGCAGCCTGATCGAACAGGCACTGGTGGCAAGCAACGGCAGCATCAAGGATGTCATGGAGGCCCTCGCCATCCCCCGCAAAACCCTCTATGACAAGATGCGCAAATACGGCCTGGAAAAGAGAGATTACAAATAAGCTCAAACCATCCGGAATTGAAATTTTCTTCTTTTTTTCGACAATATATGCCCTGCGGTATGGTTTTTTCGGCTACCCGGCCATACAATAGAAACCGGGATATGCAGCTTCGCCACCAAATAACCGGACAGCAGTTCAAGATATCTCAACGTGAAGGAGGGCCGAAATGATACCCATACCCCAGATCAAGACGATTCTCTATGCCACCGATCTCGGGAAATTTACCCGCCCCGTGTTCCGTCAGGCCATCGCCCATGCCAACGTTCACCGGGCGAAGGTCATAATCATGCATGTCGTCGAACCGTTGACTGAAACGGCGAGGGCGGTTATCTCCGCCTACATGCCGGAAACGGCAATCGAAGAAATCCAGAAGGACGGCATGAAAAATATTGTCGCTCACATGAAGGAGCGGGTGCAGAAATTCTCCGAGGAGGAGTGCGACGGCATCGGCATTGAACAGCTGCCCCTGCAGGATATCGTCGTTATCGCAGGCAGGCCGAGCGAGGAAATCCTCAGGGCAGCAGAGAAGTACCACGCCGACCTGATCGTCATGGGCCAGTCATCCAAGAAGGTCATGGGGAGCAAGGTCATGGGCTCCTCAGCCAGACGGGTCGCACGGCTGGCAACAGTGCCGGTTCTCATTGTCCCGAACATGTAATGGGGAACTGGCAGGTACATCCCGGCAACTGACAGGTTGTGCAAGATGCAGAATGACGCTGAAAATCTGATGGTCGTGCTCGCTCAGCCCCGCGGCTTCTGCGCCGGGGTTGAGCGAGCCATTGAAACAGTGCGGCTTACCCTGAGAAAACACGGCGCGCCGGTGTACGTCCTCCATGAAATCGTCCATAACCGCCATGTCTTGAACGAGCTTGAACAACTCGGCGCCATCTTTGTCGAAAATCTCGCCGACATCCCCGTGGGAGGAATCTGCATATTCAGCGCCCACGGCGTTTCCCGGGCCACTGAAGAGGCGGCGAAAAGGCTTGGCCTGAAGACGGTGGATGCCACATGCCCTCTGGTGGCCAGTGTCCACCGCATGGTGGAGAAATACCATGCCGAAGGGTTCGACGTACTGATCATCGGCCACCACGGTCACCCCGAGGTGGTGGGAGCGGCCGGCAGGGTGGAAGGCCGGGTCCATGTCATATCGTCGGAAGAGGAGGCGCGCCAATGCCAGGTCACTGATCCAGCGCGGGTGGCCTATGTTACCCAGACCACCCTGAGCAAGGATGATATCGTCGGTATCGTCGGAATTTTCAAGGATCGTTTCCCTGGGATCAGAGGCCCGGGGTCGAACATCTGCTTCGCTACCCAGAACCGCCAGGATGCCGTCAGGAAACTGGCGGAGCAGACAGATCTGATTCTCGTCGTCGGCTCAAAGAACAGTTCCAACTCGAATCGGCTGCGTGAAGTCAGCGAACGACACGGCACTCCCGGTTATCTGATTGACGACAGCGGGGACCTGCAGACTGCGTGGTTCGAAGGAAGAAAAAGGATCGGCATCACGGCTGGCGCCTCTGCTCCGGAGAGGCTGGTGAAAGAGGTGATCCGCTGGATGGAGGAGCGGATGACGGTCACCATCACGGAAATCGATGGGAAGAAGGAGGATATCCATTTCGAGCCGGCCGATATGACGGATCAAGGCTGACGCCAGGAGGACTCGGGATGTCCCGCCCTCCCGGCCGCCGACTGCAATAGGTCCTCTCAGGAGAGTGCCTGCCGGATGCGCTGCAGCGCCTTTTCGACGTTCTCGTGACTGTTGAAGGCGGAAATACGGATGTAGCCATTCCCGCATCGGCCGAACCCCGCTCCCGGAGTGCAGACAACGCCGGCCTTGTTGAGCAGCATGTCAAAGAACTCCCAGGAGTCGCGTCCCCCGTCGATCCAGACGTACGGCGCATTTTCTCCGCCGACCAGCGAAAAACCGAGTGCCTGCATTTCCCGGCGGACGCTGGCGGCGTTCTGCAGGTAATAATCGGCAAGCTCTCTGGTCTGCATCCTGCCCTCTTCACTGTAAACCGCCTCTGCCGCCCGCTGGACGGGATAGGACACGCCGTTGAATTTCGTACAGTGTCGGCGATTCCACAAAGAGTGCAGGAGTTGCCTGTTGCCGTTGCGGTCAAAAGCCGTGCACTCCTTCGGTACCACCGTGTAGGCGCAGCGGGTCCCAGTGAAACCGGCACTTTTGCTGTAACTCCGGAATTCGAGGGCCACTTCCTTTGCTCCTTCGATCTCGTAGATCGAATGGGGCAGGCTCTCGTCCCGGATAAAGATCTCATAGGCGGCGTCGAACAGGATCAGCGCCTTGTTGGCCCGGGCATAATCAACCCATGTCTTCAGTTCCGCCTTACTGATCGTCGAACCGGTGGGGTTGTTCGGGAAACAGAGATAGATCAGATCGACCGGCTCGGCCGGCAGGGAGGGGACGAAGTTGTTCTCCCTGGTCGAGTCGAGATAGACAATGCCCTGGTAGCGGCCATGAGCAAACTCACCGGTTCTGCCAGCCATGACGTTGGTATCGAGATAGACCGGGTAGACCGGATCGGGAATGGCTACCCTGATATCCTGACTGAAGAGTTCCTGGATGTTGCCGGTATCGCATTTTGCCCCGTCGCTGACGAAGATCTCGTCGGCCTGGATATCGGCTCCCCGCGCCTGGAAATCATGCAGGGCGATGGCCTCCCGCAGGAAGGCATATCCCTGTTCCGGGCCATAACCGCGAAAGGTCGGCTCAGCCCCCATTTCCTCCACCGCCCTGTGCATGGCCTCGATACAGGCCCTTGGCAGAGGCCTGGTGACATCACCGATGCCGAGCTTGATCACTTCAACCTCAGGGTTGTTCTGCTGGAACGTGGCGACCCTGCGGGCGATATCGGAGAAAAGATACGAGGCCTGCAGTTTCAGATAGTGTTCGTTGATCGTTATCATCTGGTGTTTCTCTTCCTGAAAAAAGACATATATTGAAATTGCTTTCGCTGGTTTCGACCGGTATAAAACCTGTCTGAATATACTGGAAAGCCGACCACTGTCAACCTCCAATGTCGTAACGGCAACCGTTGCTCCATAAGGATTTCCCTGCCATTGCGGCTGCTGCGACCCACCTGCCAATATACCAGATCAAGGAACTGCCATGAACAGCGAACAGCATCTCACTCACTATCGCGAGGAGTACAATGTCCCGGAATACCTGGCAGAAGAGATATTTCTGACTTTTTGTCTGTATCAAGACCACACCCTGGTCACCGCGAGGACGACATACAGGGTCAACCAGGCCAGTACCGATTTTTCCGGGAGGCTGGTGCTCAACGGTGAGAAGATGGAACTGCTCGGGGTCAGCTTGGATGGCAGGGAACTGACGCCAGGGGAATACACTCTCACCGACAGGGAACTGAGCCTGGTGCCGGGAACTGACCGATTCGAACTGGAAATCACCACCAGGATCGATCCTGCCGCCAATACCGCACTCGAGGGCCTGTACTGCTCAAACGGCAATTACTGCACCCAGTGCGAGCCGGAAGGTTTCCGCCGGATGACCTATTTCCCGGACCGGCCTGATGTTCTGGCCCGTTTCACGACACGTATCGAAGGGGACAGCGAGGCGAACCCGGTGATGCTGTCCAACGGCAACCTGATCGATTCCGGCGACCTCGGAAACGGAAGGCACTATGCCGTCTGGCACGACCCCTTTCCGAAACCGTGTTATCTCTTCGCCCTGGTGGCCGGCAGGCTGGTTCATCTCGAGGACACCTTCACCACGAGATCGGGCCGGAACATCGTCCTGCGGATTTACGTCGAAGAGCGAAACCGCAGCCGATGCGATCACGCCATGCGTTCGCTGAAAAAGGCCATGCGCTGGGACGAGGAGGTGTTCGGACTCGAATATGACCTCGACATCTTCATGATCGTCGCCGTTGACGATTTCAATATGGGGGCGATGGAAAACAAGGGGTTGAACATCTTCAACTCCAAGTATGTCATGGCCTCCCCTGAATCGGCTACGGATCAGGATTACATGGATATCGAGGGGATCGTCGGCCATGAATACTTCCACAACTGGACCGGCAACCGGGTTACCTGCCGCGACTGGTTCCAGCTCAGCCTGAAAGAGGGGCTGACCGTGTTCCGCGACCAGGAATTCTCGTCCGACATGAACTCACGGGCGGTGCAGAGGATCGACGACGTCCAGCTGATCCGCAATTTCCAGTTCCGGGAGGATGCCGGCCCGATGGCCCATCCCGTCCGCCCCGATTCCTATGTCGAGATCAACAACTTCTATACGGTAACTGTCTACAACAAGGGAGCGGAGGTGATCCGGATGATGCATACCCTGCTGGGCGCGGCCGGTTTTCGCAAGGGGATGGATCTCTACTTCGAACGGCACGACGGTCAGGCCGTCACCTGCGATGATTTTGTCGCGGCGATGGCCGATGCCTCCGGCACAGACCTCAGTCAGTTCAAACGATGGTACAGCCAGGCCGGTACGCCTATTTTGGAGTTCGAGGACCACTGGTCGGCAGACGAGCAGCGGTATCATCTGACCGTTCGCCAGCACTGTCCCGACACCCCCGGTCAGACCGACAAGCTGCCGTTCCACATCCCCATCGCCATCGGCCTGCTGGACAGCCAGGGCCGGGATCTGCTGAGTGACGGAGGCACACACCTACTGGAGCTCAAGGAGAAGGAGCAGCGGTTTTCCTTCACCGGCATAGGGGAAAAACCGGTGCTCTCCTTTCTGCGCGGCTTTTCCGCTCCGGTCAAGGTCCGGCCAGAGCAACCTCGCGAGGAACTGGCCTTTCTCCTCGCTAACGACTCGGACCTCTTCAATCGCTGGAATGCAGCCAGCAAGCTTGCCGAATCGATCATTCTAGAAATCGTGGAGACGCTGCAGTCAGGCGGTAAACCGGTTCTCGATGCGCGCTTTGTCGATGCTGTCCGGGCCAACCTGACTCGTCCTGCCGACGATAAGGCCCTGCTGACGCTGGCGCTGCAATTGCCCGCAGAAACCTACCTTGCCCAGCAGATGGAGATTGTCGATCCCGACAATCTCCATTATGCACGGGAGTATGTCAGAGGGACGCTGGCGTCGCAACTGAGAGAGGAGTTCCTGAAGACATATCAGGAGAACGACGGACAACGGGAGTACAGCATCTCGCCGGAAGCCATCGGCCGCCGCAGCCTGAAGAATATCGCTCTCTCCTACCTGATGGCAAACGGTGCAGCCGATGCGGCGCTGTACGACCTCTGCTGCCGGCAATACTTCCAGGCCACCAACATGACCGATACCATCGCCGCCCTCACAGGTGTCACTCAGGTCGGGGGAGGTCGCCGGGAAGAGATCCTCGCCCATTTTTATTCCCGGTGGCAACATGACCCGGTGGTTCTCGACAAATGGTTCACCCTGCAGGCGGTTTCGCCGCTTGCCGACACCCTCAGCGAGGTCAGACGCCTGATGGGCAACCCGGCCTTTTCGATGAAAAATCCCAATAAGGTGCGGGCCCTGATCGGTGCCTTCTGTTCCGGCAATCATTTCCGTTTTCATGATGCATCGGAAGCCGGGTATACCTTCCTGGCCGACCGGATCATAGAACTCAACGCCACCAACCCGCAGGTGGCCGCCCGTCTGCTTTCCCCGTTGACCACCTGGAGAAGGTACGACGAGGCACGGCAGGAATTGATCCGCAGGGAGCTGGAGCGCATCCTTGCCACCGACAATCTCTCAACGGACGTCTACGAAATCGCCAAGAAGAGCCTTTAGGCAGGCCGGATGGCCGCCCTGTCCGATTCAGGACTGGCGTTTGTGACAGAACAGACAGCGGTAGGGGGGCGGATGACCTTCCGGGAGGGGGGACTCGCCCTTTGGACCATGGCACCGGCCGCAATGCTTCTCGGCCTCCTTCTTGCCCATACCGGCCTGGAACTGCTTGTGGATATCGTCAAGTGGCAGGCGTGCGGTGCTCTCATCCGGCGCCTTCAGCAGAAACAGCAGGATAGCGGCACAGGTCAGGATAAAAACGACATTGAGGACGATTGTCTTTGGTTTCAACTTCATATGGTACACGCAGGTTACTTGCAGGGAACGTTAGTGGGACATCTCGAAGTTGCTGAAGTCGAGCAGACCCAGGCGCAGGGCCAGGGCGGCAGCTTCTGAAAACACCGGCAGCAGAAATCGCCTCCTGCCGGTGAACAGAACTATCCGTCTGTGGCGCTGCTGGATACGGATCAGGCGGTTCAGGTCGGATAGATCGCATGCGGGATCGAGAAGGTAACGGGCAATCGCCTCTCCGGAAACGATGGCCGGGAATATTCCCTCCCCGGTGAGACCCGACGCAAGGCCGGCCGCATCGCCGGCCAGGAACACCCGGCCAAATTTCCAGCCGCGATAGTCGAAGTTGATCAGTTCGGCCCGCTGCCGTGCGCCGGCCAGGGAGAGTCCGCGGTTTGCCACCCAGCTCTTCAGCCCATGCTGCAGGTCGCCCGCCTTCATGACTGAGGCATCGGCATAGGCGCCGATCGAGGTCGTCTCCCGGTGCGGAAAAATCCAGGCGTAGCCGTTACCGAACAGGGAAGGTGCCAGATGCCACTCCATCTTCTCGAGTCCGCCGGATATCTGGCAGTTGATGCCGATGCCGCAGTGCCGTGTCGGCAGCTGCAGCGAGCGCCGTACCAGCGAGGCGGAACCATCCGCACCGACGAGAAAGCGGTACCTGACCTTGAATTCCTTGCCATCCTCCTTTCCGCAATATCTGACCGATTCTTCGCCGATGCTTCTGACCACGGCCGGGGAGATGACCGTCGCTCCTGCCGATACGGCCTTGGACGTCATATAGCTGCCGAGTTTTTCCCGGTTGACGGTGGCGACGATCGGATTGCCTGCCGAGATGCAGACCTGCTGGAGCGGGGTGCGGACATATTGCCGCGAGAACCGCCGCTCCTCAAGGCACCCGGGAACCCTGTTGATCAGTCCGCTCCAGGTGATGCCACCGGCGCAGACCTTTGGCCCGGGGAAAGGCTTTCTTTCAAGGACCAGGACCTTCATTCCGCCTCCGGCTGCTATGCCGGCGCAGGCAAGTCCGGCCGGACCGGCCCCGACAATGACGACATCATACTCCATTGGGCGCGATCCGGAATGATAGGGAAGCTGTTCCAGCCTGTTCCGGTTGTCCACCGGAACAGATGCTGCATGTGGAGAGACGGATTCTATCCCTCAAGGAGACTCGCGGCAAGAAATTCCCGGTTGAGGCGGGCAATGTTTCGGATGGATATTCCCTTGGGACAGACTGCCTCGCATTCCCTGGCATTGGTGCAGTTGCCGAAACCTTCCCGGTCCATGGTCTCGACCATTGCCAGGGCACGGCGTTTTCGTTCAGGCTGTCCCTGCGGCAACAGGCAGAGCTGTGAGATCTTGGCGCTGGTGAACAGCATCGCCGCTCCGTTCGGACAACTCGCAACGCAGGCGCCGCAACCGATGCAGGCTGCGGCATCCATCGCCAGCTCGGCGATCTGGGAGGGGATGGGGATGGAATTGGCGTCGGGCGTGCCGCCGGTGTTGACCGACACATAGCCGCCGGACTGGATGATGCGGTCGAAGGCAGAGCGGTCGACCATCAGGTCTTTGCGGACAGGAAAGGCGCGGGAACGAAAAGGCTCGATCACAAGGGTATCCCCGGAGCGGAAATTGCGCATATGCAGCTGGCAGAGCGTGGTCTCCCGCTCCGGGCCGTGGGCGATACCGTTGATGACCGCCCCGCACATCCCGCAGATTCCTTCCCGACAATCATGGTCGAAAGCGACCGGCTCCTTTCCCTCCCTGGTCAGCTTCTCGTTCAGGACATCGAGCATTTCGAGAAAGGACATGTCGGTGTTGATGCCGTTGAGGCTGTGCGTCTCCAGCTGACCGAGCGAATCGTTATTCTTCTGACGCCAGATCTGCAGGGTGAGGTCAATGCTGCTCATCGTTATATACCTTTGAAATCGTTAGCGTAATTAGACTTCCACAGCGTGCCGGTCTATTTGTAGCTGCGCTGGCTCGGGGTGACGTTCTCAAAAACCAGCGGCTCCTTGTGCATAACGGGCGGCGTTTCTTCTCCCGTAAATTCCCAGACCGAAACGTGGGTGTAGTTGGCATCATCCCGCTTTGCTTCGTTTTCGGCTGTCTGGCTTTCCTCGCGAAGGTGACAGCCGCAGGATTCTTCACGGGCCAGGGCATCGTGGATCATCATCTCGGCGAATTCGAGGAAATCGGCGACCCGTCCGGCACGTTCCAGGGACTGATTGATATCGGTGGCGTTGCCGGGTATGAAGACATCGCTCCAGAATCGCTCTCGGATAGCCGGCAGCTGCGCGAGGGCAGATTCTAGCCCCTCCCTGTTGCGCGCCATGCCGCAGTTGTCCCACAGGAGACGACCGAGTTGCTTATGGATTTCGTCGACGGTGACTTTGCCGGCAGGCCCCTTCATGGTGTTGCGCAGCAGCCTGTGGATGCGGTCGGCAACGTTTTTCCGCGACTCATCAAAGGCGGAGGCAGTCTCGTTGACCCTTTCAAGGGATGTCGACCCGATATAGCCGGCAATGGAGTTGGCGATGACGAAATAGCCGTCGGCCAGGCCCTGCATCAGGGCGCTGGCACCGAGACGATTGGCCCCGTGATCGGAGAAGTTGCATTCGCCGATGGCAAAGAGACCCGGTATGGTGGTCATCAGGTTGTAATCGACCCACAGTCCGCCCATGGTATAGTGTACCGCCGGGTAGATCATCATCGGTTCCTTGAGCGGGTTGGCGGCGGTGATCTTTTCGTACATCTGGAAGAGGTTGCCATACTTTTTCAGAATCGTCGCCTCGCCGTCCCGCCTGATCGCCTCGGCAAAATCGAGGTAGACGGCAAGCCCGGTGCTGCCGACCCCCTTGCCGGCGTCGCACTGTTCCTTGGCATTGCGCGAGGCGACGTCGCGCGGGACCAGGTTGCCGAAGCTGGGGTACTTCTTTTCCAGGTAGTAATCGCGTTCCTCCTCAGGAATGGCCGATGGCGGCCGCTGATCACCGTTTTTGGCCGGGACCCAGACCCTGCCGTCGTTCCGGAGGCTCTCGCTCATCAAGGTCAGCTTCGACTGGTAATCGCCATGGACCGGGATGCAGGTGGGATGGATCTGGACGAAGCAGGGGTTGGCGAAACCGGCTCCGTGCTTGCATGCACGCCAGGCAGCGGTGACGTTCGAGGCCATGGCGTTGGTCGAGAGGAAATAGACATTGCCGTAGCCGCCGGTGGCCAGCACCACCGCATCGGCCGCATGACTTTCGAGTTCGCCGGTGATGAGGTTGCGGGTGGTGATGCCCCTGGCCTTGCCGTCGATGACGACAAGATCCATCATTTCCCGGCGGTTGAACATCAGCACCTTGCCGCTGTTGATCTGACGGGAAAGGGCGCCGTAGGCGCCGAGCAGCAGTTGCTGGCCAGTCTGCCCACGGGCATAGAAGGTCCTTGACACCTGGGCACCGCCGAAGGAACGGTTGGCCAGCGTTCCGCCGTATTCGCGGGCGAAGGGCACTCCCTGGGCTACGCACTGGTCGATTATGTTGCCGCTGACCTGCGCCAGGCGGTAGACATTGGCCTCGCGGGCACGAAAATCGCCGCCTTTGATCGTGTCGTAGAACAGCCGGAAAATGGAATCCCCGTCGTTCTGGTAATTCTTCGCGGCGTTGATTCCCCCCTGGGCGGCGATCGAATGGGCGCGACGAGGACTGTC
>WBUQ01000137.1 GCA_008933635.1 Desulfobulbaceae bacterium | reverse complement strand
AACCGGCACCGCCAATGCCGATTATCCCGGCATCCCTGACCATGGCGAGCAATTCCTTCGGGTCGCTGTTCTGCCAGTCACGTGCCTGGTACTGGCAGGGCTCGGCGGCGTGATCGACGGTGATGGTGACCGAGGGGACTGTTACCCGCATCGGATGTGCCGAAGAACCCAGGTCTTTGATTTTCCCAGCTACCGGGGCATGTAGCGGCACACCCAGCCCTTTGGTCACCTCGCCGATGATATCACCCTCCCTGACCTCGCCGCGCTTGGCAACCGTCGGGGTGCAGGGAGCCCCGATATGCTGACCGAGGATGACCTCCAGTTCATCGGGGACAGGCATGCATTCAATGGCGAGTTCTGATGTCTGGGCCTTGGATTCCGGTGGATGTACTCCACCTTTCGGAAATGTCATTAAGGAGATCATAATGTGGATGAAAACAGCGTGCTAAGGTAAACAGTGCGAGAAATCATTTCATATTTGAATCGCACCGGGTTTGCTCCTCTTGCCGATCACAGAAGAGCATCTTCTCTTATCTGCCGCCGGAGATGAACGCGCATTTCTCCCGCGCCCGAAGCGTCCCTACTCTGCCGCCAACTGGCCGGGCGAACTGCGGAACACAAGCTCTCAGGCAATGCCACCATAATATTTCATGAACTGAATACGCTCAAACGCTGCCGGATTCTCCGCCTGCTCGTAGCTCAGTTTCCCCTTGAAGTCAGCGATGCCGGAGAACGACTTCTCCTCCATCCACCTGTTGAGCCCATCGAGCATGGCTCCTATCTGAGCAGGACCATTCCTGTAGATGGTTGAAACCACCTGCACTGCCGACGCCCCGACCAGGAGCTGCTTGATCAGCCCCTGACTGTCGTGAACTCCGGTCGATGCCACCAAATCCTTCTCAATGACTCCTGAAAGCAGCGCCATCCAACGCAGGGTATCGGCATTTTCCGCCGGCGTCGTGAATATTTCGGCCGATTTGACCCTGAGACTGTCGATGTCGACATCAGGATTGGAAAAGCGGTTGAACAGGACGAATCCGCCAACCCGTTCCTTCCAGCTCAATCTCGCAATCAGATTGGCGAGTGATGATGAGTACTTGCTCATCTTCAGGGCTATCGGTATGGAGACCATCGACGACACCTTGTCAACGATGCTGAAGTACAGATTTTCGTTTTCCTGACTGGTCATCCGGGGATTGCTCGGCAGGAGCGAAATGTTGAGCTCAAGGGCGTCGGCACCGGCCTGCTCGACTGATCTGGCAAACGACACCCACTCATCGCCGCTGACGCAGTTGATACTGGCAATGATCGGGATATCGACGGCCTTCTTGGCCTCGGAGATGAGAGAAATGTACTCCTGAACTGCACTGCCGCGCGTATAGGCGCGGACATAATCCGCAGCCTCGGGGTAATCGGTATAATAGCTCTCCAGATTGCTCGACAGTTCGGCCTGGATCTGTTCTTCAAATAATGATTTCAACACCACGGCGGCGGCATTGTTATCTGCCAGTTCCCTGATCTTGTCAACCGAATGGGTCAGTCCACAGCTACCGACTATGACAGGGTTCTTCAACTGCAGCCCGAGATATTTCACCGAAAGGTCTTTCATGTTGTCTCACTCGCTGTCAGGATTTCAAACACCATTTCTTACGCACTCTCCGATCTCTGCCGGTGATCGAACTCCCAGGCTGAGGCCGGATTCATTGATCCTGCCTTCCACATCGACTTTATTTCCGTAACAAAACCACACTCGAAAGGCAAGGACTTTTCAACGTCAACCTGCAGCATTCAAGGCCGCAGGATGTCGCGATAAATCCTTGATTACCGGGCTGGTTTCGCACCCGTCGCTGAACGTACAACGGTTCGGCAACAGATGAATGAAAAGTTGGTGCAAATCCCCCCATAGTCAACTACCATGGCGGCTTGCCCAGATGCCAGCGGTCCCTGCGGATGACCAGATCATGGACGACCTGATATGAAATCAGTAACGATGTTTTTTCGCAACAAAGATATTGCGCAAGTCCTCTCCGGAGCATTTCTCATCAGCTTTTCCGGCGTCTGGGTCAAACTCTCCCATGTGCCGCCGACCGCCTCAGCCTTCTACCGGGTCTTTCTCGGCTTCTTTTTTCTGCTGGTTGCCTGCCTGTGGCGGCGCGACTACATGAAACTGACCTCCGGCCGGCTGTTGCTGATGGTTTCCTGCGGACTGCTCTTCGCCCTCGACCTGTACTGCTGGCACGCCAGCATCCAATACATCGGCCCGGGGCTGGCCACCATCCTCGGCAATTTTCAGGTGTTTGTTCTCGCCGCATGCGGTGTCCTGCTCTTCCATGAACGTATCCGGCCACGCTTTCTCCTGGCGATCCCCCTCGCCTTAACCGGCCTCTTCATGGTTGTCGGCATCAACTGGAACGCACTTTCTGCCGATTATAAGACAGGCATTTATCTTGGTCTGACCACAGCGGTCTGTTACAGCGGCTTCCTGCTCACCCTTCGCAAGATCCAGACCGATGGCAGAAGCTACTCTTTCTTCTTCGCTCTGATGCTCATCTCCCTGAGCTGTTCTGTGTTTCTCGGGGGGCATATGCTCATGTCAGGCGACTCATTCGACATTCCCGACACCCAGAGCCTCCTCTCCCTGATCAGCCTGGGGCTGTTCAGCCAGACCATCGGCTGGGCCCTGATCGCCAACGCCATGCCGAAGATCCGCGCCTCCTTCACCGGCCTGATCCTGCTGCTCCAGCCTTCGCTGGCGTTTATCTGGGATGTGCTCTTTTTCCACCGGCCGACCGATCTGCTGAACTGGGTCGGGGTCATTGTCACCCTCACCGCCATCTACCTGGGACTCACCGGCAGCCAGGGTAAAGAATGAGAACCGGTGGTTGTCAAGCTGGAAACGGATATCTATAGTATCTCAAGAGGAATTCAACCGCTGCGAAGGCAGCTGAAACCACACAGAACATGACGATTATGAAAGTACTTGATTACACGGAAGCCCCATCGCACCAGTTCGATACGGATACAGTCAGGGGCGTGACAGGACGGGTGGTGATCGGCAAGGACGACCATGCCGACAACTTCTGCATGAGGGTGTTCACCGTCGCGCCGGGCGGTTTTACCCCCCGGCACTCCCACGACTGGGAACATGAGATCTTCATCCACTCCGGCAAGGGGCAGGTCTACCGAGATGGCGAGTGGGAGACTGTCACCAGCGGCACCGTTGTCTTCATCCCCGGGGGAGAGGAACATCAGTTTATGAACGCCGGAGGAGAAGATTTCGTCTTCATATGCCTCATTCCCTCCGGCGTATCTGAGATGTAGGACCAGATAGATCAGCTTTTCCATTGTCCGGCGAATCTTCCAGGCAGAGTAATACCTGCGAAGAGCCGCCATCCCGTTTGATTACCCCTGCTGCAGGGCGGCAATCCGTTCCTCGAGCGGCGGATGGCTGCGGAACAGGCTGGCGAATCCGCCTTCCTTCGGCCGGATACCGAAAGCCGCCACCTGGTCGGGCAGGTGCGACGGCTCATGGTGGGCCTGCAGACGGCGCAGCGCCGCGATCATCTTCTCTTTGCCGGCCAGATAGGCAGCACCGCTGTCGGCACGGAATTCCCGCTTGCGGGAAAACCACATGACGATGATGCTGGCGAAGAGCCCGAAGACGATCTCGAGCACGATCGTCACCGCCATATAACCCAGGAAACCCAGCCCTCCTCCGTCATCGTCCCGGCTCAGGAAGGTATTGATGAGCTGTGCCGCGACCCGCGACAGGAAGATGACGAAGGTATTCAGCACTCCCTGGATCAGGGCCATCGTCACCATGTCGCCGCAGGCCACATGACTGATCTCGTGCGCCAGTACCGCCTCGGCCTCATCCCGAGACATGTTCTGCAGCAGACCGGTGCTCACTGCCACCAACGCATCGTCTTTCTTCATGCCGGTGGCAAAGGCGTTGATGTCGGGCGATTCGTAAATCGCCACCTCGGGCATCCCGATCTCCGCCGCCTGGGCCTGGCGCCGGACGGTATCGACCAGCCACTGCTCCGTCGTGTTCCGGGGTTTCTCGATGACATACGCCCCGGTGGATTTCTTCGCTATCCACTTGGACATCGCCAGCGAGATGAACGAGCCGCCCATGCCGAACAGGGCGGCCATCACCAGCAAACCGGAAGTGCTGCGCGAATCTATCCCGAGAAGAGTCATGACAACACCGAGCAGAATGAGTATCGCCAGGTTTGTCGCCAGATACAGGCCAATCCGCATCATCATCTACCTCCTTTCAAAATGACCATCGTAATCAACAACCAGTCCGCATCCTTCGCAGGTGGGCGTATCTCCATCGTTCGACTCGAAAGTATAATAAACATCACCTTTGCCAAGACAAGCAGGAATGCGGTACACTGCCCTTGATTTCATCCGATCCCCACCTGCCGGCCAACGCCTGGGGGCCATCGCCGATCTTCACCATCACATCGAAATGGCCTCATAATTGCACCGCGACAGTCAATGAAACCAGCCTCCCTCAGATGCACAGCCTTCTGCCTCATCCTGCTGCTGGCCGCCTGCGCTCTGCCCGGCCCGGCCTGGGGCGGAAGCGCCAAAAAAAGCATTCTCTATCTCAACTCCTATCACCACGGCTACCAGTGGTCTGATTCGATCTTCGAGGGCATCCGCGCCGGGCTGAATGAAAGCCCATACATCATCGACCTGCAGGTCGAGTACCTCGACGCCAAGAAATACAATACCGCACCGGTCATAGAGGGGCTGTTCGAAGTCTTTCGCAGGAAATTCGCGAGTGAGCATTACGATGTCGTCATCGTATCCGACGACGATGCCTTCAACTTCGCCCTGCAATTCCGTCCCAAACTCTTTCCCGGCGTCCCGATCGTTTTCAGCGGCGTCAACGACCTCGAACCTCATGAGATCGCAGTCGGCAATCTGACAGGAGTCGTTGAAAGTTTCGATCTTGCCGGCACCATCGATGCCGTTCTGCGACTCCATCCCGACAAGCGGCGAATGGTGGTTATCGGCGACGAGTCGACAGCGGGACGCGCCATCAAAAAGCAGATTGAAGCCCTCGTTCCCCTCTACCGGGACAAACTGCAGGTCGACTACTGGATCCAGATCGACCTGGCTGAAGCGCAAAAACGGGTTACCAGCCTGCCCAACGACACTTTTCTTTTTTTCATCCCCTACTACCAGATCATCGGCAACCGGACCTATACGGCCGAAGAGGTGATGAACGCCCTGTACCAGCATTCCAGGGTTCCGATCTACACTTCGTGGGCCTTCCTCCTCGGCCATGGCGCCGTCGGCGGCAGCATGCTGTCAGGCCAGAAACATGGCCGGACGGCGGCGGGCATGGCCCTCCAGATCCTGAAAGGGACGCCTCCTTCCGCAATCCCCATTGCGACAGCACCTACCGGCGATTACATGTTCGATTATCAGGTGATGCGGCAGCTGGGCATCAGCGAGGATATGCTGCCGAAGGACAGCACGATCATCAACGCACCAAAAGGCTTTTACGAACTCTCGAAGGAGCTCTTCTGGACCATCATCGTCAGCTTCCTGCTGCTGCTGATCACCCTGGTCTTCCTGGTCCTGACGATGATGGGCAGACGCCGGGTCGAACATAAGATCAAAGACCAGCTGACCTTCCAGGAAACCCTGATGGACACCAATCCTCAGCTTGTATCATGGAAAGACCTGAATTTCCGATATCTTGGCGCCAACCGAACCTTCGCCAACTTCTTCGGACTCGATGATCCCGACGAGGTGATCGGCAAGACGACACGGGATGTAATCGGCGATCTCGACTACGTGCAGTGGTCGCAGAGTGCCGATGTCGCCGTCATCAACAACCGCGAGGCTTTCCGCAAGGTCCGCCGCAGGCTCACCGATCATCAGGGCAATGTGGCCTGGATCGAGGTCAACAAGGTGCCCCTGCGCGATCAGTCCGGCAAGATCGTCGGCATCCTCAGCACCGCCGAGAACATCACCCGCGAGCTCGACCTGGAAAAGCAGCTCCTGCAATCGCAGAAAATGGAGGCAATCGGCACCCTCGCCGGAGGCATTGCTCATGATTTCAACAACATATTAACATCGATCATCAATTCGACCGAGCTGGCCATCGGCGATGTGCCGGCCGATTCCCAGACCGCCAGCGACCTGGAACGGGCCCTGAAGGCGGCCCGCCGTGGCGGACGGGTGGTGAAGCAGATCCTGGCCTTCAGCAAACCATCCCAGGAAGGTTTCCGTCCAACCGACCTGACTTCGGTGATTACCGAGGTCATCGGCCTGATGGAGGTATCCCTCCCCGGCAATATCGAGCTGCGATCCCATATCTCGCCGGATGCCGGCATCATCCTGGCCGACCCGACTCAACTCTACCAGGCGGCGATGAACCTGTGCACCAACGCGTTCCAGGCCCTCCGCGAACAGGGTGGAAGGCTGCAGATCCGGTTGGAAAAGGGCATTCTCAACCAGGAGGAGGCCCAGGCGCTCAACCTGAAGGAAGGTTGCCATGTTCAGCTTACCGTCTCCGACGACGGTCCCGGCATCCCTGCCGAGATCATCGACAAGATCTTCGACCCGTTTTTCTCGACCAAGGACAAAACGGAAGGGACCGGTCTCGGTCTGGCGGTCGTGCACGGCATCGTCAAGGCCCATCAGGGGGGGGTGAAAGTGGAGAGCGAGCCCGGGCGAGGCACCACGTTTCGCCTGTATTTTCCGGCCGTTGACGCCGTCAGCGAAAAGTTCGAAGAGCGACGGCAGATTCCGGGAGCGAAAAACTGCCGCATCCTCTTTGTCGAGGACGACGAGGACCAGCTGCATACGGCACCACGGATACTGAGAGAGGCCGGCTTTTCGGTGACCGCCGCCGGGACGCCGCAGCAGGCCCTTGATCTGGTCGCAGCCGACCGGCAGGCCTTCGATCTGGTGATCACCGATTACGACATGCCGGGAATCAACGGCATCGAGCTCCTGGATCAGATCCACGCGATGAATCCGGTCATCCCCTTTCTGCTCGTCTCGGGCAGGGAAGATGCAATGAAGGCGGCCATCGCCTACCCGTCGATCCGCCGGGTGTTCATCAAACCCTATGATAAATTCGAGCTGATCTCGACAATCAACACCATTCTGGAAAAAACGTGAGCCATGGCCGAGATACTGATCCTCGACGACGACCAGGAAATCTGCGAAACCCTGAAGAGCCTGTGCATGCGACTCAGGCATTCCTGCCGCTCAGCCCATTCGCTCTCCGCCGGCTGGGACATGGTTCGCGGGCACAACTTCGACATCCTCTTCCTCGATGTCAGGCTGCCAGACGGCAATGGCCTCGACCTGCTGCCTGAACTGATGGCCATGGCCGATCCGCCGGAGGTCATCATCCTTACCGGCAAGGGCGATCCTGACGGGGCTGAACTGGCCATCCAGGGCGGAGCCTGGGACTA
This sequence comes from Desulfobulbaceae bacterium, assembly GCA_008933635.1. GTDB lineage: Bacteria > Desulfobacterota > Desulfobulbia > Desulfobulbales > Desulfocapsaceae > Desulfoprunum. Next base: position 3,242 of record WBUQ01000137.1, on the reverse strand, counting down.
TATCCTCAAACCTTCCAGCATCAGGGAAATTACCCTGACCCTGACCCGAGCCCTGAAATACCGGGTAGAGAAAAAGGGCAAGACGGAAGCCGACCTGCCCGACATCGGCAAGGTCATCGGCGTCGGTCCGCGGATGAAGGCCTGTTTCCAGCTGATGGCCCAGGCCGCCCGCTCAGAGGCGAACCTGCTGATCACCGGCGAAACCGGCACCGGCAAGGAACTGTTCGCCCGGACCATCCACGACAACAGCGCCCGGGCGGGCGGGAAATTCGTCTTCGTCGATTGCGCCTCGCTGACCGAATCTCTGGTCGAGTCGACCCTCTTCGGTCACCGCAAGGGAGCCTTCACCGGGGCCCAGGATTCACGGATAGGCCTGATCAAGCTCGCCGACCAGGGCACCCTCTTTCTCGATGAGATCGGCGAAATGCCGCTGTCGATCCAGAAGTCCTTCCTCCGCGTCCTGCAGGAACGAACCTTCCGGGCCGTCGGCGACACCCAGGAGCAGAGCAGCAATTTCCGGCTGATCGCAGCCACCAACCGCAACCTCGAGGAGATGGTGGATACGGGCGAGTTCCGCAGCGACCTGCTCTTCCGCGTCGCCACCATCCGGCTGCCCCTGCCGCCGCTCAGGCAGCGGACCGAGGACATCGAGGCCCTTGCCGCCTTCAAGACCGCCCAGCTCTGCGCCCAGTACGGCATGCCGGTCAAGAGCATGGACGAGGATTTTCTTGAAACCCTGCAGAACTACCCCTGGCCGGGCAATGTCAGGGAACTGTTCAACATCATCGAGCGGGCGATCATCTCCGCCGGCTCGGAACAGAATCTCTTCGCCATGCACCTGCCCCGGCAGCTGCGGATCCAGGTGGCCAAGGAACAGATACGGCAGCTGACCGGCTCCGAAATGCTGTCCAGCGGCGAGGGCATCCATGCCGACGATGACGCCAGCAAGATCGGCCAGGAGATCTTCCAGGACATTTTCGACCGCCCGCTGCCTTCCCTGAAGAGCTTCAAGAGCGCCTCGGAGAAGATCTATCTCAGCGAACTGATCCGCCAGAGCGGGGGCGAGATATCCCGGATCCTGTCGATATCCGGACTATCACGCTCCCATCTCTATGCCCTGCTGAAAAAGTACGGTCTGTCGATCCAGGCCGACGAGCCGCGGACCTGAGCCCCTTTCAGGAATCGACCCGCTCGAGGACGAGGGCCATGCCCTGGCCGCCGCCGATGCACAGCGAAGCCAGTCCCAGATCCAGGCCCTGCCTCCGCATGGTGTGCATCAGGGTGACCAGGATCCTCGCCCCGGTGCAGCCGATCGGGTGGCCGAGCGAAATGCCGCTGCCGAGCATATTCGTCTTCTCCATGCCGCAGCCGAGTTCCCGGATACAGGCGATGGCCTGGGCGGCGAAGGCCTCATTGAGCTCGATGGCGCCGAAATCGCCAATCGCCAGACCGGTCTTCGCCAGGACACGGCGTACCGCCGGGATCGGCCCCAATCCCATGTAGGCCGGATCGACTCCGGCCGAGGCATGGGCCCTGACCCGGGCCATTGGCCTCAGCCCCATCTCCTCCGCCTTGTCCGCCGACATCAGCAGCAAGGCCGCCGCCGCGTCGTTGATGCCCGAGGCGTTGCCGGCGGTGACCGATCCATCCGGTTTGAACGCAGGCCTGAGCCGTGCCATCTTCTCCTCCGAAGTGGCCATCGGCCGTTCATCGACAGCAAACAGCACATCCTCTTTGCCCTTGCGCACCCTGACCGGCACGGTTTCCTCGACGAAAAGCCCCTGCTCGATCGCCGCCAGGGCCCGCCGGTGGCTCAGCGCGCCGATCTCGTCCTGCTCCGCCCGGCTCACCCCGTACCGGTCAGCGATGTTTTCTGCAGTCATCCCCATGTGATAACCATAGAAGATTTCGAACAGGCCATCATGGATCATCAGATCGATCATCCTGCCGTCGTTCATCCGCTGTCCCCAGCGCGCAGCCGGCAGGGCGTAGGGAACCAGGCTCATGTTCTCCATGCCGCCAGCCAGAACCACCTCGGCATCGCCGGCGCGGATCGCCTGGGCGGCCAGGGCCACTGCCTCCATCCCGGAGGCGCAGAGCTTGTTGACCGTGGTGGCGGCCGTCTCCTTCGGGATCCCCGCCCGGATCATCGCCTGCCGGGCGACGTTCTGGCCCTGTCCGGCCGCCAGGACATTCCCCATGATCACCTGGTCAACCTCGACTGGCTGCAGATCACCGGCATAGTCAGAAAATTCCTTCTCCAGTTCAGTGACAGGGTTTTCTTTCAGCCTGTCCGGCATCCACAGCCGGTCCTTCTCCGACGCCTGCGGCCGCAAGCCGGCACGCTGCAGAGACTCCCTCAGCACCACGGCCCCCAGTTCCACCACCGGTGTGGAGGACAGGGTCCCGCCAAAGGACCCGATCGGGGTCCTCGCACCACTGACGATCACGACTTCTCGCATATCCATCCCCTCGTATTTCTGTTACTCATATTATGACTGGACCCTGTTGCTGGACCAGCCTGCAAGGCCCCACCCGTCAGCCCTTCGACCCCAGACGCAGGCCGCCATGGATGAAGACGGTCTCGCCGGCCATGGCCTCGTTGCGATAGAGTTCGGCAACCATGCTGACCACCTCTTCCGGCTCGATCAGGCGGCTGATCGGCACCTGTTCGATAATCCTGCCGAGGACCTTCTCGTCGATGGATTTGACCATCGGCGTACCGACATAGCCTGGGGCGATGGCCATGCAGCGGATCCGGTCGGCGAAGCCGCGGCGGAAGAATTCGGCGGTCAGCACTTTGGGGATGACCGCCATCGCCGCCTTGGTGGAGGAATAATTGATCTGGCCGGCAGTACCGAGCGACCCTGTCGAGGAGACCAGGCAGATGAGGCCCCGGCAGCCGGCATTGACCATCCGCTCGACACACTCCCTGACGGTCAGGAAGACCCCGGTCAGGTTGATATCGATGACCTTCTGGAACTGGTCAAGGGACATTTTGCCGGTGACTTTGCCGGTCTCCCGGTCGGTCTTGATCAGCATTCCGTCACTGGTGATACCGGCAAAAGGCGCCACCAGGTTGATCGACCCGAAAGTCGCCATGGCATGTTCGGCCAGCCGTTCGCAATCGGCCTCCCGGGTGACGTTGCAGACAACCAACGTCACGTGAGGGCTGATTTTCTGCAATTCCGTCTCGGCCTGCCGCAATGCCTCCTCTGCGACATCGGCGATAACCACCCGCC
>WBUQ01000136.1 GCA_008933635.1 Desulfobulbaceae bacterium | reverse complement strand
CTTATAGGTCGACCGGATGACCTTGGCGACGATCCGCAGCTGTTCGAGCCGGAAGCTGAGCAGCGAGGCAGCGGCGACGCCGCCGAGGACGATCAGGATACCGGAGATGTTGAGGTAGAGGAGGAGGTTGCCGTTGATGATGAAGCCGATCAGGAAAATGGCCAGACCAAGGAGGAAACCTATGCGTGTCGTAGTCTTCATATCGATGGATTATTGAAGATTTTCAGGTGTGGCCGGAGCCGCCGGCGGCAGTTTTTTGCTGATGATGATCTCGACCCGGCGGTTCGCGGCCCGGCCCCTGGTGTCGGTGTTCGGCTGGAGCGGGCGGTAGGAGGCGTAGCCGCTGACCACGAACTGGTTCGGATTCATCCCCATCTCTTCGATGAGGAACCGCGCCACCCGGCTGGCCCTGGCGACGGAGAGCTCCCAGTTGGTGGAATACCTCTCCGAGCGCATCGGGATGTTGTCGGTGTGGCCGACGATATTGATGATGTAGGGGGTCTTCCTGATCACCTCGGTGATCTTCTTCAGGGATTCTCTGGCCTGGGCCGAAAGGTCGGCTGTGCCGGTTTCAAAAAACAGGTCGCCGGTGAGGACGATCCGCACGGTCTTGTCGGGAACCAGGTCGATGGCGGCAAACTTCTCCATGTCATAGTTCTCGAGGTTCTTCTGGCTGAGGGTGTACATCTCTTGCATCTTGTCCTCCGCCGGCGGAACGGCGGGAGTCGGCTCCGCCTCCGCGGCGGGCGGGGCGGTTTTCACCGCCTCGGCCCGGCCCTTTCTCTGCGCTTCCCGTTCGGCCCTGATCCGGGCGAGTTCAGCCTCGGCCTCCTTCCTGATCTTTTCCTGGGCGAGCCTGGCTGCGTCGCTGCGGGGTTCGGTCGCCGTATCGACGTCTTCCGGCAACACCGGCACCACCTTCCTGACCGTGCCGGCAGTGGTCAACGGCAGTCCGGGACCGATCGGGCTGATCGGCAGGGTCGCCCGCTGTTCATCGGTAATCTCCAGGGCCTCGGTAGTGTCGCCGCCGACCACGGTCGGTTCCTCGTTGACAAGAAATTCACGGTTGGCTGCCTGGTAGGCATACATCGCGACAAAGAGGATGAACATCGTCATCATCAGGTCGGACCAGGAAACGGACCAGTGGCTCGGCCGCGGCATGCTCGAGAAGAAGGTGGTATCGTCGACGCTGAAGACGCTGGTATCGGGAAAACGCCGGTCGGCGACGATGTACCGGGATGCGTATTTTTCAGCGGTGGCGGCCCGGGATGCCGCGCTCTGCATCTCGCCGGCGGATTGGTCCTGTTCCGGGGGGGGCTGGTCGGTCGATTGCGGGGAGGTCTTCATGAATTGCCGTAACAGGTTGGGAAACGGTCAGGATAACGGACATTTTTTTCTATCTTCCGTTGTATCGGATGGCGGTGGCAATATCAAAAGAAAAATAATGCCGCAGGCCGGCGAAAGGAGGGGAGATGCGTCAGATTCCGGAAAGCAGGCCGGTCCGTTCGAAATAGTCGAGGGCCTGCCAGAGGTCCTCGCGGGAGTGGGGCTCGAGGGTGATGATCGGGTGCATGTCATGCTGGCGGAGGAAACCGAACAGGCCGGGAAAATCGAAATTGCCCTGCCCCGGGGCGAGGTGCAGATCCTTTCCGCCGGTGTTGTCGTGAATATGGAGCTGGCCGAGCCAGGGCAGCATCTCCGGCAGCCAGTCCCGCCAGGATGCCTTGGCAAACGCCCCGAGATGGCCGACATCGAGGCAGAAACCGACGGACGGGGTGTTCAGCTCCGACAGAACCCTCCGGTGTACCTCCGGACCGGTTTCATAGGTGTTTTCGAGCATGATCGCCACCCCGAGTTCCCCCGCCAGCCGGCCGAGCTGACGCCAGCTGGCGAGGGAATTGCCGAGCCAGCGGTCGAAGAAATAGCCGTGCTTGTTTTCCTCGTACTGCAGATGGCAGACGATTGAGCAGGGCCGGAAAATCGCCGCCAGTTCAATCGCCCGCCGCAGTTTGGAACGGCTCTTTTCAAGGATATACGGGTCGTTGGAGCCGGCGGCGAGATCCATGAACGGGGCGTGCAGGGTGCACTGCAGGCCCCGTTTTTGGAGGAGCTGGTGGACTTTTGTGAATTCGCCGATATCCTCGTCGTACAGGCAGGTCCCCTCGAGGCCGATCTCCGGCTGCAGCCGGTGCTCGAGGAAGAGGTCGAGCAGTTCGCTCTTCAGGTCGGGCCACGGGGCGTTGACGAAACACCGGCGCAGGATTGCCTCGCGGGCTGAATTGCGCATCAGCCTTCGCTCAGCGGGCGGGAGAGCACCGCCTCCCTGAAGGTCTCGATCCCGATCCGCTCGATGAAGCGGGCAGTCCGCTCCTTCTTCTTGCCATGCTCGGCGTAATAGTCGAGGCAGCGGTTGATCAGGGTGATGACCTCCTCGTGGCTGATCTCCTCGGCGAGGATGTCGCCGATCCGGGCCCGCTGGCCGGAATTGCCGCCGAAGGAGACGGTCCAGCCCTTCTTCTTGCCCATGATGCCGATATCGCGGACCAGCCCCTCGGCGCAGGAAAACGGGCAGCCGGAGACGCCGACCTTGAGCTTGGCGGGCATGTCTCGACCGGCAAGCAGTGCCTCGAGCCTGATGCCGAAGCCGAGGGAATCCTGGATGCCGAATTTGCAGACCTCGGTGCCGGGACAGGCCTGGACGTAATGGAGACAGAGTTCGGTGGCCTTGCCGGGGTCCATCCCCAGATCGGCGTAGATATCGTTGATCGCGTCGGCCTTCATGCCGACCAGGGCGATGCGGTGGCCGGAGGTCAGCTTGACGATCGGGATATCGTACTTGTCCACCACGGTGGCCAGGTTGCGGAGTTTTTCCTTGGTCAGCAGGCCGCACGGGACGCGGGGAACGATGGCGTAGGTCTGTTTGTCTCGCTGCAATATGGCTCCTTTGGGTGCTTCTTCGCTGGACATGTGTTTCTCTCCTTTCAGTAAATATGATGGTCGTCGCAGAGCTCGCGTGCCGGCCTATCTTACCAGATCCGGCAGTCAATGCATCGGCGATTTGTTGCGGCTGCCGGTCTTGCCGGGGGACTTCCGGCGCAGCAGGCGAAGCAGGATGTCCCGCAGTTCGTCACGGTTGATCGGTTTGCTGAGATAGTCGTCCATGCCGGAGCGGAGGCATTTGTCCCGGTCCTGGGTCCGGGCATGGGCGGTCAGGGCGACGATCGGCATCTCCGACTGCGTTCCCGGCAGCATCCTGATCCGCCTGGTGGTCTCGAACCCGTCCATTTCCGGCATCTGCAGGTCCATCAATACCAGGTCGAAGGGGCCGGATTCGTAGATCGCCGCCAGGGCGGCGGCCCCGTTGTCGACCGGGGTGACTTCGACGCCAAGCTGGGTCAGGAGCGTCGTCGCCAGGATCTGGTTGATCGGCTCGTCCTCCGCCAGCAGGATCCGCCGGCCTGCAAGTTCGGCCTGGCTGTGGTGCATGGCAGGCGCGTTTTCCGGCTGCCGCGGCCCTGCATATCTGGACTCGGCGGGTTTCTTCAGGGCACAGATGAACCAGAAGGTCGAACCGGCTCCCGGCCGGCTCTCGACATAGATCTTGCTGCCCATCATGTTCGCCAGCTGCGAGGAGATGGCCAGGCCGAGGCCGGTGCCGCCATATTTGCGGGTTGTCGAGGTGTCTGCCTGGTTGAACGACTCGAAGATCAGGTGCTGCTTCTCCGGCGGGATGCCGATGCCGGTGTCGATGACGTTGAAACGGAGGCAGATCTCATCTTCGCTGCCAGCGGTCATCGGCAGGACCTCCAGCCGCACTTCGCCTTGATCGGTGAATTTGATGGCGTTGTTGAGCAGGTTGAGCAGGATCTGGGTAAGCCGGTTGGGATCACCGTGTACCCATTGGGGCACCGATTCGTCGATATGGCTGGTGAGGGCGATATCCTTCTGGCTGGCCGGCAGGTCGAGCATGTGGATGCATTCGTCCAGCGACTCGTGGAGGTTGAAGTCGACCGGGTCGAGCTGCAGCTTGCCCGACTCGATCTTGGAAAAATCGAGGATGTCGTTGATGACCTTGAGCAGCCTGGCCGACGACTGCTGGACCAGTTCGAGATACTTCCGCTGCTCCGTCGAGAGCTCGGTGTTCAGCATCAGCTCGGTCATGCCGATGATGCCGTTCATCGGGGTGCGGATCTCATGGCTCATGTTGGCGAGAAAATCGCTCTTGGCCGAGTTGGCCATTTCCGCTTCCCTGCGGGCGATCGACATCTCCTCCCTGAGCTTCTGCTCGCTCTTGGCCCGCTGGTCCAGGTCGGCGAGGATGATATCGAGTTTTTCGAACTGTTTGGCAACCAGTTCGGCGGTGATCGAGGCGGCCTCACGGGCCACCCGCAGCTCCGTTACCAGCGTCTCGTTCTCCTCGCGCAGCCGTTGGATGATCTGCTCAGTATCCTGGTCGTTCATCGACGGTTTCCTGCACGGAGGCGGATTGGCGGCGGGACTGCCGATTCGATCTGCTGGCGATGATTTCGCGGCAGACTCTGGCGGCCTGCCTGCAGGCCGGTTCGTCGGCCTGCCCCTCGATACCGACGATGAGGATTTCCGGCAGCGGCGGGTCGAGGACGTGCGGGGCGGTAGCGAGCAGCGTGGCAAGGCCGGCGCCGTGGCCGAAATCAAGGGCCTCAGGCTCCAGAGCGGCCGGGTCGATGACGATGACGCCGGGATCTGGGCGGAAGCCGCTGACGGCATCGACAAAGATCACCAGTTCGCAGTTTTCCAGCAGCGGCAGCAGCCGCAGACCGGCCGTGCCGCCTTCGATCAGTTCGACGCCCACGGGCAGCGGGCTGCCGGCGAGGTGGTCATACACCAGCGGTCCGGCGGCGTCGGCGGCCAGGAAGCGGTTGCCTATGCAGATTATACGCGCAGACATGCCGGCCGCCCGTTCCCTCGTCTCGGATTCTTCAGCAGGTGGACCGCACAGACCTGGCAGGCATCAAAGGAGCGGATCACATGACCGGCCTCTACCGGGTTGTCCGGATCGGCGATCGGCGTGCCGATCAGGGCCTCCTCCCAGGGGCCGCGGATGCCCCCGTGGTCGCGGGGTGAACCGTTCCAGGCGGTCGGGGTGATGATCTGATACCTCTCTATCTGTTGCTTTTTGACCTCCAGCCAGTGGCCGAGGGCGCCGCGGCTGGCGTCGGTCAGGCCGTAGCCCAAGCCGTCAGGGATCTCCCGCACCGAATGGTAGAACGGTGCCTCCGGGTCGATTTCCCCGGCCCAGGTCTTCATCGCCGGCAGAAGCTCGGCTGGTCTCACCAGGCGGGCCAGTTCGCGGACATAGACGCTGGGGCCGTATCTTTCGACCAGATCGAGGAAGAGGGGGTGGCGGCTGGTCAGCATCTGGGCCAACGGCCCGGTCTCGGCGGGCTGTCCGGCATACCTCGGTGCCTTGCAGAAGGAGTATTTGACCGCCTCGTAAGGCGAGACGTAGGGCTGAGTGATTCCTTCTGAGGGGTGCAGTCCGCCGGGATAATCGATGAAATGCGAATAGGCGACGTGTTCGCTGACCAGTTCCTGGTTGACGGCCGAGGCATTTCCGTCGCTGATGAAGCCGGGTGCAAGGAGCAATGCGTCGCCGGACCGGCTGCGCACGGCACTGTCCGGCGGCAGTTCGAGCTGGCCGAAGCTGAGGAAGTTGCCATGGCCTCGGCCGATCCGGTCGAGGCGGACCAGGTGAGCCATGCGGATGAAGAAGCCGAGATCGCTGCTGCGGTGGGCATCGTCCTCGTTCATCCACGCCATCAGATCCTGTTCGCTCTCTATCTGCTGCCAGCGCTCGATCGGACAGCCGAGGATCTGCTCCTCGTACCAGGCGGTGAACAGGTTGATGATGTAGATGCAGCTGACGATGTCGTTGTATGTCGGGACGCTGGCGACCCCTCCGGGGACGATGAACGAGGAGTTCGGCCACTGTCCGCCGAGGATGGCGACGATCTCGAGGATCTTCTTGGTCATCCTGATGGTCTCAACCACCGAACGGCCGCGGAATGTCTCGTACCGGCGGACAGCCTCGCCGTAGATAGGCAGGTTGGCGTAGGCCGGGTTGAGGAAGTCCTGCATGAACATCAGGATGCCGTGGCGGAGATCGCTCTGGATATGCTCGGCCATCATCGCCAGGTTGCGCACCATGATGGCGTTGGCGGGCAGGGCGATACCGCAGATCATGTCGAGGGCCTTGGCCGCGGTCAGCAGGTGGGCCGTGCCGCAGATGCCGCATACCCGCGGTGTCAGCACCAATCCGTCCCAGGCCCCCCGGCCCTTCATCATGTTTTCGAATCCCCGGTACATGACGCCGCGGCTCCAGGCGTTGGTGACCACTCCGTCCTCGTGTTCGATAGTCAGTTCGAGGTCGCCTTCGACGCGGTTGAGGGGAACGCTGATCGTCTTCCTGGTGTTTTCTGCCATGTCAGACCTTGGGCTTGCGGTGTTTCAGCCTCTCCGGGGCGGCCGCCGCGGCCATGCCCTTGTAGGCGAGATAGTGGGGGCGGTCGACGCCGTCGGGCAGGTTGATCGGCAGGCCGACAATGTTCGGGGTCTCGAAGAACGGGCTGCTCTGGGGGAAGTCGGGCTCGGTGCAGCCGAAACAGGGGATGCCGGTCCTGGTCTTGCAGCTGCGGTTGTTCCACAGGAACTTGTTGCACGGGCCGTGGGCCAGCGGACCGTGGCAGCCCATATGGAAGAACAGGCAGCCCTTCTGGCCGAAATCGGTCTCCTCGATCTGGTACTCGTGATACTCGTTGCGGGTGCAGCCCTGGTGGACCAGCATGTTGTAGTATTCCAGCGGGGCGTTGCGTTCGTTCAGTTCCAGGTACTTGCCGGCGGAGAAGGCGCTGAGCGTCCCGATCAGGACCTGCGGATGGACCGGACACCCCGGCAGGTTGATGACTGGCAGACCGAGCCGGCTGGTGAATCCGGGTCCGAGCAGGCCTCCGGGCTCCTTGGCGGTGAACTGCAGGCCGACCGCCTCGACGGCGCAGGCCCGGGTGACCCCGCCATACGCGGCGCAGGTGCCGATGGCCATGACCAGGCCGGCCCTGGCTGCAAGCTGGGCTATCAGGTCCTTTTTGGCCAGGCCGGCGAAGGTCTCGAACATGCCGGTGCCATTCGGGCCGAGGATGACAGACCCTTCCACGCAGAGGATGTCGAGGGGGATGGTGCCGCCGGTCAGCCTGTCCAGCAGTTCCAGGTGCTGGGCCGGGGTGATGGTGGAAAAGGAGGGATGGAAGAGGACGTCGATGCCGAGGGATTCCTTGGCCTCGACGATATTCGGCGAGTCGGCGTTCAGCATCGACATCGTGTCGCCGCCGCAGCCGCCGCATTGCAGCCAGTACAGGTTTGGTCTCATATCCCTCCTGAAAGCCGGCGCCCGGAGGAGCTTCGACGCGCCGGTGCTAGAAGACGGGTTTGTAGTCGAAGAAATGCCGCGTCTCCAGCCGGCGGCAGGTTCGTGTTTCTCCGCGGGCGATGAACGAGGATGTGATGGCGCCGTTCGCGGTGAAGCGGACGCCCTCGAGAAATTCGCCGTCGGTGACGCCGGTGGCGGCGATGGCGATCTCCCTGCTCCGCACCAGGTCTTCGACCCGGAAGATCTTGTCGAAATCGTCGATGCCGTGTTCCATCGCCTGGGCCCGGTCGCGGTCATTTTCGTAGAAGATCTTGCCTTCGAAATAGCCGCCGAGGCAGCTGATCGCCGCCGCCACCAGGGCCCCTTCCGGGGCGAAGCCGTAACCCATGTAGATGTCGGCCCGCTCGCCGGTGATCGCGGCCATGCAGCCGGAGATCTCGCCCTCCTCGATCAGCTTGATCCGCGCGCCGCAGCTGCGGACCTCGTTGATCAGCTGGCGGTGGCGGGTCTGGTTGAGGATCAGCACGGTGACGTTCTCGGTATATTTCCGCAGCGCCCGGGCGACCCGCTTGACATTGACGATCGGCGGCTGGTTGATGTCGATGACCTCCCCGGCCTCGGGCCCGACCACCAGCTTGTACATGCTGAGATTCGGCACCGACTGGATCGCCCCTTCCCTGGCGATGACGGCAAAGGAGGCTGCGTTGTTGCGGCCGTCGGCGGCGGAATGGTACGCTTCCAGGGGAACTGCCATCAGGTCCATCCTCGGGCCGCCGCGGCCGAGGGTTGCCGGCAGCTGGAAGATTTCAGGACGGCCGGTGAAGCGGTCGTTGATGACGCCGCCTTCGATGGCCAGGCGGTTGAGGGTCTTGGTGATGGCTTCGCGGCTGTCGTTGAGGATGCCGGCGTGGTTGCCGAGGCCCTGAAGGCGGGCGGCGGTCAGGGCGGCGATCTCCGTCGCCCTGACGATCTCCATTCCATAGTTGGTGTCCATAAAATCAGTCTTCTGCATGGGGACTGTTGGCGGCTGTGAGCCCGTTCTGCCGGGCCAGTTTCCTGATCTGCGCCATGATTGCATCGCGCTGCTTCTTCAGGGTCCTGCCTTCGATGGTGTCTTTGATCTTCATCGGCTGGCGGAATTCGTCGATCAGTTCGATGTCGAGCGGCGCCGATTCGAGACGGCGTTCGGCCTCGATGATCTCGCCGGGCGTCGGCAGGATGATGCCGTAGAGCTGATGCGGGGTGTGGACCAGCGAATGGCCCCGGTTGTAATAGGCCTCGGCGAAGCCGCCGTCGACGTTGATCGCCACGCCGTCGCGGCTCGCCATCTGCACCCCCTTGGTGTAGTCGACCGGGGTATGGCCGTAGACCACCCTGTGGATGCCGAACTCCTGCTGCATCTTTTTCTTGAAGGCGTCGGACTGCATGTTGTCCTTCCAGAACAGCGAACGTTCCTTGTGGGTCTGCTTGTCGACGAGGAAGTAGCGTTCGAAGGTCTTCATCGCGTGCTTGCCGAAGAATGGCGATTTCGGGCCGCACCAGAGATAGAAGAACAGGGCCTGGTCCTGCGGGCGCTGTTCCCGGCTCTCCAGGTAATTGACGCCGACCCGCCGGATCGTCTCCTGGATGTGGTCGAGCAGCTGTTTGCCCCGGCGGCCGAGGAACTCCTCGAACTCGCCATCGGCGGTGGAGGGTACAAGGGCATGGATATTGAGGAAGTTGTTCTGGATGTGGTAGGTCCGGCCCTTGGTGAAGAAGAACTGCAGCAGGCGCTTGAGCCTCCTGTTGGTGGCGAACTGGCGGGCGAGATCGTCGATGATTTCGGCTTCCTCCTTCGTCAGCCGGCCGGGGGTGTCGAGATCGATGGTCGGGAAGCTGGTGTCGTTGAGCCCACCGGTATCGCCGGTCTTCAGCATCAGCGCCAGCCGGTCGAGCCAGAGGCGCGACGCCATCTCGTACTCAGGGTAATCGCGGATCGTCTGTTCCTCGAGTTTGAACTGGATGACCGCCAGCGCCTTTTCCATCGCCCGGCCGCGGCTGGTTCTGGCCTTGAAGTTGCCGGTGATGGTCTCCACCGGGTATGTGCGCTCGGCGAATTCGGCCAGCTGCCGGGTGTCGAAGCGCAGGCGCTCGATCAGCTCGAAGTGGTCGTAGCGGCAGGTGATCCGCATCGCTTCGGCGATCAGCGAGCGGTTGCCGGAGGCCGCGCCCATCCATAGGATATCGTGGTTGCCGTAGACGTAGTCGACCATGTCGCGGTATGCGGCCGACGCCAGGATGCGGATGATCTTGTCCGGCTGCGGACCGCGGTCGAAGATGTCGCCGAGGACCTGGATGCGGTCGAGCAGTACCTGGCGGATGCTGTGGGCCAGGTGGGTGATCAGGCGCAGGGCGATGATCTCCTCCTCGAAGATCGGGTTGGGCACTGGCAGACCGGAGAGCAGGCGGCTGATGGTGTCGCTGAATTCCGGCGGGAAGACTTCGCTGACCTGGTAGCCGATATTGGTCAGCTTGTACCTGAGGATCTGGACCAGGCAGAAGATGACGTCCTGCATGTCCATGGCGATATCTTCATCCCGCAGGTACTGCTGCTTGCGGATGATCCGGACCAGGTACTGGATCTTGTCGGGGCTGAAGGTGTTGGGCAGGGCCTCGCGGCAGGTCTGGTAGAGCATGCCGAAGCGGCCGCGCAAAATCGACTTGAAGCGGTCGCCCTCGCCGTGCAGGTCGCTGATCCACAGGGTGGTCGGGATATTGGAATTGAGCCGGTTCTCGATCATCAGCAGCTGGTGGGCAAGGCGATCGATCTCGTCGCCCCGGACCAGAGTGTCGAGATTCGGACTGTTCCTGTCGGGGGTATCGGAGGCAATTCCGGTTCGCATAGCTGCTCCGTGGCTGTCAGGGGAAATCATCTGCCCGCCGTGCTGCGACATGGGCATTGTTCCGGCGGGGCTCGATCGGGTATGCTGGAGGCTGTTCTTCCAGGACGATTGGCCAGGTCGATGTAATTGTATACGTATACACGATATTTTTCAAAGAAAAAGCCTCTGGCCGATAAGACCGCAAACCGGCCAAGGGGGCATCGGAGCCCTCTGTCGGCAGGAGGGAAGGAAACGACAATTTGGCGCAAACACAGGGATTGGCGATGAAGGGATGTCCATGGCCAAGACTGCGGCGGGGGGTGCTGCTGCACTGCTGCATGCTGCTGACGCTGCTGTCAGGATGGTCCCAGGCGGCAGAGCTGTCGCAGCGGCAGGCCGCCGTCGGGGCTTTCTGGCGCACGGCAATGACCGCCGGTGTAAT
>WBUQ01000135.1 GCA_008933635.1 Desulfobulbaceae bacterium | reverse complement strand
GTGGAGGCGGGAGTGCCAGATCCCAGAGAATTCATGATGACGTACACGCCATGCCCTTCGCCGCAGATGCGCCTGATCTGTCAAGCTGCGTTCCCATCTGCACTGGCTGGAGCATGGTGAGCATCAGAAATGAAAATGCCGTCATACCCGACTGAGCGGGCATGACGGCATTGAGGTCCTACCGGCCCCCCTGACAACCGGGAGGTCCGGCATATCGATCAATCATGGTCTGCTCAAGTTTTCAGCAGGTGTTGTCCCTCCCATCAGGTGAAGGTATGGCAGGTCGCGCAGGCGATCTTCTGCTTGATATGCTTTGAGTGCCCGCTCGAACTGCTCCAGGATTTCTGTCCATGACAGCTGCTGCACAGGGTGCTGGTCGGCTTGACCAGGCCGGTCGGGGCCGGCGAGTGGCAGCTGCTGCAGGAAACATTCTTGCTCTTGTGGGTGGAATGCATCGACTGCCATGACGAAGATGACTTGCTCGAATGGCAGAGAGTACACGAACTGACCTTGGCCGGCATCTCATGGTAGCCGAGGGCCTCGAAGGGGATCATGCCGGTACCGTCCGGGGTGGAGCCGGTGCTGTTGTGGCATTCGGCACAGGACGGGGCCTTGGATTTCGGATCGACCCCATGCGTGATCATCATCTCGGCATCGGTTTCGACCAGCTGGTAGGAACCGGTCATTCCCTGATCCTCCATGCCTTTCTGCACGGCCAGATCGAAATTACCGGTCATGAACATCCACATGATCACCGGCGGAATGATCTTGCCGCTCTCATGCAGCGGCATGACCGAGAAGTGCCGCTTGATCGGGACGATGCGGGACTTGCCGTCGAACGGCGCGCCGTTGGCCTTGGCCATCGGGTAAATCCCCCGCACGTCCGGCTCGATGGTTTCCCCAACGTTATAGACCGAGGAGGTCCCGTCAAACCATACGTATTCCGGCTTGACCATGGTTTCCTTCACCTCTTCGCCGACAAAGCCGCCCTGTCCCGAGCAGAACGCCTGGTTCCACACCGGTGTCCGCCAGTCCCGGGACATTTCCGTGGCCCCGCCCTTGGCATACTCCCTGATATGGCAGACCTGGCAGCTGACCTGCCCCTGGGCATGGCTGTTCAGCGTGGCATTGCTGTGCGGGGCCGCGCTGTGACAATCCTGGCACTTCGGCGCAGCCGCTTCCGTTGCCCTGAGGTCGATGCCGCGGCCGCCGATCTTGTGGTTCGGCGCGGAGTGGCAACTGGCGCAGGTCAGGTTGGCGCCGTCCTTGGCCAGATGGAAATCCTGGTCGACGGTTGCCTGGGCCGAGTTCAATCCCATGTCGCCACGCTTGGTCCAGTCGCCGCCGCCAGCGGTTGCGTGGCAGCGCAGACAGGACTTGTTGGTGGGCAGGTGGACGGTACGGGCCAGGTTGACCATCGTGGTGCCGGCGGGCATCTTGGCAAAGTCGGGTTCCGAGAGGTAGTTGCCTTCGGCGTCGACCTTGCCGAAGACATAGGTCTTCAGCTGGCCGAGGATGTTGGTCACGGTCAGCGCGCTGTTGGGATCGGGGGTGAATTTCCGCATGTAGACGTCGTTGTGGCACATCATGCAGTCCACATCCTTGGCCTCGGGCGGATGAGGGGCGTTGCCGTCAGCCCTGACATGGCACGAATAGCAGGCTCCCTTGGAGGACACCGCATAGGTGCAAAAGGTATTGATCCCCTTGTCGCCCTTGCCGATTTCTTCGCCATTGGTATTGGTCAGATCGGGTGTCGGGCCGGACCATTTCATGTGCAGGCTGTCCAGCATGTCGTCCGCCTCTTCCTGGTGGCAGGCAACACAGGTCATCGGCCCATCGTATTTGGTGATGACATTGTGGGCGGAGATCGGCGCTTCGACCAGGTCGCCACCGGGATCGGGGCCGGTAGCGGCGGCCTGCACGGTGAAATATGCCTTTTTCCTGACGGTATTGAACCTGGAGGCGCTGTCCTTGACCACACAAATGTAATTCCAGTTACCAACCTTCTGGTCGGCTGGAATTACGTAGTCGTAATAGGCATTCATTCCCTCGATCCGCATGTTTCCCTTTGCGACGATTGAACTTCCATTGGAAATCTGGATCGTTGCGGAAACCAGCGGGGGTTGCCACATCCCGTATGCATTCAAGACGAACTGGATCTGCTGGCCCAGGGTCCCCTGGCCCGGGACCGTCGTCAACTTCAAGTTCTTATCTGCAGCATAGGAATAACTCCCCATTACCAATACCAGAAACAGGACAATTGCCGATCTTGCCTTCATCATAAGCCCTCCGCTGTGAGTTTCAGGGAACCTCCGTCCCCCCCGATTACACTGATTTCGCCCTGAGCGAATTTAAGGATTTACTGCAATACTGATGCCACGTTGTAGCATAGCACAGGCAGGGAGACAAATGTTTAGTTGCAACTAAAACAACGAAATCGTATGGTTAGCCGATATGCCATAGCAAATAAGGTTCTGGTATCGCAGACCTTTTTGGGAATAACTCTCACTCATAATATGATAGAATTGCACCGATGCCAGTCCCACGGAAGTTGAAAAAAAAATCCTTAGATTCGAAGGAGATGCACTATTCGGTCAGGGTTTTGAGAAAAAAAACGGGAAAAGAGAAAAATTTCTGTCCCTGCCGTTCAATTATTTGGCCGACTGCCGGAGTTGCAGTCCGGTGCCCCCGGAGAGGAGGGTGCAGCGTTTCGGCCCGGCGGTCTAGTAGGCCGACAGGTCGAGGTTGGACAGGCCGATCGAAGCGCCCGTAAGGAGAAGAAACACCAGGAAACACAGCAGGGTCAGCAGCGTCAGCCTCCGCTGGATGGATGGCAGGATCGCGGCAAGGCTGGCGATACCGCCAAAGGGGGCCAGGGCCCCGACGCCGGTGCCGCTGATGGTTCCCAGCAGGAGGGTCAGGTAGAGGGGATAGCCGATGTAGCCGTATTCGGCATGGAGGATACAGAACGGGCAGTGATGGGTGGGGAGTTCATAGATATAGAGGCTGACGAAGGAGACGATCGACGCCAGAGAAACAGCAAAAAACGCCAGCACGGCCAGCGCGAACAGCACAGCGCCCTTTCGCCAGCGGAGGAAACGGATGCCCAGCACCAGCACCGCCGCGGCGGAGAGGATGAAGGCGAGCTGCGCGGGCTGGCGGGGCAGGGTGGCCAGCCCTGCGGCGAACGACCTGCTGTCCTCGGCAAAAATGACACTGCAGCAGGAGGTGATCAGGTTCGGCGACAGATTCAGCAGATAGAAGCCCTGCAGCAGGGTCTCGGTCAGGAGGAGCGGGGAGAGGCAGATCAGCAGGATGTACTTGATCCTGATCAGGGGGTAGTCATAGCCCCGGTTGTCGGCAGCGTTGACGATCAGCCAGATCCCGCCGAGGACGAAATTGGCCAGCTTCAGCAGCATCGTCGGGTAGCCGAAGGCGTTGACGTTGAGGCTGCCGGCGGCACACATCGCGCCGATAAAGAGGTGACTGAGGGCATCGGTGGTGGCGATGAAGAGAAACAGCGACAGCAGCTGGAACCCCATGGCGTAGGTCATCATCGTCGAGACGAGGTACGTCTTCCGTTCCAGCCCCAGCTGCCGTTCGCTGCCGCTGTTGATATCCCAGTCCCTGGCGATGATCGCCCCCTCGTACGCCGAATAGCAGAGCATGATCGTCACCAGGAGCGATCCGATCAGCAGGGAAATGACGCCGGGATGGAGGATCATGCGCAGGCCTTCGGCGGCACCAGCCTGCCGTCGCGGATCTCGACGATGCGGTCGACGGCATCCGAGTCATTGACCAGGGGGTCATGGCTGGCGATCAGGATGGTCTTGCCGTCATCCCGCAGTCTTTTCATGGTCTCCATGAACTCCAAGGAGAGGGCGGTGTCGAGATGGGCCGTCGGTTCATCGCAGATGATGATCGCAGGCCCGTTGATCAGGGCCCGGGCAATGGCGGCCCGCTGCGCCTCGCCGCCGGAGAGCCATTCGACTCTGGCTTCGGCCTTGTGGGACAGGTTGCACAGATCCAATAGCGCCATCGCCCTCGCCACCACCTCGGACCGTCGCTCCCCCGTCGGATAGGCGGGCAGCATGACGTTTTCCAGCACCGTGATCCCACGGATCAGATTGAGCTGCTGGAAGATGAAGCCGAAGGTCGAACGACGGATCTCGGCGAGGAATTTCTCCGGCAGGCTGGTGATTTCCCGCTGCCCCAGGAGTATGCGCCCGGCGGTCGGCCTGGTCATGCAGCCCAGCATGCTGAGCAGGGTGGTCTTGCCCGAGCCGCTCGGCCCCTTCAGGACGGTAGTTTTGTTCGGCTCGAGTTCGAGGCTGACATCTCGGATGGCGGTGAACTCGTTCGGCCTGCCGGCGTTGTAGACCTTGCGGATGTTCGACAGTGTGATCATCTTCAGGCCCTCATCACCGAATCCGGGTCGATGGTGGCCGAGCGCCATGACGGAATGATCGTCGCCACGGTATACGGTAGCACCGTAATGAACAGCAGGCTGACCAGCTGGTAGGCATCGATATGCGGGGTCAGCCGGAAATCCGGGTAGAGCACCGACCAGCCTTTCAGGACCGGTTCGAAGAGCAGCGACGAGCCGACGAAGACATGGAGATAGGCGGCAAAGATCCCGATCGAAAACGAGGTCAGGGAGACGGAGACTCCTTCCCAGAATTTCACCTGCAGGATGTCGCCGGTCTCCCAGCCGATGGCCTTGAGGATGCCGATTTCCTTTTTTTCCTCCGCGCTCAGGCCGGTGGCTTTGTCCCAGGCCAGGATGATGAAGGCGAAGAGCGCGCCCGCCATCGTCATGATGGAGAGACCTCCCCGCCAGTCGAAGATGGCGTCGTAGGTCCGGAGGATATCTTCCCGCAGAATCGGCCGGGTATCGGGGTACTGCCGGACGATCTTGGTGGCGATCGTTGCCAGCTCCTTGCGATTGCGGACCTGCAGGGCCAGATCGGTGTACCGGCCGGCCTCGGCATTGAAGATGTCCCGGTAATCCCGTTCCGAAACCTGGATCAGGTCGGCCGTCTCCAGCTCCGAGGCGAACGGCAGGATTCCCGCCACCTTCAGCATCAGCGCCTCTCCCCGGTAGGTTTTCACCGGCAGCGAATCGCCGGCCTGGATCTTCCTGCTCTCCCCTTCCGCCGCACCGCGCAGCAGGACGCCGCTGCCGACGATGGCCTGCCCTTCCCGTCCGTTCAGCGAGGCGTTGACCATCACGGTGTAGTTGGCACCGGTGAGGCTGTCGAAGTAGTAACCCCACAGCCGCTTCTGTACCGACTGCACCCCCCGGATCCGGCCGATCCCGTCGGCATAAGCCGCAGGAACGGTCGTCTGGCGTCCGGCTTCGAGCCGCTGGACGGTCATTTCCGGCGCCTCCCGCAGCAGCAGGTCAGCCTCCCGCTTGATCGCCTGGGTGAAGAAGACCACCGAGGCCAGCAGGAAGATGATGAAGCTGTAGACCAGACAGACGGCGAAGGTCTTGCCCTTGCGCCGGCCAAGCGACGACAGGGTGTAATCGATGATGTTCCGGTGTTTCTCGATCAGGCTCATGGATCAGCGTCCTGCCGGAAGAGTGAGATGGGACGGTGGGGACACGACCGATCCCGAGGGGAAATGCTCGAGCGACAGCGGGTGTTCCTGGAAGGGGGAATGGCGGTCGGCCAGGCTCGGATTCCTGGTGTACCTGGCCTCGGTAAACAGGGCGAGATCGGTCAGGCCGAGCACCCGCACTACCTCGGCCCGTTGCCGCAGCACCGGCTCGGCGAGCGATCTGCGGACTGCGGCGTCCACCAGCATCAGGCCGAGGGCCGCGGCCTGCAGCAGCACATAGGCCAGGAATATATCCGATTTCCGGATCAGACGCCGCATGGGGCTTAGTCCAGGGTCCCGATCAGTTCGGGGGCAATATCGTCGAAACGCAGCAGCCTCTTACCGCCATGGTCGGTCATGAACTCCTTGGCCTCGGCCTCGGAACCGAAGGGTATCAGTTCTTTCCCCATCGGGCCGTAGACATCGCTGTCCACCACATACCAGGCGGTCCGGCCGTCGATGGCGTTCATGCTGTAGTAGTCGGTCACCTGGATCTTATCGATGTCCGCCGCCTTCTTCGACGGGACATAGCGCGGGAGGTCGAGCAGGAATTTGAACATGTCCTTGGTCCCGTCAAAAAAGGCGACCGAACCATCGGTAAACACCACCTGCGCCAGGAAATCGGGATATTTGGCAACAAACATCCCGCATACGGGGCATTTGTCCCCCTCAGCGGCATGGATGCGCTGATCCCCTGCCAGCGCCGGCGAGGCGGATAACATGATAGCCAGAATGAACACCTGCAGAATCCTCATCGTCCCTCCTTTCAAGAATTGCTGATACCTCATACCACCTGGAATACCCTGCGGTCAGCTGTTGCCGAGTTGCGGCAATCCTTCCTCCGCAACCTCCTTTCGCCTGACTTCCGTATGCCATTTCCATGTCTCGTATATGACCGGATAGACAATAAGTTCGAGCAGGAAAGAAGTAAAGATGCCCCCGATCAGGGGAGCCGCGATCCGCTTCATCACATCCGCACCGGTCCCGATGGACCACATGATCGGCACCAGGCCGCAGAAGGTGGTGGCCACCGTCATGAATTTCGGCCTCAGCCGGTTCACCGCCCCTTCCATGATGGCCGCCCGCAGATCGGCCAGGCTGTTCATCCTCCCTTCCTTTTTCGCCCGGTCATAGGCGAGATCGAGATAGAGCAGCATGAACACGCCGGTCTCGGCATCGACCCCGAGCAGGGCGATCAGCCCCACCCAGACCGCGATACTCATATTGTAATCGAGGAAGTAGAGGAACCAGACCGCGCCGATCGCCGAAAAGGGGACGGCAAGCAGCACGATGCAGGTCTTCACCGCCGATCTGGTATTGATATAGAGCAGCAGGAAAATGATAAAGCCGGTCAGCGGCAGCACCACCTGCAGGCGTTCCTGCACCCGTTCCATCGCCTCGAACTGCCCGCTCCATGAAACGGCGTAGCCGGCCGGCAGGGTCACTTTCTCGCGGATCAGGCTGCCGGCCTCGTCGATGTAGCTCCGCGGGTCGCGGTCGGCCAGGTCGACATACACATAGCCGGTCAGCAGGCCGTCCTCGTTGCGGATCATCGCCGGCCCCTGCTTCAGCGATATTTCAGCCAGCTGCCCGAGCGGCACCTGTGCCTTGTCGTCTCCGGCAGTGACCAGCACCCGGCGCAGGGCATCAAGGTTCTGGCGGAAATCGGGGAAATAGCGGACATTGACGCTGTACCGCTCCCGTCCCTCGACGGTGGTGCTGATGTTCTCGCCGCCGATGGCGTTCTGGACCGCCGCCTGGGCCTGTTCCAGCGACAGGCCGGCGAAGGCCAGCTGCTCGCGGTTCCACTGGAAATCGATGAAATAGCCGCTGGCCGTCCGCTCGGCGAAGGCGCTGCGCGTGCCTCTGACCGCGGGCAGCAGGGCCTCGATCTGTTCGCCGATGGCCTCGATCCTGGCGACGTCGTCGCCGGCGATCTTGATCCCGATCGGCGTCCGGATGCCGGTGGTGAGCATGTCGATCCGGCCCTTGATCGGCATGGTCCAGCCGTTGGCCAGGCCGGGCAGCCGCAGGGCATCGTTCATTTTCGCGACCAGTTCTTCGCGGGAGATGCGATCAGGGCAAATGCGGCGCAGGACGGATTTGAGCCATTCCGGGGCCCAGCCGGAATACCAGGTATCGACGGTCCGCCACTGGTCCCTCGGCTTCAGGATGATGACCGTCTCGATCATCGACAGCGGCGCGGGATCGGTTGCGGTCTCGGCCCGGCCGGCCTTGCCCAGCACCTGCTCGACCTCGGGGAAGCCCCGGATGATCCTGTCGGTGGTCTGCAGCAGCTTCTGGGCCTCGCCCACGGAGATCCCCGGCATGGTCGACGGCATGTAGAGGAGGGCCCCTTCATCGAGAGTCGGCATGAACTCCGAACCCAGCCGCGAGAACACCGGCAGGGTCGCCACCATCAGCAGGACGGTGATGGCGATGACGAGCCACTTGCGGCGCAGCGCCCACAGGACGACCGGCCGGTAGGCTGCCCGCAGCCAGCGGCTGACGGGATGCCGCTCCTCCGGCCGGATCGTGCCGACCAGCACGGAATTGCCGAACCGCGACAGCCAGCGGGGCCGAAACTCGAACCGGCGCAGACGGGTCAGGCTGAGGCGCAGGGCCGGGTCGAGGGTGATGACGAGGAAAGCGGCGACGATCATCGCCAGGTTCTTGGTATAGGCCAACGGCTTGAACAGCCGCCCTTCCTCCGCCTCCAGGGTCAGTACCGGCAGGAAGGCGATGGCGATCACCAGCAGCGAGAAGAAACTCGCCCGGGCCACCTGCTTGACCGCCTGGACGATAACCTGCCGGTAGTCTTCCTTCCGGCCGTCGCGCTCCCACTCCTCCAGCCGTTTATGGGTCTGTTCGACCACTACGATGGCGGCGTCGACCATGGCCCCGATGGCGATGGCAATACCGCCCAGGGACATGATGTTGGCCGTGATCCCCAGCCACTGGAAGGGAATGAAGGCGATCAGCACCGCCACCGGAATGGTGATCAGCGGGATCAGGGCGCTGGGGATATGCCAGAGGAAGAGCAGGATGACGAGACTGACGACGGCGATGACCTCGAACAGCGTCGTTTTCAGGTTGTCGATGGCGCGATGGATCAGCTCGGAGCGGTCGTAGACCGGCACGATCTTGATGCCTTCGGGCAATCCGGGCCGTATCTCGTCGATCTTTTCGCGCACCCGGCTGATGACGTCGAGGGCATTCTGCCCCTGGCGCATGACGACAATCCCCGAGACCACCTCGCCGTCGCCGTTCAGGTCGGCGACACCGCGCCGGAGATCGGGCCCCAGCTCCACCCGGCCGACATCCTTGATCCGGATCGGGCTGCCGTTTTCCGTACTCTTCAGCAGGATGTCGGCGAAATCGTCGACCGAGGTCGCGTATCCCCTGCCCCTGACCATGTACTCGGTGCCGCCGAACTCGATCAGCCGTCCCCCAACCTCGGTGTTGCCGCCGCGCACCGCCTCGACCACGTCGGCGATCGACAGCCCGTAGGCCTGCAGACGGTTTGGGTCAACATTCACCTGGTACTGCTGCCGAAATCCGCCCAGCGGGGCCACCTCGGCCACCCCTGGGACGGACTTGAGGTAGTAGCGGAGATACCAGTCCTGGTAGGAGCGGAGGTCAGCCAGGCTGTGCCTGCCCGTCGTGTCGACCAAGGCATACTGATAGACCCAGCCGAGGCCGGTGGCATCCGGCCCCAGTTCCGTCCGCACCCCTTCCGGCAGCGCCGGCAGGGTGCCGGAGAGGTATTCCAGTGTCCGCGAGCGCGCCCAGTAGATATCGGTGCCTTCCTCGAAGATCACATAGACGTAGGAATAGCCGAAGTCGGAAAACCCGCGGACGGTCTTGACCTTCGGCGCCCCGAGCATCGCGCTGACGATCGGGTAGGTCACCTGGTCTTCGATGATGTCGGGGCTGCGGTCCCAGCGCGAGTAGATGATGACCTGGGTGTCGCTGAGGTCGGGGATGGCGTCCAGGGCCATCCGCTGCATCGACCACCAGCCGGCGATGCAGGCGGCGGCCACCAGGATGAAGACGATCAGCCGGTGCTCGACCGAGAGGTCGATGATGCGATTAATCATGGCCGTGCCCGGAGTGGTCGATGGTCCCCTGGGGCGGCGCTGATTGCCCGGCCTTGTCGAGAAAACCCTGCGGGTTGCGCTCGAACTGCTCCTTGCAGTCGACGCTGCAGAACCAGTAGGTTTTGCCCTGGTACTCGGTTATCAGGCCGTCGGCCCGGGCCTGGTCGAGGTCCGTCACCTGCATCCCGCACACCGGGTCGATCTCGGCGAATTGGACTTCCGTTGGCGCTGGCATCGGCATCGATGCGGCATGGTCCCCATGCTGGTCGGCCGGCGGCGCGGGCGCCGCGGGTTGCGATTCGGGTGGAGACATCTGCATCTGCGGCGACGAATGCATATGCGCCTCAGGTTGCTGCGCCCCCGACATCCCGGCCTTGTCGAGAAAGCCCTGCGGGTTGCGCTCGAACTGCTCCTTGCAGTCGTCGCTGCAGAACCAGTAGGTCTTGCCCTGGTACTCGGTCAGCAGGCCGTCAGCCCGGGCCTGGTCGAAATCCGTCACCTTCATCCCGCACACCGGGTCGATCTCGGCGGGCGGGGCATCCGCCGGTGCGGGCATCCGCATCGATGCGGCATGATCCCCATGCTGGTCCGCCGGCGTCGCGGGTTGCGATTCGGGTGGAGACATCTGCATCTGCGGTGACGAATGCATATGCGCTTCCGGTTGCTGCGCCCCCGACATCCCGGCCTTGTCGAGAAAGCCCTGCGGGTTGCGCTCGAACTGCTCCTTGCAGTCGGCGCTGCAGAACCAGTAGGTCTTGCCCTGGTACTCGGTCAGCAGGCCGTCAGCCCGGGCCTGGTCGAAATCCGTCACCTTCATCCCGCACACCGGGTCGATCTCGGCGGGCGGGGGCATGGCCGGCGTCGGCGACGGCGCCGGGGCGGCAGTTCCGGCCCCGGTTGCTGCCGGCTGCTGCTCTGCCGGCGGGGAATCTTCTCCGGCAGGGGTTGCGGCGGGTCCGGCCATCAGGCGCATCGCCGCCAGCTGCATCCGACTCTCCGAATC
>WBUQ01000134.1 GCA_008933635.1 Desulfobulbaceae bacterium | reverse complement strand
ACCAGAAGAAGAATCTGTATATCTTCTGCGCCGCCAACCATAACGGCAAAACGGTCATCGAGCAGTGTCTCGAGGCCGGGATGCAGGTCGGTTGGAATACCCGTATCGTCCCGTTCGGTCCGGACATCTCCTCAGCCATCTTTGCCCTCGGTTTCGCCAACAGGGCCGCCATGGCCTTCGGCGGTGTCGAGCCGGGCGATTATCGCAAGATGCTGATGTACAACAAGAACCGTATCTTCGCCTTCGTCAACGCTCTGGGCGATGTCGGCACCGAGTGGGCTGTCGCCGCTGCCGGCTGCGTCAACTGGGGCTTCCCGACACTTGCCGACACCGATATCCCGGAGATCCTGCCGACCGGTATCTGTACCTACGAGCATGTCGTCGCCAACGTCCCGCACAGCGAGATCTGCCAAAAATCGGTCGAGGTCCGCGGGCTCAAAATCAACATCACCGAGATCGACATCCCCTGCGCTTTCGGTCCGGCCTTCGAGGGCGAGCGCGTACGCGGCGGCGACCTCTTCTGCCAGATGGGCGGCGGCAAGACCCAGTGTACCGAGCTGGTAAAGATGGCCGAGATGAGCGAGATCGACGATGGCAAGGTCGTCGTCGTCGGCAAGGATATCGGGGACCTCAAGGAAGGCGAGACGCTGCCGCTGGGCATCTATGTACAGATCGCCGGCCGTGAGTTCCAGACCGATTTCGAGCCGATCATGGAACGCCAGATCCATCATCTGATCAACTACATCCAGGGCATCATGCATATCGGCCAGCGTGATATCTCCTGGGTTCGTGTCAGCAAGGCGGCCATCGAGAAGGGCTTCACCCTGAAGGATATCGGTGTCGTTCTTCATGCAAAATTCCATCAGGATTTCAAGAAGATCGTCGATAAAGTCCAGGTCACTCTGTACACCAACAAGGAAGATGTCGATAAACTCACCGCCCGGGCCCGTACCGAGTACAAGACCCGCGACGAGCGCGTTGACAAGATGACCGACGAAGATGTCGACACCTTCTATTCCTGCACCCTCTGCCAGTCGTTTGCCCCGAGCCATGTCTGTACCGTCAGCCCCGAGCGGACCGGACTCTGCGGCGCCTACAACTGGATGGACTGCAAGGCCTCTTTCGAGATCAATCCGACCGGGCCGAACCAGCCGGTATTGAAGGGCAAGGTCCTCGATCCGAAACGCGGCCGCTTCGAGGGCGTTGACGAGTTCATCAAGAAGGCCTCGAAGGGCGCGATCGAGACCTATAATTTCTACTCGATGGTTCATGCCCCGATGACCACCTGCGGCTGCTGCGAGTGCATCGCTGCGATGCTGCCGTCGTGCAACGGCGTCATGACCGTCGGCCGTGACTACAGCGGCGAGACGCCATCCGGCATGAAATTCACCACCCTGGCCGGCGTGATGGGCGGCGGTGCATCGTCGCCTGGCTTCGTTGGTCACTCGAAGTTCAACGTCACCCAGAAAAAATTCATCCTCGGCGATGGTGGGCTGCTGCGGATGGTCTGGATGCCGAAGATGCTGAAAGAAGAACTGTATGACAAGATCAACGCCCGCGGCAAGGAGATGGGTATCGACAATTTTGCCGATATGATCGCCGACGAGACGGTCGGCATCACTGAGGAAGAGATCCTGCCCTTCCTCCAGGAGAAGGGGCATCCGGCTCTGAACATGGAACCTCTTATCGGCTAGTCATGCCGAGAAGGCCCGGCCGGATGTGATGTCCGGCCGGGCACGAACGCGATTACCCCGATTACATATAAGGAGACCTCAGCAATGGCGTTAACAGGTATACAGATATTCAAACTCCTGCCCAAGACCAACTGCAAGGAATGCGGCGTCCCGACCTGTCTGGCCTTCGCGATGAATCTTGCCTCGGGCAAGGCCGAACTCGATTCCTGTCCCTATGTTTCGGAAGAGGCCCGGGCGGAACTGGCGGAGGCTTCTGCTCCTCCGATCCGTCCGGTCGTCATCGGCAAAGGGGTCAGGAAGGTGACAGTGGGCGGCGAAACCGTCCTCTATCGTCATGAAAAGACCTTCTTCAACCCGACGGCTTTCGCCGGGATTCTGGCCTCGGACACCGCCGTGGCCGATGCCGAGGCGAAGCTGAAAGTCTGGAACGCAATCCAGTACGAGCGTGTCGGCCTCAACCTGCGGCCTGAGCTGGTCGCGTTGAAGGATGTCAACGGCGACAAGGCGGCGTTTGCGGCACTTGCCAAACTCGTTGCCGAAACCACAGAATTCAACCTGGTACTGATGACCGAGGATGCCGGAGTGATGGCTGCTGCGGTTGAGACCAGCGGGTTCAAGCGGCCGCTGCTGTATGCGGCCACCGAGGCGAATGCCGATGCCATGGGTAAACTGGCCAAAGACAATGATCTGCCGCTGGCGGTCAAAGCCGCTTCCATCGACGGTGTCATCGCGCTGACCGACAAGTTGACCGCGATGGGTCTGAAAGATTTGGTCATTGACAGCGGCGCGAGGGAATTGAAGCAGGCCCTGGCGGATCAGGTCGCGATGCGGCGTGCGGCCCTGAAGGACGGCAACCGCTCGCTCGGTTTTCCGACGATCGTCTTCCCCTGTGAGATGGCTTCCAATCTCGATGTCGAGGGAATGATAGCTGCGATGTTTGTCGCCAAGTACGGCAGCATTGTCGTGCTTTCCGATCTGGCGACCGAAATAATGTTCCCATTGCTGCTCGAGCGGCTGAACATCTTCACCGACCCGCAACGGCCGATGACGGTGACTGAAGGCATCTATGAAATCGGCAGTCCGAACGAGAACTCGCCGGTACTGGTCACCACCAACTTCGCTCTGACGTATTTCATCGTATCCGGCGAGATTGAGGCCAGTCGCGTCCCATCCTGGTTGCTGATCAAGGATTCGGAGGGACTTTCGGTGTTGACCGCTTGGGCGGCCGGCAAGTTCGGCGGCGACGATGTCGGCCTGTTCGTCAAGAAGAGCGGCATCGCCGACAAAGTCAATCACAAGGAACTGATTATCCCCGGCTATGCAGCAGCTATCGCCGGCGATGTCGAAGAGGAACTGAGTGGCTGGACTGTGACGGTCGGTCCTCGCGAAGCCGCTCATATTGCCGGCTTTTTGAAGGCAAGGCAGTAGGCAGGTGGGGACGGCCGAGGTTATGCTCCGCTCGGCGTTCTCGCCCACTCCGGAGACCGCCGGTGACGACGATGGCGGTCTCCGAATTACTTCTATCTGTAAGAAGATGATTTTTCTATTAATCCGGTAAAGGAGGAAGACTATGATTCTATTCGGCGAAAGCCTGAATGTCATTTCCAAGGTGATCGGCAAGGCCTACCGGGAGCGCGATCCCAAGCCCATTCAGGCTGAAGCTCTCGAACAGAAAGAAAAGGGCATGGACTACATCGATATCAATCTCGGACCATCGAAAAAAGACGGCCATGAGTTGATGCCGTGGGTCTGCCAGGTGGTCCAGGAGGTAGTCCCGGAAATTCCACTGCTCCTCGATACTTCCAACATCGCTGCGATAGAGGAAGGCCTGAAGGTTCTCAAGCCGGCCAGCAAACCCCATATTATCAATTCGATCATGGCCCGGCCGGAGAGGTATACGGTCATGCTGCCGATTGCTGCAAAGTATGAGGCTGATATCGTCGCTCTGATGTGGGGGCCTGACGGTCTGCCCCGTGATGAGAATGAGCGGGCCGCCCTCTGTGTCGAGTTGCTGTATGCCGCCAATGAAGCCGGCATCCCGAACGAGAAGATCTGGGTCGACGGCATCGTCACGCCGGTCAATATCCAGCAGGCCCAGTGCGTCAGCCTGCTCAACTTCCAGATGATGCTGGAAGATATCGCTCCGGGAGCGATGAGCACCTGTGGTCTTTCCAACATCTCCAATGGTCCGCCGGTCCACCTGCGGCCGATCCTCAATACCACCTACATGATCATGCTGGAACGCTACGGCATGAAATCGGTCATCTCCGATCCGCTGGACACCAATCTGACCGCGGTTGCCAAGGGCAAGCGGCCGGATATCGTCGAGGTGGTCCATCAGGCGATGGACGGCGCTGCACCGGATCCGGCGACGCTGCCCAAGGAACTGGGAGACTATGTCAAAACGGTCAAAGTCATCATGGGTGAAACCCTGTTCTCGGATTCCTACCTGGAAATCTGATAGCCGTTTTCGTCGTCAAAGGAGCCCCATTTCCTCGTGAAGTGGGGCTTTTGTGTGTCAAATGGTAGGGCTCTGCACGCAGGCCTGGTCGATTGGAGGCAACGGGAGGAAAACATGGCTGAAAACGAAAAACGGACTGACTGGGTCTATGTGGTGGTCTGTGAACCAGGGGCGAACGAGCATCTCCTCGGCCTGCACGACCAGCAGCGGGATATCGACTTCATCCCGGCCTTCCGGAGCAGGGAGGAGGCGGTGGACTGCCTGCCGGATATGCCGAGGGTAAAGGGAAAAAAACGTGAGGTGCAGGCGATGCATATCGACGAATTGACGGAAATTGCGGAAAAGGGCGGTTTTGTGGTGGCGGTTGTCGATAAGGATGGACATATTGTTGGATGAAAAGTGGCATTGTTACCACTGTTCTTTCAATCGCTGAAGGAGTACTGCAATGAGTTTGAAAATCGCCGTTGGCGGCAAAGGCGGAGTGGGCAAGACCACGGTCACCTCGCTGCTTGCCCGTTCTCTTGCCGCTGATACCCGCAACACAGTCATAGCCATCGACGCCGACCCTGTCGCCAACCTGGCCGCAGGTCTTGGCATCCCTGATAACCAGCCGATCCGCCCCATCGCCGAGCTCTCCGACCTGATCGCCGAACGCACCGGCGCCAAGCCCGGAACGATGGGTGGTTTTTTTACTTTAAACCCGAAGGTCGACGATATTCCTGACAGGTTCTCCCTCGAACGCGACGGGGTCAAACTGCTGGTCATGGGGACGGTACAGACCGGCGGTTCAGGCTGCATCTGTCCCGAGAGCACGATCCTCAAGGCCCTGATGACCCATCTGGTCCTCTACCGTGACGACATCGTCATCATGGACATGGAGGCCGGAGTCGAGCATCTCGGGCGAGCCACATCGTCGTCCGTAGATGCCCTGGTCGTCGTCGTCAATCCCGGGGCGCGGAGTCGGGTCGCAGCGGAAAAGATCCGAAAGCTTGGGAGAGATATCGGCATCAAGCGGATCATGATCCTTGGTAACCGTGTCAGGAACAGCGACGATGAAGAGCTGATCCGTCGCTCCCTCGAGGATTTTGAGATCCTCGGCTTCCTGCCGGAAGATCCGGAAATAGTCCGGGCGGACCGGGAAGGTCGCCGTCCGTTCGAGGATCTTGCAACTGCTCCCGATGAGCTGTCGGTCATCGTCGATCGGCTGGTTGCCCTGAAAAAATGAACAGCCGGGGGACTGCCCCGGCTGTGCTTCTCCATTCTGCTCCGTTCCGCCCGCAATATATTTTTCCTGTCATCCGGCAAGGTTGATCGAATTGTCAGGCCGTCGGCCTGTCAATTCGTCCGCCCTTTCTTGACAATGCTACGCTGTGGTGTACAATGAGCTGAGAATGTTTCTCAAGTCCCGCCTGCAAATCAATTGACCATACAAGGCGGATGATGCCCACTCCTTTCCCTCCCATGCGTGATGGGAAGGGATGCGGCTATCCTATCCCTTTCACCACACCAGGAGACGTGCCATGGCAAAAACTCAGGAGCTCATTAAAGTCGAAGATATCACCACCTGTGATTCAACGGCGGAGATGATAATCAAGGCGAGGAAGGATGGCGTTGAGCTGTTTTTCGACCGGGCCAGCGAGATGAAGGCCTGCCCGATAGGTGCCCAATCCGCATGTTGCAAACACTGTGCGATGGGGCCCTGCCGGATGAACGTCTCTTCGCCCTATGACCGGATCGGTGTCTGCGGCGCCACCGTGGATACCATCGTTGCCCGGAATTTCGGACGGATGGTGGCTGCAGGATCGGCAGCGCATACGGATCACGGCATGGCCATGCTTGAGCTGTTCCGCGATGTCGTCAACGGCAAGGTCCAGGATATGAAGATTCAGGATCCGCTCAAGCTGTACGAGGTCGCCAAGTCTCTGGACGTCCCTGTCGAGGGAAGGGAGTTGAAGGAGATCGCGCTCGATCTCTACCACGAGCTCGAACGGACGTATACCCAGGTCGAGGGTGAGATCCCGATGGTCAAGCGAGTCCCGGCTAAGACGCTTGAGACCTGGCGCAAGGAAGGCATCGTCCCCAGGGGAGCGATGCGCGAGATCATGGAGATGATGCACCGGACCGCCATTGGTGTCGATCAGGACTATGAGAACCTGACAAAACAGATTTCCCGCACAGCCCTGGCCGATGGCTGGGGTGGTTCCATGGTCTCCACCGACATCTCCGATATCCTGTTCGGAACGCCGTCACCCGTGGAGGTTGAGGTTGACATGGGTGTTCTGAAGGAGGACAAGGTCAATATCATCATCCATGGCCACGAACCCATTCTGCTCGAGGCGATGATGATTTCCGCCGCCGATCCGGAGATGAAGAAAATGGCCGAGGAGGCCGGTGCGAAAGGCATCAATCTGATCGGCATGTGCTGCTCCGGGCTGGAAGGCCTTTCCCGGCACGGTCTGCCTCATGCCGGGAATTTCTCCTCGACCGAACCTGTCCTGGTCACCGGCGCTGTCGATGCGATGTGCGTCGATATCCAGTGCATCAAGCAGGACATGAAGCGGGTGGCCGATTGCTATGACACGCCGTTCATCACCACCAACTATCGCGCGAAGATAGAAGGAGCCCTGCATATTCAGCTCGATGAGCATGAGCCGCGGAAGTGCACGGACGAAATCATCATCAAGGCCATCAGCCGCTTCAAGACCCGCAAGGGACCGATCCAGATTCCGCGGCATTCGGCCCGCGGCATCCATGGATTTTCCTACGAGTACATCAACTACATGCTGGGCGGTTCCTTCAGGGGCAGCTACAAGCCGCTCAACGAGAACATCATCAATGGCCGGATCCGGGGCGTTGCCGGAGTCGTCGGCTGCACCAACCCGCGGTCGAAGCAGGACTGGTCGCATGTCGAACTGGTCAAGGAACTGATCAAGAACGATGTCCTGGTGCTGCAGACCGGATGTTCGCAGATCGCCCTGGCCAAGGCCGGTTTGACCGGACCGGGGGCCGCAGCGCTGGCAGGGCCGGGGTTGTCGGAGGTCTGTGAGACCGTGGGGATGCCGCCGGTTCTTGGCCTCGGTTCCTGTGTCGACAACTCGCGCATCCTGATAGCCGCTTCGGAAATGGTGCGCACCGGCGGCCTGGGAGACTGCCTGGCCGACCTGCCGGCGGCCGGCTGTGCTCCCGAGTGGATGAGTGAAAAGGCCATCGCCATCGGACAGTATTTTGTCGCCTCCGGCGTCTATGTCATTTTCGGTCATACATTCCCGATGACCAGCGGCACCAAGTTCGAGAAGCATCTGTTCGAGGAACTCGAGGGCAAGGGATTCGGCAAGTGGGGTTTTGCAAGCGATCCCCGCGAGATGGCCCGCCTGATGATCGAGCACATCGACAAGAAGCGGCGGGCGCTTGGCATCGACAAGGCCCGAGAGAGGGTGCTGATGGATATGGCCGACCGGCGGGTTCTCGACGCGACGGCCTGATATTTCCCGCACCTCGCGGCTGTGATCCGGGACTTCTGGCGCTTACCCCTCGCCGGAATCCCGGAGAACGGCTGCCTTTCTGCTGGATTTCTCCGGCGGGCTGCAATAGACTGGAGTCATGAAAATCTTCGACGGCCGATACACCTGGGACGGCAAGAAGCATGATGGGATCGATCCCATCGCCTGGTTTCCGGGATCCTATGACCTGAAGATCGTCGCCTTTCCTGACGGAGGGAAGGGGCGATTGCGTCATCTCAAACCCTACCTCTGCGTGTATGCGCGGACGGGGGAGGGATTGTCGATCTCGGCCCACCCCGAGAAATTTGTCCGGGAGATCTGCCGCACATTTTCACTTGAAGTGGAAAAAGTGCTGTGGGTCGAGGATCTGCTCGCCGGGGAGAACCGTTACGAGGTCGCGGCGTTCAAAAAAAGCGGGCATCTGGCTGAAGAACCGCTGTACAGCGTCAGTAAACGGCCGGCAACTGCCGGTGAGGTCGAGATGATCGAAAGGGAACTGGCTGAACTGGCCCGGTGGAAGGAATCGGCAGCGGTGAAGCAGGATGGCTGATCCGCAAGCGATGACTCTGGGTGTGCAGGAGCTGCAGGAGCGGCTCCGGCAGCTTGAGGAACAGATTGCCGAAACCAGGCGCCGGTTGCCGGCCCATTCCGTCAAGCCGCCGGTGATGATGGAACTGCTGGAACTCGAGGACCAGCGAGATCTCCTGCTGCGGCGGATCGATGAGATGAGGCGTGGGTGAATATGCAGCAGTCGCCCGTTTTCGAGGAGACGTATCGCAGGTACCTCGCCGATCTCAACCGGATCGACATCTTCGCCAGGGCCGATCTGCTCGGCCTGGAGCCAGGTGAGGGCTTTCTGCGGGTTCCCCTCTACGGCCGGGAGTATCATGTCTCGCCGTCCGGGATCAGTGATCCCTCCGGCAGGGCGGTGACGACGGCCGTGCGGGTGGTGCTCTGCAAATACCTGCTGACCTGTCCGTCGGAGCTGCCGCCGCTCTCGGAGCGTCTGGTCACCTACCGCGAATTCAGGGACGCCGGTCCCCTGGTGTCCTACTTCACCACCAACACCAACAAGATCATCGAAACCACCTTCGCCGGCAATGTCCCGCTCCTGCTCGAACGGGCGCTGGCCATGGGCGGTACGGTCCTGGACTCGGAGACCTACGACCTCGCCCTGCAGTTCCATGCCCTGCCAAAAATACCGGTGCTGCTCAACTTCAACGATCGCGATGATCTTTTTCCCGCTTCGGCTTCCGTGCTGTACCGGGCTTCAGCCGAGTGCTTCCTCGATATGGAATGCCTGGCTATCACCGGTACCCTGCTGGCCGGGCGGCTGATCTCCCCTGGGACCCTCTGAGAGAAACATCCCCGCGCCGGCCTGAGTCGGCTGTTCAGGTCCGGAACTGGCGGATCACCCTGGCGGAGTCTTCGGCCAGTTCGCTCAGGCTCGCCGAGGCCCTGGCGATCGATACGACCGCCTCGTCGGTCTGGATCGCCGCATCGGTCACGGTGTTGGCCATCTTTGCCATGTCCTCGGCGTAGACAGCGGCTTTCGATACTTTTTCATTGGAGTAGCCGAGCCGGTCGGAGGCTGCGGCCAGCGACTGGGCGATTTCACTGACCGTCGCCGACTGCTCTTCGACCGCACTGGCAATGGTCGATACCACGTCGCTGTTCCGGGAGACGATACCCGCCGCTTCCTTGATGCCGGCAATGGTGCTCTTGGTCACCTGCTGGACATGGTCAATGCGGGTCTGGATCTCCGTTGCCGCGCTGGCCGTCTGTTTCGCCAGTTCCTTGATCTCGTTGGCGACAACGGCGAATCCCTTGCCTGCTTCTCCCGCCCTGGCGGCCTCGATGGTCGCGTTGAGGGCGAGCAGGTTGACCTGGTCGGAGATCGCCGTAATCGATTCGGTGACCTTGCTGATGTCCTCTCCGGCCTGACCAAGTTCATTGACCTCGGATTCGAGTTGCTCCATTTTTGTCCTGGCGTTCTCGGTATTGCTGTGCGCCTTGGCCGATGTGCGCGAGATTTCATTTACCGTGCTGGTCAACTGCTCGATGGCCGCTGAGACGGAATGGATGTTGCCGGTCGATTCCTCCATGATGCCGGAGATCTCGTTCATGTCACGGCTCTGGTAGCCGGCGGAGCGGAACAGGGTCTCTGAGATGGTCTTCGTTGACGAGGCTTTTTCCTGAATCGTGTCGATCTGGCTGTGAATCGACTGGGCGGCGGAATTGATCCGGCCCGAATCCTCCTGCAGTTTCTTGATGATTCCCTGTAGTTTCTCAAGGAACGTGTTGAAGAACAGTGAGACGCGGCCGGTCTCGTCGTTGCCGGTTACCGGCAGCCGCTGGGTCAGATCGGCGTCGCCCGAACTGATGTTTTCCAGGCCCGTCGCCACCCGCTGCACCGGTTTCCCGATCAGGCCGGAGATGATCAGCGCGCCGATGGTGGCCATGGCGATGACGATGGCCACGATTGTGGCAAAGAGTATGCCGAGGTTGCGGATCCGGGCTTCAGCCTTGGAGGAGATGCTGGTCAGCAGGTTCTCGGCCGAGGCGCTGGCCCCTCCGGACTGGCCGTCCTGCTGCATCGACATGACCACCTGCCTGAATTCCTCGATTGAGGTGGTTTTGTAGTCGTTGAGGAAATAGAGGGCCAGGATGGTCATCAAGATACCGAAGGCAATGGTGGAAGGGATGACAAATCCGGAAATTTTGACCCTGATTGACAGATCCTTGAGAAACTGCAGCATAGCGACCTCGATGATGGTGGGAATTTGTTCTTGGAGTTGAAGGGAAAAGGTGGGTTAATCTCTGCCCTGGCAACCGGACTTTGGCGGTAACTATACCCATCTGAGGAAGAAATTAAAATACCGTTCTAGTTCGGTAAGGGTGTCGAAATTCGAAAAAAAAAGCATCGGGAGATGAAAAATCGGCGGTATCAGGGTACGATGTCCGCAACCCCTCCAGATGGCTGCGGCACGCGGGCGGAGGTGTACGGACGGAGGTCGGACTGGGAGAAGGATGGACGAGAAAGCTGCACAGGAACCACGGCGGGTTCTGGTCGTCGACGACGAACCGGTCATGCGGATGTTGCTGACAAGGCTCCTGGCCAAAAAGGGCGGGTATGAGG
>WBUQ01000133.1 GCA_008933635.1 Desulfobulbaceae bacterium | reverse complement strand
AGTCGACTCCACCCGCGCACGCAAAAACCGGCCTGTCATGCGGCCACTACAGACAACGGATGCCGCCGAGGCTCCACAGGCAGTGACCGCATGGCACATTGCTGCCGTAGCAGTCATTGGCATACAGGCTGTCATTGATCAGGGTGGCGCACGGGCCGAGCGAACAGCTCCAGCACGGCGCGTAAATATTGCTCCCGGCCTGCTGGCGGAACTGACGATAATCGGCACTCTGCCAGATTTCTTCCAGCGATTGCTCCCGGATATTACCGAAAACTCTCTCCTGCACCTGGATATCCTCATCGAGCACACGGCAGGAATACATAGGCTACCCGATGCTGTAGGAAAAAAGCGTACGCGTTCCTAGTGGAATTCCTTACATGAAAATAGGGCCATCACCGATTTTTTTTTCTGGGATATCGTCTATATTACAGTGACGCTGCGTGAGAAAGCCGTCCCCACCCGTCTGCCTGGGGGCGGCTTTCTTTTTTTCCTTCGGCCAGAATGCCTTATCTGCGAAAACCCCGCCATCCTCAGCTTGCGTTCCCGGCAGGCAGTGCCGCTGAGCACCCTCCGCCCGCAGCACCCATCCGGAAAGATTGTCGTTGCCCTCGCCGATCCCGTCTTCCCGGGAACATCACGCGGATTTATCCCCGCCTGACGTTCCACTGATCCTTCCCCCGCGTGCGGCATTCCAGATGGCCACCACCGCCGGGTGCTTGATGATCCGTTCCACTGAGATCGCGTAGAACCGCTCCCTGACCGCATCCGATCTGCCGATGACGGCGACGTGGTGCTGCCGGCAGACCTCCTGCTCGATGATCGAGGGGACGGGAAAAACGCCGTCTCCAGCCTGCCCGAAGGCGTTCATCAGGGCATGGTCGTCAAATTCTCCGGCGATGTCCGGGCGGAGACCGTGGGAGGCGAACCACTGGTCGAGGCTTCCCCGCAAGGCCGACATCGGCGAGGGCAGCAGCATGCGCGCCGTGTCAAGCGACTGCGGGAACCCATGCCGCAACGAGTCTGCCAGGGATTCCACGGCACAGAAAGTCACTCCGCACTCAGCCAGCAGATGGCTGTAGACCTTGACGCTCAGCCCCGACCTCACCGGCGTGTCGGTGAGCACCAGATCGAGATTGTGGACGGCCAGTTCCGCCAGCAGCTGCTTCTCCTTCCCTTCATGGCAGACAAGGCGCAATCCCTCGGGCAGGGCCAGGGCGGGCTCGAGAAACCTTCTGGCCATCAGCTTGGGGAGCACGTCCACGATGCCGACCTCGAAACGGAGCGGCCCGGAGACAGCCCTCCCCCGCACCGTATCCAGCAGTTCAAGTCCGAGTGCAAAGATTTCATCGGCATAGCGGAACACCACCCGGCCCAGCTCCGTCAGCTCCAGATTCCGCCCCGCCCGTCGGAAGAGCTTGCCGCCAAGGGCCTCTTCGAGTCTGGAAATCTGCATGCTGATCGTCGACGGCGCCAGCATCAGCCTTTCGCCGGCCCTGGTGATGCTCTCTTCTCTGGCCACGACCCAGAAATAGTGCAGGTGATGATAGTTGAGCCATTCCATAGTAAATTCGAATTTAACGAATATATAACAGATTATTATCTATTTGTTCTAAGTATTGCCCGTTATTATCTTGTACCCATGGACAGACCAAAGGAGGATCCCATGAGTATTGATGTGCAATGGAGCAATCTGGAATCAAACGAAAAATCAAAACGCGCCATAGCCAGGCAGCTAAGGGTTCTGATGTGGCGGTTTCGTTCCTTCGTCATCCGGGTCCGGGTGAGTTTTTCCGATGTCAACGGCCCCAGGGGTGGCGTCGACAAGCGCTGCATCGTTTCCGCAAAGTTGCGCTCTCCCGGTGAAATCACTATAATATCCGAGAAAAGTGATCTTCTCACTGCTTTTCAAGCCAGCATTTCCCGACTCATCCGGGCAATCCTTCGCGAAATCGTCAAGCAACGTGAAATGCCGATTCGAATTAATCGCAGGTTGAAGAAGATCGAACAGGAAAATGCGAATCCTCAGGTACGTTACGGCAGGCATGCGGCTTTTGCACGGGAAAAGCGCTTTGCGGAGCCTCTCCTTCCGTATCGTACTGATGAGAACGTGGTCTCCCGGCCTGCTCTGCCGGTGATTTTAGAATAATTCCAACAATGGAGGATGAGCGTGTTTCGTATCGTGCTGTTTTTAGCAACCAACCTGGCCATTATCGTTCTGCTCGGCATCGTGCTGACCATTCTCGGGATCGATTCCCGGAACACATCCGGGCTCCTGGTGATGGCAGCCGTCTTTGGCATGGGGGGATCGTTCATCTCGCTGGCCATGTCGAAATGGATCGCCAAGAAGGCGACCGGGGCACGGGTTATAGTCAGCCCGGGCAACCCGACGGAACAGTGGCTGCACGACACCGTCCGCCGGATGGCGCAGCAGGCGGAGATCGGGATGCCGGAAGTGGCGATTTACGACTCTCCCGACCTGAACGCCTTCGCCACTGGCATGAAAAGAGACGCCGCCCTGGTGGCCGTCTCAACCGCCCTGCTGCAGAACATGCCGAGAGACGAGGTCGAGGCGGTTCTGGCCCATGAGATCAGTCATGTGGCCTGCGGGGACATGGTGACCATGGCATTGATCCAGGGTGTCCTGAACACCTTCGTCATCCTGCTGTCCCGCCTTGCCGCAAACATCATCAACAATTTCATCAGCGGCGACGAAGAAGGCGAAGGGCTCGGGTTCTTCGGATATATGGCGGTCACCATCGTGCTGGAGCTGGTGTTCGGCCTCTTCGCCTCGATCATCGCGATGTGGTTTTCCCGAAGGCGGGAATTTACCGCCGACCGGGGAGCGGCCTATCTGACCGGCAAGGACAAGATGATCCGCGCCCTGCAGCGGCTGCAGGTCCATCATGAACCGTCTCACCTGCCCGAACAGGTCGCGGCGTTTGGCATCAGGCCGAAGGAAGGCGGACTCGCCGGGCTTTTCCGGAGCCATCCGCCCCTCGAGGACCGGATCGCCGCCCTGCAGAAGCTGTGAGGCAGCACCGGACGGCCGGCACGCTATTCCGGCCGTCCGGTCGCCGTCAACCGACCCGGCTCCCCCGGTTATTCGGGAGAAACTTTTGAAACCAGCACCTTGTCGACCCGGTGGCCATCCATGTCGACCACTTCGAAATGGTAGCCATTTTCCTCGATGGCGTCGGTCTCTGCTGGAACCCGGCCAAGCAGATGGATGACCAGCCCTCCGACGGTAAAATAGGCATTCTGCTTTTCGCCGGGGAACCGCTCGCCAATGTCCAGCTTCATCCTCAGATGCTCAATGGAAGCAGCCCCGTCGACCAGCCAGGAGCCATCCTGACGTTCGATGAAATCATTGACGTCATGTTCGCTTGCTGAAGGCAAGCCGCCGACGATGGCGGTGAGGACGTCCGTCAGCGTGACCAGCCCCTGCAGTTCCCCGTATTCGTCGACGATCAGCGCGCACTGGAGGTTGGTTTTGCGGAAATTCTCCAGCACCTGGGCAGTGGAGAGCCCTTCCCACATGTAGAGCGGCGGATACAGCAGCGATTCGATCTCCAGCGGTTCGTTGACCAGCGCATTTCTGAGCAGGTCCGCCGTCCGCAGCAGCCCCAGGATGTTCTCCAGTCCTCCGCGGCAGATGACAATCCGGCTGAAGGGACATCCGGCTAGACTGATCCGGAGTTCCGGTTCCGGAGTATTGAGGTCGAGTAAATAGAGTTCATTCCTCGGGGTCATGATCGCCCGCAGGTTCTGCTCGTCCAGGCGGAGGACATTGGCAACCAGGGTCTGTTCGCTGGCATGGAACACGCCGGCCTCCGTACCCTGGGCCATCAGCAATCTGATCTCGGAATTGGTGACCGGCGGCTCCTCGGCCGTTTTTTTTCTCAACAGCCGCAGCAGCAGGTTCGACGATACCGACAGGAGCCAGACCAGGGGTATGGCGATGCGGGAAAGCAATTTCATCGGCAGGGCGATGATCGAGGCTGTTTTTTCGGGGGCCAGCAACCCCATCCTTTTCGGGACGAGTTCGCCGACAACGACGGAAAAATAGGTCAGCCCGACCACCACCGCCGTCATCGCCACTCCTCTGGCATAGGGCGCGATGACGGGAAATCCGCCCAACCAGGCCGCGAGCGGATCAGCCAGGGCCGTCTCGCCGATGGCGCCGCTTAAAATGCCCACCATGGTAATCCCAACCTGAACAGTTGAGAGAAACGAGGACGGCTCGTTTTTCAGGTCGAGGGCCGACCGGGCGCCAAGATTGCCGTCATTCGCCAGCTTCTGCAGGCGGGCGTTGCGGGACGAGATGACGGCGATTTCCGACATGGCAAAAGCGCCATTCAGCAGGATAAGGCAGAATAACAGGAAAATTTCCATGACAGTATGGGCCGCCGGCTGGCGGGGGAAGGTGGTTGTTGGCCGGGAGATCCGGTCACTCCAAGAGGCCGGGGTTTCCGATCAACCCATTATAACGTCAAATTGGGTCGGCAGACAGGGGGTATATCCCCGGACCCAGGCATCAGATGAGCCGGCAAGACGGCAGGCAGACGGCGACGGCCACCAGAACCACCCGACCGGGAGGCTGGTAGCAGGTGTGCAGCGAAATCGGTTTCCCGCTGGCTCCTCCCTGCCGGACGCATGCCTCCCGCCTCCTCAGCCGGCCTTGAAATCAATCTGGTTTTCAGGGATTCTTCCGGTGACGCCGGAATAGAAGGCCTTTATTTCCACCATGTCGCCCTCTATGTCGCCCGAGGTCGTGATAAACGGGCCGATCCCCCCGCATTTTCTCTTGTAGTCGATGAACCCGAGGGCGATGGGAACGCCGGCGCCATGGGCGATATGGTAGAAGCCCGTTTTCCAGTACCGGACCTTGTTGCGGGTGCCGGACGGCGGGATGACGACAATCAGCCTGTCATGCCGGTCGAACGCAGCGACCGTCTGCGCGACCACATTGTTGGACTGCGATCTGTCGATGGGAATGATCCCGAACCAGAGCATGACCGGGCCGAACGGCCCTTGGGTCAGCGACTTTTTCCCCATGGCGTACACTTTCAGCTTCAGGGCAAACGCCAGCAGCATCGTATAGAAAAAATCCCAGTTGCTGGTGTGGGGGGCAGCGATCACCACATATTTCTGAATATCCTGAGGATTTGCCTGCACTGTCCAGCCCAGGACAAACAAAACGCCCCTGGCAATGTAGTGCATGGCGTGGCTGATAACCGGTGTGTGGAAGATCGTTTTCTGCATTGATGCCTGCCGTCGATGTTGTTGGGGATACCGTGCAATGCGTCGTACGTTCCTACCAGTAATGTCGGAGAATATCCATCCCTTTTCGACGCGGATCGACAGGGCAGGGGCGGTGGGAATCCATGCGGAGCCGCACTCTTCCGGAGCGGGGAGTCGCAGCGCGGGCGGGCCGGGTCCTCCGGCCGCAACGGCCCTGTGCAACGCCGGAGAACGCGCTGTGGCGGGCTGGCCTGCAACCGGCGGCGTCGGGAAGGCAGTGGGACACCTTCGCCTGAAGGCATCCCTGCTGCCGGTTCAGAAATTGAAGACCTTCGCCTCGGCTGCCATATCGATCAGGTGGGGACCACCGTCGAGCAGCATGTTGGAGTGGAAACCGGCCTCGTCGAGGTTCCGGTTTTTCGCACAGGGAGTGCACACCCCAACCGGCACCTCGTGTTCGACCAGGTACGGCAGGTAGTCGTCGGGGCAGTCGCCGGTCACCGTTTTCAGGCTGCCGTCGCGGTCCTTCATGGCCCAGTCGACACCGCTGTCGATGAAGAACAGGTTCACCCGATGCCCCTTGCCGTGGGCGATTTTCGCAAACTGGAAGCAGCGTGTTGCCTTCTCGTTGTTGTTGTCGCGCAGGACAAACAGAAAATTGGCCATTTCCCCCTCCTGACTGGTAAAAAGAAAACGGTGGTTGCCGCGGCAGATACAGAGGGCCAGGCGATATTCCCCGGGACAGGGAAAAACGCCCCTCTGTCTCCCCCCGCGGCAGGACTGTTCATGCTGCGAGAACGCCGAAGGTGCTTCCTTACGCCCTCACAGTGAATACGTTTTCATTATCATGAGGAGGGACCTGAAGGCACGAGATGTTTCCTAGCTGTGCCGATTTTCTGCCTGCCGGCTTCTGCCCAACCGCATCGCGTCAAGAAAGGGGGCCATTCCGGCCACTGTTGCCGGCATACCGGCCGCCGGCGCCCTCCGGAAGCCGATCGGAGTTCCGGAGGGGCAATCCCCCCTGGGGGACGGCCGAGAAAACTGACAGGAAAGAATTCCCGTAACACTTTACATTGTCCCGCCAAGCCCATACGATGCGTATGGGGGTAAACGATGCGAACTGCCGGCGTTTCCTTCGCTCACCGGCAGACACTGCCGCCAAACCGATCTGTGCGGTGCTGGCCATGCTGGACGAGGACCATGAAGACACCACCCGTGTTATCCGTCATCAACCGCCACCTCGCAACCGCGGCAAGCGCCGTGGCCGGGTCGAAAACCGGTGCGCCGGGAGCCGATCCGCCCGCCTTCTCAGCCGGTCAGACCCTCCGCGCGGTGGTCGTGGCGGCGAATGCCGCGGACCAGTTTACCCTGGAGGCTGGGGGCAGCCGTTTTGCCGTGCAGACGAAGGTCCCGCTCTCTCCCGGCCAGTCCCTGGACCTGCAGGTGTTGTCGACAGCCCCGGCGGTTGAACTGCAGATAACCGGGGATACGGCCGGCCGGCATTTCAGCCGCGCCCTTGCTGCAGCCGGGACCAATCGGGATCTCTCCGCATTTTTCAGCCTCCTGCAGCAGTCTCCCCCCTCCGGACTGGCCGGCCTCAGCAGCGCAAGCCTTGAGGCCCTGCAGCAGTTCGCCCTCCTGCAGCAGCACGCCGTACCCGGCCAGGAAGCGGGCTCGCTGCCACAGGCCGTACCCGGCCAGGCCCTGCCGCCGGGCGATGACGGCCCGGAGATACTCCGGCAGATCCTGGCCCGGTCAGGGGCGGAGATACGAAGCCTGCTGGCCGAGGGCAAGGACCAGTCAGCCCTGGCCTCGCTGAAATCCACCCTTCAAGATGTCGCCCTTCTCCTCCAGGATGCAGGGCAGCCGTCGCCGGCGGCCCTCTCCCGGCTCGACCAGCTTTCCCCCTCAGGCAGGCAGCTCTTCGCCTTGCTCTCCTCGCTGCAGCAGACCGGCAATACGGACAGGGAGGCGATTCTGAACCGCCTGCTGCAACAGGTGCAGCCGGGAGGGAACACCGTCGCGAACCCTGCAGGAATCCTGCAGGCCCTCGAATCCGGCTTGACCGAGCTCTCCTTCCTCGTCAAGGGAACGGAAGGGCTGCTCCACCGTGCTGCAGCTGACAGCCTGCAGGGCGGACTGCCGACCCGATCGCAGGAAGAGGCGGTCCTCACCGGGCGGGACGGCACGGCCGGGCCCGGCAGCAAGGGAGGGGAGCTGCTGCAGCAGCTGGTCGAGAGGCTCGGCCTGAAGCTGGAAGGGCTGCTCGCTGCGGGGAACACGGAAGAGGCGGTGCAGACGGTGAAGTTCGCCCTGCTGGAGCTGGTGCAGAATTCTGCGGAGCAGGGCAGACTGGCCGAGGGCGGCAGACAGGCTCTCAATACCATTGAATTTTTCCAGCTGGCCCAGCTGCAGGCCATCCGTCAGGATGCCCTAGTCGTGCCGCTCCCCCTGCCCTTTCTCGATCAGGGGTATCTCCTGATCGAAAACGACCGGGAACAAACCGGCGGCGATGGTGCGACGAGGGAAACGGCCCGGCGCTTTTCCCTGCTGCTCAAACTCACGCCGCTCGGCAACCTCAGGATCGATTTCCTCGCCACCGGCGACGGCGTGTACATCCGCTTCAACTGCGCGTCAAAGGAGGCGGCGGACTACCTCGCCACCCTGAAGGCCGACCTCGACAGCGCCATCACCTCGACGGCTGTCCACGGGGTAAGCTTCAGCGAGAACGGCGAAGACCCCCTCGGCGCGTTGCTCAGGAAAATCCGGGCAGGCGCCGATTCTCTTATCGATACCAATGCCTGAGGGATTCCTTTCGACATTCGGCCGGAGCTGCGGATCCAGATTTCTGCACAACGTGGTGAAGAGTGCGACTCAGCAGCTGAATCTCTGATCCCCCCTCTTTGCAGGAGCGGCGGCGTGGATTTTCTCGTCATTCCAGCGCAGGTCCTGGACAGGCATGAGGAGGCCGAACCACGACACCCTTCCACCCGGCTGGAAAGTTGCCGGTCAAGGCTTTATCTTCTGGGAAAACACCTG
Source organism: Desulfobulbaceae bacterium (assembly GCA_008933635.1). GTDB lineage: Bacteria > Desulfobacterota > Desulfobulbia > Desulfobulbales > Desulfocapsaceae > Desulfoprunum. The sequence continues at coordinate 2,527 of WBUQ01000133.1, read as the reverse complement.
GTATAGACAACGATCATTGCGGGTGATCAGATACCCGGATGAGTCTTAGCGGGACAGCAGCGAGCCGAGGACCTGTTCGACTTCATCGATGTTGTAGGGCTTGGCGATCGCCCCGCTGAAGCCGTGTTCCCGGTAGTTGGACATGACCGGATCGTTCGAGTAGCCGCTGGAGACGATCAGGCAGGCTGCAGGGTAGAGCGACAGGATTCTCTCGGCGGCCTGCTTCCCGCCGACACCTCCGGGGATGGTCAGATCCATGATGACCGTCTTGAACGGCGATCCGGAATCCACGGACTTCGCATAGAGTTCGATGGCCTCCTCGCCGTCCGCGCAGGTCGTCACCTGATATCCGAGATGGGTCAGTATCGACGAGGCGATCTCCCGTATGGTCTCCTCATCGTCCATGACGAGGATGGGGCCGCCTCTGTGCCCGCCGGACATCTGGACAACCACCTCGGCCTGATACTCCTTGTATCCCTTGCCGATGGAAGGGAGATGAAGGGTGAAGGAGGTGCCCTCGCCGATCACGGAATGGGCCCCGATGTGCCCGCCATGGCGGGTTACGATCGAGTGGACCGAGGCCAGCCCCAGCCCGATTCCGGCCGCCTTGGTGGTGAAATACGGGTCGAAGATCCGTTTCAGGGTATCCGCCTCGATCCCGCAGCCCTGATCGGAGAAGGTCAGCCGGATATACGGGCCGGAGGCGAGAAGCAGGGAGTTGTGCTCGGCGAGATGCTCGTTGCGGGCGGCGACGGTCAGCGTCCCGCCGCCTGGCATGGCCTGGGTGGCGTTGATGATGAGGTTGTGAAAGACCTGGCTCATCTGTCCCTCGTCGGCTTCGATGGCATGGACCGACTCCGGTATGTCGATGATCCCCTTGACGTTTGAACCGCGGAGGACGAACGATACGGCCTCGCTCACCAGGTGATGGACCGAGGTCACCTTCTTGATCGGTTCGCCGCCGCGGGCGAAGGTCAGCAGCTGATGGGCCAGTTCTCCAGCCCGCCTGGCGGCCTTTTCGGCTTCAACCAGCGGCTTGTACGATTTCTCGGAGGAATCGAGGAAGACCTTGGCCAGGGAGATATTCCCCATGATCCCTGTCAGGATGTTGTTGAAATCGTGGGCAATGCCTCCGGCGAGGATGCCCAGGGATTCCAGTTTTTCGATTTTCAGCTGCTCCTGTTCGTATTTCTTGCGTTCGGTTATGTCGCGGGTGATGGAGATGATATGCGGTACGCCCTTGAGGGTGATGACCCTGGCGGACATCAGGCCGGTTACCAGGCTGCCGTCCTTCTTCCGGAACAGAGCCTCGAGATTCTCGACGATCCCCGTTTCCCGGATCCCCTCCACCAGCCGCTGCCGGTCGGCGGGATCATGCCAGATGTTTATTTCCAGTGAAGTCTTGCCGATGACATCCTCAGGGGTATACCCGGTCGCCCGCGTGAAGGAATCGTTGACATCCACATAGAGACCGTCTTCCAGACGGTTGATGTTCACCGAATCCGGGCTGAAGCTGAAGGTCAGGCGGAATTTGTTTTCGCTTTCCAACAACTCATGCTCCGTCTGCTTGCGGGCGGTGATATCCCTGAAGGACCAGACGCGGCCGACCAGGGCGGTATCGATGCGCTGGGGCTGCGAGTAGTGCTCGAACACCCGCCCGTCGGCAAACTCGATCTGCTCGAAACGCGATGGTTCCGGGCGGGTATCCAGGTCCGGGAAGGTGTCGGGATACCGGGCCGGGTCGACCAGCTGCGCGAGGACAGGGTCGATGGCCCGTATTGCATCCCCGACAACGAGGTCTTCCTGCGGTATCTTCCACATCTCGGCAAACTTCTGATTCCATCGTACGATCCTCCCCTGCCGGTCGACAACCAGGATGCCATCGGCGGTGGACTCCAGAGAGGCGCTCAGCAGCGACAGGGAATTTTTTAGTTCCTCTTCCGCCTGTGCGCGTTCCGTGATATCGAGGAGCAGGATGACCTGGTTGCCCGGATCCTCTTTCATCGCCAGGCACTGGGGGATGATGTTGCGGTCATGGATTTTCAGGACCGTCTCATGTCCATTGCGCGCCCCATCCGCCCCCGCGTCGAGGAAGGGGGCCAGTGTATTCCAGGTCGCGGCATCCAGGACCTTGTCGAGGAAATTGCCCAGCAGCTGCTCCAGGCCGACCCTGAGGATATGCAGGGCTGCCGGGTTGGCGTAAAAGACCCGGTTGTCGGCAATAGAGAGGATTCCCTGGGGTGTTTTCTCTAGGATGATCTGCAGGTGCCTGTTCTGGGAGAGGAGTTCTCTGGTGATCTGCCGGGAGTGGAGATTCTCGGCACCGCGGATGCCATGCCTGCCGGGTGTCTGGCGGGGTGCCTCGGATTCGGCGATTGTCGCCAGGATATGAGGCAGCATCGTCGAAAAGGGCCCTTTGGCGATGTAGGCGTCGGCGCCGACATCGCCCCAGTCGATGTCCTGCTCGATGGCGGCGGCGGAAACTATCGCTATGTAACAGCCGGCCAATATCGGGATGGTTCTGAAT
>WBUQ01000132.1 GCA_008933635.1 Desulfobulbaceae bacterium | reverse complement strand
CAAGTTTGTCCGCCGTTTCGACGCCAATTCCCTGCTCTACATCACCCGGGCCGCCGACTACTTCGACATGACCCAGGACCTGAATCCGGCAGAGGACGCCCCCTGCAACACAAAATATCTCGTCATATCATATAGCTCAGACTGGTTGTATCCGACCTACCAGGCCAAGGAGCTGGTCCGGCGGCTCAAGCGGAACGGAAGGGACGTGAGCTTCTGCGAGATCGAAGCCGACTGCGGCCATGACGCCTTCCTGATCCCCGACGAACGGCTGACCAACCTGATCAGAGGATTTCTCCATGGCGTTGCCCGAACCTGAAAACATCCGCTTCGACCTGCAGGTCATCGCCTCGCTGATCGAGCCCGGCAGCCGGGTCCTCGACCTCGGCTGCGGCAGCGGCGAGCTGCTGGCCTGGCTGACGGCGGCCAAGGATATCCGGGGGGCCGGCATCGAACAGGACAAGGAACGCGCCGCCCGCTGCATCGCCCGCGGCCTGAGCGTTCTCCAGGGCGACCTCAACGCCGAGGTCGAGGACTACCCGGATGCGAGCTTCGACTACGTCATCCTCAGCCAGACCCTCCAGCAGGTCTACGAGCCGGCCCGTCTGCTGCAGTCCCTTTCCCGCATCGGCAGGCGGGTGATCGTCAGCTTCCCCAATTTCAGCCACTGGTCGATCAGACTGCAGCTGCTGTGCCGCGGCATGGCGCCGAAAAACGACCAGCTGCCCTACTCCTGGTACGACACGCCGAACATCCGGGTCATCACCCTGGCCGATTTCCGCCGGTTTGCCCGCGACGTCGGCTACCGGATCGTCCGCGAGATCGCCATCGACACCGACACCGGCAACAGCAGCGGCAGGACGGTCCGCTTCCTCGCCAACTGGCGGGCTACCTACGGCATCTTCATCATCGAAAAACTGCACGGCGGAGGCGCGTGAGCACCGCGCATCCTCTTTACTCCCTTCAACAACGGGCACATTCTATATGGCATCGAACATCCGCACCCAGCCGACCATCGGCTCCCTCGACACCGTTTGCGACCATATCAAGGCCGGCCACGCAAGCCGCCACGACAAGGTGCCGGCGGTGGTCAAGCGCTTGCTCAACTCGTGGAGCACCAAGGAGTGCTACGAACACATCAGCCCGGTATCGATCCCCTCCCACGACAGGATCATCGACATCGTCCATCAGGCGCGGCGGATCCTCTTCCCCGGCTATTTCACCACAACCCGGCTGCACGCCGCCAATCTCGAGTACTACATCGGCCAGGAGACCAGCGATCTCTATGAGAAACTGAGCCAGCAGATCGTCATCGCCATCCGCCATGACTGCCGGCGCAACAACCTGCCCTGCACCAACTGCGAAGAGCGAAGCCAGCAGATGACCCTGGCCTTCATCGAGACCCTGCCGGCCGTGACCGCCATCCTCGCCACCGATATCCGGGCGGCCCTGGAAGGCGATCCGGCGACGGAAAGCCCCGACGAGGTGATCTTCAGCTATCCCGGCCTGCTGGCGATCTCGATTTTCCGGCTCGCCCACGAGCTCTTCACCCTCAAGGTGCCGATCATCCCCCGGATCATGACCGAGCACGCCCACAGCCTGACCGGCATCGACATCCACCCCGGCGCGACCATCGGCGAAGGCTTCTTCATCGACCACGGCACCGGCGTGGTCATCGGCGAGACCACCGTCATCGGCCGCAACGTCCGGATCTACCAGGGCGTGACCCTGGGGGCGCTGTCGTTGCCCCGCGACGCGGGCACCCGGCTCCGCCACCGCAAGCGTCACCCGACCATCGAAGACGACGTCATCGTCTACGCCAACACCACCATCCTCGGCGGGGAGACGGTCATCGGCCGCGGCGCCGTCATCGGCGGCAATATCTGGCTCACCGAAAGTGTCGACGCCGGCACCCGGGTCATGCTGAAACGACCGGAACTGATCTACGCCAACGGCCACATCGGCTGAAACGAACCCTCTGCTGAAAGGAACGCGATGAAACTGACCGAAAGCATTGGCAACACCCCGCTCCTCTCCCTCGACAACTTCGCCGCCGGCTGCGCCGCCACCCTCCTGGGCAAGCAGGAGTCCCGCAACCCGATGGGCAGCGTCAAATGCCGGATCGCCGTCTCGATGGTCGATGCGGCGATGGCGGCAGGCCTGGTCACCCCGACTACGACGATCGTCGAGCCGACCAGCGGCAACACCGGCCTCGGCCTGGCCTTCGTCTGCGCCAGCCGCAGGCTCCGACTGGTACTGACCATGCCGGAAAGCATGAGCATCGAGCGGCGCAAGCTGCTCAGGCATCTGGGCGCCGAACTGGTCCTGACCCCGGCGGCGCAGGGAATGAAGGGAGCCATCGCCGAGGCCGGCCGCATCCTGGCGGAAACACCGGACGCGTTCATGCCGGACCAGTTCGCCAACCCGGCCAACCCGGCCATCCATCGCCGGACCACCGCCGAGGAGATCTGGCGGGACAGCGGCGGCAGGGTCGACGTCTTCGTCGCCGGAGTCGGCACCGGCGGGACCATTACCGGCGTCTCCGAGGTGCTGAAGCCCCGCAACCCGCAGCTGAAGGTCGTGGCCGTCGAACCGGCCGCCTCGCCGGTGCTCTCCGGCGGCGCCCCGGGCCCCCACAAGATCCAGGGCATCGGCGCCGGCTTCGTGCCGCAGGTGCTCAACCGCGGCATCATCGACGAGATCATGACGGTCGGCGATGACGACGCCATCGCCACCGCACGGGAACTTGCGCGATCCGAGGGCATACTCTGCGGCATATCGAGCGGCGCCGCGGCCTGGGCGGCACGGGAGATCGCCCGGCGGCCGGAACACGCCGGCCGGAACATCGTCGTCATCCTGCCCGACACCGGCGAACGCTACCTGAGCACCGCCCTCATCGTCGAGTAGGCGGAATGCCGATAACTGCAATCGGTAAAATCGAGAAACAGCTGGAAAGAGAAAAATATTGGCACTATACTGGTCCTCGTGGAGGAAGCACTTCCGCCTGCGCCACCCTCAACCTCAACCAGGAGGGCCGAAGCCATCGAAACCCGTCACCTGAAAGTATTTGTCGCCGTCTACAAGAACCGCAGCTTCACCAAGGCTGCCGAGCTGCTGCACACCAGTCAGCCGACGGTCAGCGAACATATCCACAACCTCGAGAGCCGGCTCGACTGCCGTCTGTTCGACCGCCTCGGCCGGTCAATCATGCCGACGCTGGAGGCACAGCTCCTCTACCCGCGTGCGTTAGCCATCCTCGAAGACCTGCGCAAGCTGGAGGATGAACTCACCGCCACGGGAAAGGGGGTGGCCGGCGAGCTGATCATCGGCGCCAGCACCATCCCGGGTGAATACATCATCCCCAGGCTGGCCGCCTCCTTCAAGGCACGGTATCCGGCGGTTTCCTTCGAGATCAGGATCGGCGATTCCGCTGAAATCGTCGAGAGCGTGACGGAAAACGATCTGCTGATCGGCATCGTCGGCGCCCGGATACCCTCGCGCAAAATCAGCTACCAGCCCTTCATCGAGGACGAACTGATCCTCATCGCCGCGGAAGGCGCCGATGTGCCTGAAGCGATCGATGCCGCCGAGCTGACGGACCTGCCCTTCCTGATGCGCGAGGCAGGATCGGGAACCCGGCGCAACATCGAAACCTTCCTCGCCAAGAAAGACCTCGATATCGATCACCTGAAGGTCTGTGCGACGCTGGGTTCGAGCACGGCGATCAAGGAATCGGTCAAGTCCGGACTCGGGGTGTCGATCATCTCCCGGTTCGCCGTCACGGATGAGCTGCAGAGCGGCCTGGTCAAGGAGATCAGCATCAAGGGGATGACGATGAAGCGCTCCTTCTTCATCATCTCCGCACCCAAGCGAAGCCTGCCCAACCATTACCGGCTCTTCCTCAATCGGCTGCTGGAAGAACGCAACCTCTGACATGCGAGCGACCATGACCACCTTCCGGACCTGTACATGCCACCTGTTCCTGGCCCTGCTGCTGGCCCTGGTACCGGTTTCACTGGCCGCCCAGACGGTGGGCGAGGAGATCTGGGCGGTGGGCGCCAGGATCGGGACCTCGTTGCGCGGCGAGGATATCACCCAGGCGGATCTCTTCCTCAGCCGGAAGCTGCCCTGGTCCTGGTCCGTCTCTCCGGAATGGAATCTGACGACCGCCGGCGAACTGACCCTGAGCGGACTCCACCGGAGCGACGAGAATGGCGCCAGCATGTCGATATCGACCGATCTCTTCCTGACAACCCCGCTGCCGTGGCTGGCCCTCTCCACCGGCGTCGGTGCCGGCCTGTTGGAAGATCCCGCCCTCGGCGACTACGATTTCGGCGGCCCGGTCTTCTTCCTGTTCCATGCCGGTGCGGCCGTCCAGATCACCCCCCGTCTCTGTCTCGGCTATCGTTACGGCCACCAGTCCAACGGCCACATCTACGAAAACAACCCCAGCCTGAACCTGCATCAGCTCGGACTCCGCTGGTCGTTCTGAAGACCGGACGCCGCTCGCCCCCGCCCACTCCCCGCGGCACCGGCGGCCGCCAAAAAGGTCTTGATCTTTAACTTTCATCTGTGCTAGTTTTTCGGGCTTCGGGTATTCTGAACGATACTGCGCCAGGAAATCCCGAATCCCACGACGGCGGATGGATATACGGCCACCCACGCCCGTCGCAACTCCCCGGACAACACTTCGAACATCAGCCCATGAGCACACCAGCCCTCCGCGTCGAGAAGATCGGCGGCACATCGATGTCCCGTTTCCCCGAGATCATCGACAACATCATCCTCCGCAATGCCGACGACATCTATGGCCGCATCTACGTGGTCTCCGCCTACAGCGGCATCACCAACGAACTGCTCGAGCACAAGAAGACCGGCCAGCCCGGGATCTACCAGCTCTTCAAGGAACAGCAGAGCTACCCGCGCAAGCTGCTTGCCCTACGCGACCACCTGTTCACGCTGAACGAGGCACTGGTCCCGGCAGGGCTCGATCTCGACGAGGCCAACGACTTCATCAGCGACCACATCGATCTGACCATCAATATCCTCCGCAGCATGGAGAACGTGCTCTCCTCCGGCTACGTTTCCCAGAAGGCCCTGCTGCTGGCGGCGCGCGAACTGCTGGCCTCGATAGGGGAAATGCACAGTGCCTACAACTCCGCCAACATCCTGAAAAACCGCGGCTACAGCTCGACTTTCGTCGATCTCAGCGGCTGGGAGGACAGCCGGCAGCTGACCATCGACGAACGGATCAAGGACAGTTTCAAGTCCATCGACCCGTTCTCCACCATCTGTTTCGCCACCGGCTACACCAAGGGCACCGAAGGCATCATGCGCGAATTCGATCGCGGCTATTCCGAGGTCACCTTCTCGAAGGTGGCGGTACTGCTCGACGCGCAGGAAGCGATCATCCACAAGGAATACCACCTCTGCTCCGGCGACCCGCTGATCATCGGCGAGAGCAACATCCACCCGGTCTGCAACACCAACTTCGACGTCGCCGACCAGCTTGCCGACGTGGGCATGGAGGCCATCCACCCCAAGGCATCGAAGCCGCTGGAGATCAACAACATCCCGATCCGGGTGAAGAACGCCTTCGACCCCGACCACTCGGGCACCCTGATCACCAAGGATTTCATCGCCCCCCGTTCGAAGGTCGAAATCGTTACCGGTTCCAACAAGGTGATGATCGTCGAGATCCATGACACCCGCATGGTCGGCGAAGTCGGCTTCGATCTGCGGATCATGCAGATCCTGGCGAAACACCAGATCTCCTATATCAGCAAGGCCACCAACGCCAATACCATCGGCATGATCATCAACGAACGCGACTGCAAGGCCGAGCTGCTGGCCGACCTGAAGGAAAAGTTCGAACTGGTGACCTGCAATCCGGTGGCCATCGTCTGCGCCATCGGCTCAAACATTGCCCAGCCAGGCATCCTGGCGAGGGCGGCCCAGTCGCTGGCCACCGACAATATCAACATCCTCGCCGTATCCCAGACCTCGCGCCAGACCAATATGCAGTTCATCGTCGAGCGGGAGCAGTTCAACCAGGCCCAGCGCGCCCTGCACGGCGCCCTCTGCATGTAGGCAAAAAAAAGTCGGGATGCACGCCAATGCATCCCGACCTCTGCCCTTCCACCTGCCGGCAGGCCCAACCGCCGAGCCGCCGCGGTTCAGACCTGGCGGCGGACCTCCTTCAGGAATTTCCCTTCCGGCACCAGGACCCCGCGCCTGTCGAGGCTGAAATACAGCCAGGCCGTCTCCTGATACCGCCCCTTTTCGCCGTCGACGAAAATGCTGATCTCTTCCCGCCGGTACCAGTCGGGATGCCCTTCCAGGCTGTCGAGGGCCACCAGCGTCGCCTCGTTGACCCGGTAGAGTTCGCCGTGAATCGGTGAAACCGCCTCGTCCTTGAGCACGATCGGCGTTCCGGTGGAGTACATCGCATATTTTTCGACAGTCTGTGCCGTCCCGAGGTACTCCGAACCGGCGAGCAGACGATGATTGCTGAATCCCTTCTTCAGGGTGCCGTATACAAACACGAGAGAGTTCATGAAACCTTCCACCTGTTGAGTATTTTCCGGAATCGCACCTGGGTGGAGACCGCCTGTGATGATCAATGGATTTGATATATTACTGAGAAATTTTATATGATCGGCAGCTGAAAAGCAATCGAATAGCATCTCCTCATGCCGGAAGTCCTGCCCCCCGCCGCCTCCTGCGCATCCTCCTTCAGGCCTCCGTCGGGAAGGCCTGCACGGGAGGGGGCAGGTCATCTTCGCATTGCCGGATGACGTCCGCTGTGGTATCACGACAGACGCATTTCCTCATCCCATACACCAAAAGGACTCTGCCAATGCCACCGCAAACCGGCGACACCATGCACCTGGGGGGAATCATCGCCGCCCTGCTCTCCGCCCTGCTGATGGGGACAATCGGGGTCTTCTCGAAAATCACCGGTCTCACCGCCGAGACCGTAACCTTCTTCCGCCTCTTTTTCGGCGCCGGCTTCATGCTGCTCTTTCTCCTCGCCGTCCGGCAGGGCAGCTGCCTCCGGCAATGGCCGACCTGGCCGGTGCTGATCAACGGCGGCATGCTCGCAGGCTTCATCATCTTCTATGTGCAGGCGATGAACCTGACGACGATGGCCAACGCCATCATGCTGGTCTATCTCGCTCCGCTGACGGCATCGATCTACGCCCATTTCTTCCTCGGCGAACGGTTGAACCGCGCCAGCATCCTGCTGATCGCCGCAGCCCTCCTCGGCTTTGCGATGATGATGGAATTCCGCATCGATTTCACCGGCGGCAGCAACCACTTCGCCGGAATCTGCCTGGCCGCCGTGGCATCCTGCTGCTATGCCGCCTTCATCCTCATCAACCGCACCATCAAGCCCCATGTCCACGTCTTCAGCCGCACCTTCTACCAGCTGCTGACCGGTTCCCTGATCATGCTGCCCTTTCTCGTCGCCCGGCCGCCCGAGATCTCGGCGGCCAACTGGCTGTGGCTCATCGGCACAGGTCTGTTTCCCGGCTTCCTCGCCATCCTCTGCGCCGTCATCGCCCTCAACGCCCTGCCGGCTGCCACCTTCGGCACCCTGGCCTATTTCGAGCCGATCGCCGTCATCGCCTTCGGTTGGCTGCTGTTCAACGAAAGCCTCTCGCCGCTCCAGATCGCCGGCTGCCTGCTGATCCTCGGCAGCGGCATCGCCAAGGCCTGGCTCAGCTCCAGGCCGCAGGGGGCAGCGGCAGGCGCAGCCGCCAGCGGCGCACGCGGTGGATGATCACCCCGCCGTCAGTCATACTGAGCGCCGGCCATCTTCCTCGGCATGATCCTCTCGCTTTTGAATTGCGCTGACAGCAGATCCAGCTCCGGGTCGTAGAGATCCCCCCGAATCCCGAGCAGACCGAGCAGGGTGTGATCGAGGAGATCGTTCCGGTACGGGCGGGCGGTCAGGGCGGCATCCGCCAGTGGTGGCGAATCCGGCGAACGCCAGAGCACCAGCGGCACCTCCCACTGCTCCCTGGCATTTTGATTGTGGCCGGAAAAGTCGCTGTGATGGGCCACATCCTGGCCATGGTCGGAGACGTACAGCCAGACCGAGGAACTCGGTTCCTTCATCATCAGCCCCTGCAGCAGCCGGGCCAGCACATGGTCCCCGTAGAGAATGGCACAGTCGTAGGCGTTTCTAAAGAGGATCGCCCATGGAGCCCGCCCCTGTTTCCTCAGCCCCTCGGCCACCTCGTCGTCGATCCTCTTTTCAAAAACCGAAAATTTCTCAGGATACCGGAAGTTGTAAGCGGGATGAGCCCCCAGCAGCTGAACGACGATCAGTTTTCTTTCAGCCGGATCGTCGAGGGCCTGCCGGTACGGCTCCAGCAGGACCTCGTCGAACGAGCTCTCGCCGCGGTCCATGCCGCGATTGGTAAAAACCGTCACGTCTGACTGGGAGGCGAGGATCGGCACCATTCCCCTGTTTGCCGCCCCCTGGTTGGCCAGCCAGAACACCTTGTAGCCGAGACGGCGGGCGGCGGCCATGACCGTCGGACTGGTTTTCCACAGCTCGGGCTGCTCCGCGGTCGCCGCTGTCAGCATCCTGGTGATCGAACCGACCGTCGAGCCGTCGGCGGCAAGGACATCGCTGAAGACCAGCAGCCGGTCCCGCAGCTTTGCCAGTTCCGGGTTGGTCTGCCGTCCATAGCCGTACAGCGACCAGTTGCGGCGCGTGTCGCTCTCGCCGATCACCAGGACCACCGTGCGCCGCCGGGATGCGCTGTCCAGAGACAACTTTCCCAGTATCGCCGCCGACTCGCCGCCGGCCAGGTCCTCACGCAGTTCCCTCGCCATTTCCATCTCCCTGGCCGCTTTCTGGTAATGATAGGAAATATAGAACAGCGGGTTGGCCTTCCGCAGCGACGAATTGACATGGGATACCAGAAGGATGACGGTCGACACACATGCCGCGGCAGGCAGCCAGGGCCGCCGTTCTCCCCGGCCAGACGCCTGCCGGTCCGGGGAGAGGCGGACGCAGAAAAACCAGTAGCCGGCGAACAGCAGCACGGCAGCCCCGAGATGCGCCGCCAGCGGGCGGAGATATTGGACGATGAAGCCCCGGGTTTCCTCGACATTGGTATTGATCAGCGCCTGGACCACCAGCACGTCGTCCTGCTGCACGCCGAAGATATGCCGCAATACCGCCTGGAAGACGATATTGAGAAACAGCAGGAAGATGGCGGTCACTAGAGTGGCCCGTACAAGGCGGGATGCCGGGAACAGCTCCCGCCAGTACAGGGCCGGCGTGAGCATCAAGAAGCCAAGCAGGGCCGCCTTGCCGGCCTGGGAATAGTTCAACGTCCCGGTGACATAGTAGCCGAGCGGCAGCAGGGAGAAGAGCAGCGCCCTTACCGGCGGCATTCCCAGGATTGTCTTGAATCTGTTCATCATCGATACTTCATGGAAATCATCACGGCAGAAAAGACAGCCATCGCCTCTGCCGCGCTGCAACAGGAGCAGGGAATATACCAGTTACCGGCAGCCCTCACAAGTGGTGCGCCGGAGGCTCCGGTGGCTTTCCGCAATCCCCGCTGCGTCACGCTGGCGTTTGCCATCAACAGTGCCTAGAGTATCGCCATGAGCGGCTCGGCACCCCGGGGATCGCGGATGAACTCAGTCCGCTCCCGGGCGAAATCCGCTCCAACGGGCAGGACGGGCAGTGCCCTGCTGCCCACCGATGGTTTCATCCTGGAGGTCTGCTATGAACAGCATCTTGACTGGCACCCTGCTGGCCGGCATCCTGGCGGCAGGTCTTTTTTCCCTGGCCTTCGCGGCCGAACCGGATACCCGCAAGGACGCGTCACCTCAAGGCACGGCAAAGGCCCTCTTTGCCGGCGGCTGCTTCTGGTGCATGGAAAAACCCTTCGAGGTCCTCGATGGCGTCCTTTCGGTGACCTCCGGCTATGCCGGCGGCACCACCGAAAACCCGACCTACGAGAATTACGGGGCCGGCGGGCACACGGAGGTGGTGCAGATCGTCTATGACCCGCAGAAGGTTTCCTACGGCAAGCTGCTCGACACCTTCTGGCGGCAGATCGACCCCACCGACCCCGGCGGCCAGTTCGTCGACCGTGGCCGTGAATATGTCTCCGCCATCTTCGTCTACGACGACGAACAGCGACGCCTCGCCCTTGCATCCAGAGAGAAGCTGGCGGCAAGCGGCATCCTGCGCGGACCGGTTGTCACCGAAATCCTCGACGCCCCGCCTTTCTGGCCTGCCGAAAACTACCACCAGGATTACTACAAGGAAAATCCGATCCGGTACAGCTTCTACCGTTCGCGCTCAGGTCGCGACGAATTCCTGAACAGGACCTGGACCGGAGTCACTGTCGACCTTGCCGCCGAAAAGGCGACGAAAGAGGATCTGCGGCGCAGGCTGACCAGGATGCAGTACGAGGTGACCCAGGAAAACGGCACGGAACCGCCCTTCGCCAACGAGTACTGGGACAACAAGAAGGCCGGGATTTACGTCGATATCGTCTCCGGCGAACCACTGTTCAGTTCACTGGACAAGTTCGATTCGGGTACCGGCTGGCCGAGCTTCACCCGCCCGCTGGTACCGGAGAATATCGTCGAACACGAAGACCGCAGCCTGTTCTCCGTCCGGACCGAGGTCCGCAGCAGAAAGGGCGATTCACACCTCGGACACGTCTTTGACGACGGACCGAAACCGACGGGCTTGCGCTACTGCATCAATTCCGCCGCCCTCCGCTTCATCGAGGCCGACAGGCTGGCCGAATCGGGATACGGGGAATTTGTCGGGCTGTTCAAA
>WBUQ01000131.1 GCA_008933635.1 Desulfobulbaceae bacterium | reverse complement strand
GACGACCTCTGCCCACACCTGATCGGCATCGGCGGCCTGGCCTCGGCGTTGAAGGCGCGGATCGAGGCGGAGAACGGTTCGGGTGCGGCCCTGGCTGCAAAGATCGTCGAGCTGATCGACGAGGCGACGGCCAAGGCCCGCGGCCTGGCCAGGGGGCTCTGCCCTGTCCACCTGGTGTCCTGCGGCCTGCAGGCGGCGCTGGCCGAGATCGCCGAGACCACCGCGATGACCGCGGGCATCCGCTGCACCTTCAGCGGCGACGAAAGGCTGGCCTTCACCAACAACACCCTTGCCACCCACCTCTATTATATCGTACAAGAAGCTGTGAACAATGCGGTGAAGCATGCCGCCGCCACCGCCATCGCCATCACCCTGGCCCGGGAAGACGGCTACATCCGGCAGCGGATCGCCGACAACGGCCGGGGGATCGAGGAGCGCCAGGGCGGCGTGGGGATCGGCATGCAGCTGATGAAATACCGGGCCCTTGCCATCGGCGCCTTCCTGGAGGTCGCCGGCGGCAGGGAGGCAGGGACGGTCGTCGAGGTCGTCATCGCCAACCCGGAAGACCACTCCGCCCACCCCGGCAACTGACCACGATGACGCCTCCGGCCAAGAAAAACAGGATCCTGATCATCGACGACCACCCGATTTTCTGCCTCGGCATGAGCGAGCTGATCAACAAGGAAGCGGACATGGAGGTCTGCGGCAGCGTCGAGTCGATGAAGAAGGCCTGCGCCGCCATCGCCGAGCTCAGGCCTGACCTGGTGGTGGTCGACATCTCGCTGAAAGACGGCAACGGCATCGACCTGGTCCAGGAGATCAGAAAGGAATACGAGGGCCTGCCGATGCTGGTGCTGTCGATGTACGACGAGTCGCTTTACGCCGAACGGGCGCTGATGGCCGGTGCCAGCGGTTACATCATGAAGCAGGAGGCGATCCACAAGGTCGTCGAGGCGATCCGCCACGTCCTCGGCGGCGACATCTACGCCAGCGCCACGGTGAAAGAGAAGGTCTTCAAACGGCTCACCACCCAGCATACCGCCGACAGCATGTCGCCGCTCGACATCCTCACCAACCGCGAGCTCGAGGTCCTGCGCCTGATCGGCGAGGGCTGCTCGACCAAGGAGATCGCCGACCGCCTCCACCTCAGCATCAAGACCATCGGCACCTACCGCGAGAACCTCAAGGAAAAGCTCAAGCTCAAGCACTTCACCGGCCTGGTCAAGTTCGCCGTCCACTGGTCGAACAAGATCATGCAGTAAGGCCGACCCGCGCCATTCTCGGTCACTCCCGCGCCCTTTACGTCCCTCCCGCCTCCTTTTCCGTCACTCCCGCGCAGGCGGGATTCCAGTGACATCGATGCACATGACACCCACCAGCGCAACCGAAACGGCACAAAAAAAGGCGTCCCCCAAATGGAGGACGCCCTGAAGCGGAAACCGGTGCTCCGCCGGTTTGTTCGCTGCCGCACCACCCCTCGCCCGGCGGGTCGCGCTGCCTTCGATCGACCGGAGGGCCAGGTATTCCTTGCCGAAACGCCTGAGGCTGGCGATCTCGTTGTCGCAGAGGTCGTAGTGGCGCTTCTCGTCGACCACCAGCTGCCCGAACGGCTTCTTCGACACCGGATCGGCGTTGGCGCCGCACTCGCTGGCCAAAAACTTCCTTGAACGTTGAAGTGGTCTTTACTGAGCGGCAGCTTTCCTATCGTGCAGCGGGCGGGGGAACCGCTGAATCACTGCCTGCCTTGCAATCGGATAAAAGCGGCGTCGGACGGCATGGTCCGGCGGTTTCGCCGAGAGGCGGTGCTCTCATCGGAGAATGGCCGACGCCAGCAGCTGATCAGAGCAGTTTCTGCATCCAGACGATATCGAACTCCTGTCCTTTTTTCTTTCCGACCTGGCGGAAGCGGCCGCATTCCAGGAATCCGTTTTTCCGATGGAACCTGATGCTCCCGGGGTTGAGGGAGGATATGCCGGCCAGGATGCTGGTGATCCCTCTTTCAGCTGCGCCCTGCTCGAGGTAGCCAAGCAGCATCTTCCCCAGTTCCTTGCCGGTATGGTCCGGATGGATGAAATACGTCGCCTCGGCCGTCCGGGCGAAGGCCGGCAGCGGGTTATGCGAACGCAGCATCCCGAAGCCGACAACCCGGCCGTTTTGATCCTTTACTACCCCGGCCGGGTAGCCCTTCGCCATCTGCAGAAACATGTCGAAGGCCTGATAGGGGACGTTGTGTTCGGGATATGCCGCAAAGGTGTTTTCCACGTAATAATTGAAGATATCGATTACCGGCTCCCGGTCTTCGCCGGACAGCGGTGTAATTCCATATTCCATCTGGGGTGTCTCCATGCCTTGATTTCGAGCTGAGTTGAGGTTGACTGCAACGGATTCCGCCGATACATCCGGGACTCATGCCCGCGCGGGCGGGCACCCGGGGCAGCCCCGGCTGCGGCCCCCCGCCGGGAACATGAAATTACTAACAGGCATTTGCAGGACAAGCACCACAACCGCCTACCGCCAGAGATCCCGGATCAAATCCCGGCTCAGATCCAGGTAGCGGCGCTGCATGGTCGGGTCAGTGCAGAAAATTTCCAGGGTGATGGTCCCGTCGTAACCGGTTGCCTTCAGAGCAGTCACGGCGTTTTCCCAATTCACGGTTCCGACGCCCAGCGGCATATGATCGTCGGACCTGGACCGGTTATCGGAAAAATGGACATGCCGGATGTGCGGCCCCAGTTCCCGGCAGAATACCTCATGACCATCGCTGCCGAAATTGGTGTGCCCGAAATCGAGATGCAGCTGCAGACCCGGCACCGCCGTCAGCACCTTCCTGAAGGTGGCAACCCGGTCAAAGGGGGCCTTGTAGTTCTCCAGGACCAGTGTCAGCCCGTATGACGCCGCCATTTCAGCGATGGGCGGCAACGCCTCCAGATGAAAGGCGACCAGCTCTTTCCGCATCGACGGCGGGCAAAAATAGCAGGGATGGATATTCATCACCTGCGCCCCGAGGGCGGAAAAGATCACGGCGCAGCGTTCCAGCTCCCGCAGGCAGGCCTCCCGGACCCCCTGGATCGGATACGCGTACGGCAGGCAGGGATCGGTATGGCCGGTGACAGACAGCCCGTACGAAGCGAGGACCGGCCTCAACCCGGCTATATCGACATCGGTGGCGCAGGGGCCTTCGATGGTCAGGTCGAGGAAGTCGAACCCGGCCTCGCCACAGAAAACCGCCTCGTCATAGACCGGTTTTGACGGGTTGTTCATTATTCCTGTTTTCATCGCGCCTCTCTTGATGGGGCAGCATTCGGCACCTGGCAGGCGGACCGCGGCTGGCCCGCGGCCAACTCATCAATCACCGGGGAAATAGTGATGCAGGCAGACCGGGCAGATTGTGTGGGAAATGTGCGAGGCATAGGCGGCATTGCGCCGGACCAGCGGGATCACCCACACCCAGTGGTCGCCATCGGCATTCGACTGGGTTCGCCGGCAATGGGCGCACTGGTGGATGATGCCGTGCGCATCGACATAGCCGGCGGCGATCTCGTCCTCCGTCAGTTCCCGGGCCCCGTTCAGGGAGGTGGAGACGATCAGGCAGTGCTCATGCATGGCGAAATCATCCATGAACGGCAGAATCCGCATCCTGAACAGGCGAAATGCCTCGGGCGAGTGACAGTCGTAGACGTGTTCGACGATCTGCTGCTCGACCAGCACGCTGTCGTACATCTGCCGGATGCTGTCCCTGATGACCTCCGGAACCGAAGACAGGATGTTCGAGCCGATCGGCCAGCGGTCGAGGAGGTCGGCCCCGTCGTTTTCCCTGGCGAAGGTGGCGTATCCCTCGTTGTAGTCGACGATGTTATAGTCGCGGTCGACGACATAGATCGTGTTGGTGAGCCTGCGGAGATCGTCTGGAAGCATGGCGGTCACCCCCTGTTGTGATGGTCATGAAGGCGCCGACCCCCGACAGACCCGGGGTTCGGGCGCTGTTCGCAGCCGGTCCGTCGTGCCGGACCATCCGGCAGTCGTCCTGTCGCTGCTACGACACCATACCATGCAAAGCACATTACCCTATTACTGTCAGCTCCCACTCCCACACGATGCCGTCATCCGGGTGCTCGACTGCGGCTATCTTGGTAAAGCCGAGCTTCTCCAGGATATGCGTGGATGCGTTCCGGCCGGGCAGTGTCTGGGCGTACAGCCGGATCCCCGGCGCTTCGCACCCGGCCAGATTGATCAGGCACTTCGCCATCCATGTCGCGATGCCGCGCCCTTCGTGACCGGGGAAGGTGAAGTAGGCGATTTCAACGCGGCCGTTTGCAGGCGGCGTCTTGAAGGCGCAGGTGCCGACACAGTCGTCCCCGTCGAGGGCGAGATAGCCGACCCAGGGCGGCACATATCCTGTGGCGTTGTACATCGCGGCCGTCGCCCTGACCACATCCGCCGCAATCTTTGGAAATGCTGCAAGCTTTCGCGCCGTCGCCCCATCCTTCATGATCTCGATCAGTTCCATTCGTCAGCTGTCTCCCCGCGCCTGGGCCAGTATCTGTTCCAGCGCCGCCTGGTTCGGAGCAACCGCGGGAGCGGCAGGCGGAACCGTCGCCAGCACATCCAGCAAGGCCCCGGTTTTTCCCTCAGCCGGCGGCAGGTGCGCCGACAGGATCATCTTCGGGGCCATCTGACGGATCCTGGCCAGCGCCTGACCAAATTCCTCCGGCTTGACCATATGCACCCACGGGTTGTCCAGGCTGGCCCAGCCGGCCATGCCCTGGGCCAGGTCACCCTCGGCGACGGCATCGGCGCTCTGCACCGGCGACTGGATGATGGCACCGAAGCAGTCCGCTGAGAAGAAGGCCTCCGACTTGTCATCATAGACGCCGATGGTCGTCGGGTTGTCATACAGCGGCGGCCTCACGGCGGTCAGCCGACGGTCCCCCGCGTCGATGCTGTCTCCGGGATTCAGCCAGTGCACCCGATCCATGGGCATCGGCCAGGCCGTGCT
Organism: Desulfobulbaceae bacterium; assembly: GCA_008933635.1. Lineage (GTDB taxonomy): Bacteria > Desulfobacterota > Desulfobulbia > Desulfobulbales > Desulfocapsaceae > Desulfoprunum. The sequence continues at coordinate 6,052 of WBUQ01000131.1, read as the reverse complement.
CATCCTCAGCACAGCCAGGGAGAAAGCTGCGAGCCGGGCGTTGGGGGCCGCCTCGAGGACCTTTCGCAGGTTGCCGGTATGGTCCGCATCGTCGTGGGTGAGCCACACCCATTTCAGCTCCCGCGGGTCGATGACCGAAGCAAGGGCCTCCATGAACGCTTCGCTGTCCAGGCCCATGCCGGTATCGACGAGAACAGGCTCCTTCGCCCTGATGACGAAGGCGTTGACCGCAAGGAAGCCGGCGCCGGGGACCGGGAAATGGGCGGGAAGAACCTCGATGTCTGGCGTCACTCGGTACGGTTTGTCCATGAGAAATTCCTCCTGTCTCGCTGAGGTTAGACCTTCTTCTCTGTTGCTACAGATAAGTATGACATGCGGAGAAATCAAAATTTCTTCATCTCATTGCCCAGCGCTCACAGACCTGCTCGAAATGAAGCGCGGCGGAATTGCCAGTCCGCACTGTGCCGGGATTATCGCTATCGACGCTCCAGCTTTTTGGCGACGTAGACACCGTAGCTGTAGTAATCTTTATACCGTTCATACAGTTCGATTTCCCGATTTTCGGCCGCCACGACAGCACGTGCCTCTTCAGAATTGCCATTCCGGTCGAGAAAATCCTGACAGCTCCGCTGCAGAGGACGGTAATAGTTTTCCAGCCAGCAGTGCTCCGGCAAGACGAAATAACCGATCGGGGAGTAGCCGTTCTTCTCCAGCACGGCGATCTTTTTTGAGGCGACAGCTATTTCTGGGTATTCGCCCTGCCAGTATCTCTGGAGTTCCGGCGGACGGGAATCGGTAATCCAGGTAATCTCGGAAACGACCAGCACTCCGCCCACCTTCAGATAGCGATGCCAGTCCCGTATTCCTTTCTCGAAGCCGATGTTGTAGATCGCCCCCTCAGACCAGATGATATCATATTCCTCATTCCGGAACGGTAGGTTGTCCATCGAACAGCACAGGGTCGTTATTTTTTCGGAGAGACCCATGTCCTCGGCCCTGCCTTCGAGTACGGCAAGAAAATCCGGGAGGAAGTCCACCGCTGTAATCCGGGCGTTCAACAGACGGGCGAGCAGCAGGGTGGAAGCACCAGTGCCGCAGCCGATATCGGCAATCCTGCAGCGTGCACTCCGGTCAATCATGGCCAGGCCGAGAGCTTTTTCCGACTCGGCGTCCCCGCCCGGGCCCTGCCGTTTTTCGCCTTTATGACGATCAATCAGCAGCCGATACTCTTCCACCGGTCTCTCCTTGTCTTTTGTCTTGTCGCGCTGATTCAACACCGCGCCCGATTTTGCGAAAGGCGTCGCTCCGAGATGTCCGTTGTTACCGATGACAAGAATATGGACACTGACACTCCCGAGCAGGCGGGAGTCCTGCAGTTCAACAGCTTAGTTTCATCCGTAGGCTCATTTTTTTACAGCACGTTGCTATTCGACAATTCTGTATCCTGCTGAGCCCAAAGTAGGACGAGTATACATAAATAACATCTCGACAGGTTCGGGAAAAGGGTTGTAGAACCAGTGAATTTCTCCGCGAGGAACGAACATGGTATCGCCTTTTTTCATCTCGAATTCCATATCTTTCAATCCACTGATTCCCTTGCCGGAAAGAATGTATATGACTTCCTCGGCATGTTCGTGGATATGCTTCTTATGGGTTGAGGTTTCTGCTTCAAATCTGCAGTAGGCAAAAGTGATATCTTCTGCTCCAACTGTGTTTTTATCAGCAAGAATTATTCTTGTTGCGTTATTCAGATCTTTTATTGGTTCATTCCTGCCATCTTCCAACCCAATTACAAACTTCATTTTCTACCCTTGAATTTTAGAACATTACGTTCCGGCTCACCGGACCCGCGTTTTTTTTGCGGGGTCCGAGTGGAGCCGGTGGTTAGTCAGATGTTACCTTTTCAAATTTGGAAGTATGAATATTATCCTTTGAACCAGAGATTTGTACTGGCAAATTGCATTTTTTGCATGATGTCAGAAAGGCGACTTCCCGTGTTGGGTTAATCCATATTTGTTGCTTTTCATTACAATAAGGGCATGAGATTTCAGAGTTTGTTACACCTAGACTTTCAACCTTGAATTTTCCTTTTGAACCAGAATATAAAATATGAGTGTTACAAGTATCACATAGTATGATTCCGGCTGTTTTCTTTGCATCTATTGAGTTTTCGTAATTGCAATCAGGACATGTAAGGGGTGTATCCTTTTTGGGACCTTTTAGAGTCCCACCAACCCTTACCGAACCATCTATAGCCCTGTGGACAGCGAATTTGACATTACATTTTACACACAATATCCAACCAGTATCTGCTGAATTTGTACCTAAAAGTCCTGTTTGTTCTGTACCACATTCTGGGCAAGGGACTGACACAGGTAGTCGAAGAGGTAGGGGAGCCTTTGCAGATTTTTCCGCCAAAGCGTCTTCTCTTTCTTTTTGTATCTTGTTTACCTCTTCAGGTGTAGATGCAGATTTAAGTTGTTCTTGATATCTGACTGCAATTTCAGATGACTCTTTTTCCAGCCTTTCTTGTAAAGCGAATAATTCTTGAAGCAAATCTCTCCAGCCTAATTTCGCTCTATCTATATCAAGCAACCATTCTTCTAACTGGAAACTCTCAATAGTATCCCTATTTATTGCTTTTTCGACTTTGATTGCAAGTGAGTCTAAATTCCGCCAAGCCTGTAAACCATAACGCGTTAAGGTGTTTTGGTAATCCATTTTGGCGTAGTACTTGGTAGCCAGAATACTCGCTGTCGTCGTAATAAAAGTTAACAGAACACTGAATACAGCAGTAGCTTGTGGATTGTTAGAAAACACAAAAGGCGATGCAGCGCTTCCTATAAAGATTACCGCTGCAATTAAAGCCAACCACCAGTAAGACGAAAAATCATTTCCGTTATTCTTAAAGACTGTCATTTGGCAATTTTCCTTTGTATTGTTTATTGACTAACTTCCGGCTCACCGGACCCGCGCTGTTTGCGGGTTCCGTGTGGAGCCGGTTGTTATGAATAATATTCATAAAAAGTATTTGAAAGGAAATTCTTAAATCTATAATGTTTCAAATGGTATTAGAAATTTTCTTCAATTTTTCGAAATAAGCACATCTCTTGGATCTTGCCCTTTGGTAAAGGTTTTAGAATTGCGACATAGTTTTCTGTATCAGCGGACTTGCTGCTAACGCCCAAATAATTCACGCCTTGAAAAATAAAAGGGGTAAGATTTGAATACCTTGCTCGAAAATGTACTGAATCTTTTTCAGATTTCCCTGATACAGTAAATCCTGCATCATCACTCTCTTGAGAAAATGGAGGACATTTCCGGATATCAGGTCGAGAATTATCCATCTGGCAAGGCAGAAGAATAGATGTCTCTGCCATAGGCGAATCAGGCACATTCAGTTCAGTTTCAGACTCTCCCGTTTGTATAAGCAATATGGAGCTATCCATATAATTTGTTTGAAAATGACGTATTAAAACTCGATCAAGTTTTCCATCGTTGTCAAAATCGAAAATACTTTCATAGCTAAACTGTAATTCTTCTGGCAAATTCAATTCAGATTTTTCCCAATTTATGCGATTGAGCTTGCTTGAGCTGATGTTTGTTTTTTTTTCAAAAGCCGAAAAATCACTTTTAAGTTCTTCAAGTGAAACTTGGCAAACGGCTTCAGTACCATTCACGAGTTCAATGTCACCAATTTTAAGAGATTGTTCCTCTTTTTTCGAAGGGTATTCACGTTCATCTTTTGGAAAATTTGATATATCTGGATAATCTATACAAACGCTCAATGGTGTAGTTGGCTTTTCAGCACCATCTTCATTTTCTTGAGTTTCTCGATCTTCTTGTTGATAAGAGGTATGACATTTTTGAATAGAAAGACCCTGAACTTTTGTAATTTTAAAACTAACATCTGGATTATCCTGATCTTCTCGACAATGACCAGTAAACCAAACATTTGATGCAATCTTCCTTTCGTTGACCCACAACGACATAAAGACTTCTGGATCTCCGCCGCAAAGTCCATAGGGACGAGCATGATCTTCCCCTACTTTGACTCTAACTATAGTTCCAGATGGATATATGCATTCAGCAAATTGCCCAGGTCGGATTATAAATGTCTTTAGATCATTATTCTCACTACTCTTTAAAAATTTATATACTGACGCGCCAACTCCGGAATTTTTCGTGTTCTGACTGACTAAAATTGATTCTATTTGGAAGCTTGTATATTCTGAATAGACACACTCCATCTGCATAGGTCTATTGGGTGCAATGAAATCCTCATTAGAGGGCATTGTTTCTGCCCAAGCGACACTTTGAAACTCCGCTAAAGAAATAATCCAGCCACAGAGCAATAAAATACATGCTTTTTCCATCAGTCAGTGAACCTTTTGTCTTTTTAATTTAAGGAAATATATGAGTATTATGTGCAATTCATTCATAACGTGGAGCTCAGTGGACCGGCGCTGTTTGCCGGGTCCACTGAAGCGATTAGTTATCGAAATTTCTTGTTGTTTTCATTTTCTTTGTTTTAGTTAAAAATTGATACTCATTTTAATTTTTTTTGAGATATCAAGTGCAACATCAACAACACTTCCCGGGAAAGGAATATGTGCATTACCCTTCCTACCGTCTTCGATTGGGTGCGTATGCAATCCATGAGAAATATCCAAATGCCATTCTCCAAGTAGATTATTGTTTTCGTCCGTTAGACGCACATTAAACTTCACTAGCTCTTCCGATTCGTTATACTGCTCAATGCAATATAACTTTCTAAAACATGGACCATGTCTAAACTCATTTATTGCACTTCGCATTCCATAGGTAGTAGCAGATGGTTTATCGTAAACAGGGCGAAAGAAACACATAGAGCCATCTTTCGTTGTTGAGGTTATTCCATCGTCACGTACATTCAATTCCACCAAATGCATAAGTCGAAGAATTGCAGTTGCTGCACTTTTAGGTATCTCAATCTTGTCGTTAATAATCATATCGATAACGTTTAATAGCAGGACGTCTCATTTTGGGAGATAATCTCCTGAAAGTGTAGCGATGCCTTTTGGGGATGGAAGCACACGGCGCTCCATCCAGGTAGTCCCCTTTTGCAATCGATTTCCTGGTAGATACCGAATGTCACTGAAATGCCGAACATTCCAGGTATAGTATCTCAAGCGGTATGCAGTAGCAAGGAAATCCTGTTAGGAACTGTTCAGCTGCTTTTGCCGGTAATATTCTTGATATGCCGCGTCCATATATCAAGGGCAATCTGTTCGCAAACCCTGCTCTCCAACACCACAAATATGTCCTATCGCTCCAAGAAATTCGTCATTTTGCGAAAATTCACATGTTATACGGCGCAGCAGCGAAGTACGGATATTTGCTTTGATGATTATATTGTATGCAATACCGAAACATTACCACTACTGATTTTGGAGGTTTCACAGTGGCCCCGGGTACTCGCGACGTCTTCAACTCATAATCGGCATGAACTTGCTGGATGGTACCTGTACTCCCAAACCCTGCCGCAGATGACCTGCCGCCTGACGATCTCATTCGCCCAGCCATTTGTGAACCTCCCGGCAATCTGTTACAATCGATTGCACATACCATGAACGAATCGTAAAATCGTCCCTCAACACTCCGGTATTGAACAACAAGGAGCGACACCATGAAGAACATCCTGCTCGCCGTCGATGGTTCCGAACACTCCTACGCGGTACTCGACAAGGCCATCGAATATGCCAGGCTGATGGACGCGGCGATCATCCTCGTCCACTGCCATGAAAAATTTCCGCAGCTCCTCGGCGAACCTTACCGGAACAGGGAAATCGCCAGGATCTTGGAGGAGAGCCAGAGCACGGTAGCCCCCTTCCTGCAGCGTCTGGCCGACGAGAAGATCAGGGTCGAGGAGCGGATCATGGAGGAACCGGCAGCCAAACGGATCACCGATATCGCCGAGATCGAGAAGTGCGAACTGATCGTCATGGGGTCGCGCGGGCTCAGCAACCTGACCAGCCTGATCGTCGGCAGCGTCACCCACCGCGTCCTGCAG
>WBUQ01000130.1 GCA_008933635.1 Desulfobulbaceae bacterium | reverse complement strand
GGGTGAAAAAGATCAGCACCTCCTCCCGGGACGACCTGCTGAAATTTTTCCTGCAGATCGAATCTTCCGCGAACAGGTTGCTGCCGCTGATCAACAGCCTGCTCGACCTGGCGAAGCTCGAGGCCAGAAAAATGGACTATGACATCCGGCACGACAGCATCCTCCCCGACATCGAGGCGGCGGCGCATGAATTCATCCATCTCGCCGAACAGAAGAAGGTCCGGATCGACATCGACAGGCAATCCGGAACAACCCAGGTCTTCTTCGACAGGGCCTCCCTCGGCAACATCATCCGCAACCTGCTCTCCAATGCGGTAAAATTCTGCTTCGATAACAGTGTCATAACCATTTCATTTGTCGTGATCGAGGACCATCACGGGCGGCCGGTCCTCAGAACGACGGTAGCCAATACCGGCGTAACAATTCCCGACAACGAACTGGAGACGATTTTCGACAAGTTCGTCCAGAGCAGCAGAACCCGGACGGGGGCCGGCGGCACCGGGCTTGGCCTGGCCATCTGTCGCCAGATCCTCTTCGACCTGCACGGGAGGATCTGGGCCGAGAACAGCCGGGACGGACGGACCCTGTTCCACTTCACCCTGCCCATAACCAGAAAACCTGGGAAAATCGGGCAGATCCTGATCGACAGGGGACTGGTCACGAAAAAAGACCTGGAAAACGCCCTCCTCGACCAGGAAAGACTCCCCTGATGACGCAGCAGACGCACCGACATGGCTGACACTCCACAGAACACCCAGGGCGGCATCCTGATCATCGACGACAACGAAGTCAATCGCATGATCTGCGCGATGCACCTCGAGGACATGAAAACTCCGCTGCTGTTCGCCGAAAACGGCCGGGAGGGAATTGCCCTCGCCAGGGCCTGCCAGCCCGACCTGATCCTGCTCGATATCATGATGCCGGTGATGGATGGCTTCGAGACGCTGGCCAGGCTCAAACGCGACAGCGCGCTGGCCGAGATCCCGGTGCTGATCCTCAGCGCCAAATCGGAAACGGACAGCATTGTCAGGGCCCTGGAGCTCGGGGCCAGCGACTATCTGAAGAAACCCTTCGAGGAAGAGGAGATGGTAGCCAGGGTCAAGACCCTGCTCCGCAGCCGCTACCTGGAGCAGCAGCTGAAAGAGGACCTCCTTGCCGGGGCAACGATGCAGAAGCGTTTCCTGACCGATGCCGGGGCGACGATCGACCTGTTCCGGCAGGCCGGGATAGCGACGGCGATCCACAACCGGCCTTATGGAGGCATCTCCGGCGATTTCTACTACAGCTACCCGCTGACGGGGTCCGGCTGCGGCATATTCCTCGGGGACAGCTGCGGTCACGGCCTGCCGGCAGCGCTGATCTCGATGCGGATCATCGGCGTCCTGCAGCAGATTGTCCGGGACAGCCCCAGCCCGGGCGAGATCCTCGCCAGACTGAACGCCGACATCATCGGGCTGCTGCCGGCCAGCAATTTTGTCGCCGGATCATGCCTTGCATTTTTCGCCAATACGTGCACAATGAGTAGTGCCGGGCAACCCTATGCGGTCCACCTCTCAGGCGGTACGGCGAGGGAGGTCGTCCTTGATGCGCTGCCTCTCGGAATCCATCCGGAAACCGTATACGGGCAGGAAACTCTCTCCTTCGCGGAAGGTGATCGGCTGGTGGTATTCACCGATGGCCTGCTGGAGGGGACTGACTGGCAGGAGCAGTGCTATGGCCGCCGCCGGCTGCTGGATTGCCTGAAACGCAAGGCATCTGCCCCTTCCCTTGCGGCATTGAAGGATGCGATCCTGGAAGACGTGCAGCTTTTTGGCAAAAATGCCCCGATCAATGACGACCAGACCCTGTTGCTGTTCGAGCGCGAGAACAATTGAGACGCCGCCGCAGTGAGGGCGGCCCGCCATCGACACCTCCGCGGTGGAGCGGCCAGGGGCAGGGTAAACCCGTCAGGGCTCGGATCTGCAAGCCTTTTGTAACGATGAATGATTATATGGAACAGCACATTGCACATTCTCTCCAGATAAGGTGGAAGATATGACCGAGATCAGAGTCAGCGACGGCAGGGTATGTATCATCAAGGCAGGTGAACTCGATTCGGTGAAGGAAGGTCTCGAGGCGATGAAGAAGGTGCTGATCGATTTCACCACCAGCGACAGGGTGCAGGACAGCAACCTCGACACCTTCCTCTTCGTCGACCTTTCCCCCTTCAATATCATCAACTCCAGCCTGATCGGCATATTCGGGTCGATCATCATGGACCGGAAGATTCAGCTGCTGGGACTCTGCGGCCTGCAACCGGCGGTCGAGGATATCCTCAAGCGATTCGGCGTGATCACGGAAGGCGGGGTCGGCAAGGCGTTTGCCAGCGACAAGATAAAAAGCAACCTGAGCAAGGTGATGGTGTTCAAGACGATGCAAGAAGGTCTCGCCTGCCTGAACCCGGACTAAGCCGTTTCGTCCCCTTCCCTATATCTCCCAGAAATAGCGCAATTTCAAACTGTTCACTCCGCTGACGGAGGAGCCGGCTGCTCCAGGTTGATCTGCCGGAACAGCTCGTCCGACAGGCGCTGGGCCCTGTTCATCTCTTCCGGATCGAGAGCGGTTTCGAGAGAGGACCGTGCCGCGAGGGCGTCACTGAAGCCGTTGGCAGCCGCCAGGTTGAACCAGGCATAGGCCTGAACCAGATCAGCCTGCTCAACGCCGTTGCCGGTTGACAGCATGATGCCGAGGTTATACTGGGCAATCGCCAACCCCGCCCTGGCGGATTGTTCAAACAGCTTGAACGCCTCTTCCGGATTCTGCTCCACCCCGTTGCCGACGACATACATGAAGCCGAGCTCATTCTGGGCATCCCGGTCGCCATTCTTCGCCGACTCCTGATACCAGCGCACCGCCTCGGGGTAATTCTTCGGCACGACCTGACCGACGATAAATGTCTGCCCGATGATCTTCTGGGATTCAGGGCTGCTTTTGCCGTTGATCGCCGCCTGGTAGAGCAGTCGGAACGCCTCCCGGGGGTTCTTGGCGGTGCCGCGTCCGACGAAATACATCCCGCCGGCGATGAACTGGGCCTCGGGATCCCCCAGTCGGGCGGCTTCGAGATACAGCGCCAGTGCCCTGGGATAATCCTGGCCGACACCGATCCCGTAATAGTACTTCCTCGCCGTCTGCTTCAAACGCTCAGCCGAGCCGGCAGCCTGGCCGGACGCCGGAAGCATGAGCAGCCATACCACGGCAATCCGCAGTCCCCATGCACACCACAACCGCCAGTCCCTTGTCATGGCTTCTCCTCTGTCAGTCCTGCTGCCGCTAAGGGTTTTGCTTTGTCGTTCGGTTATCCCTGACTTCTTCCAGCGATCAACGCGTCAAGCTGCTCCCTGGCAAAATCGAGCGATGGGTCGAGCGTCAGAGCAATGGTAAAGAACTGGATGGCCTCGTCCCGTCTGCCGAGGCGGTTGTAATTGACCCCGAGGTTGGCATAATCGATGCCTGAGGCGGGGTTGAGGGCGACAGCGCGCTGGAAATGGTTGATGGCCTCCTGATAGTGCTGCTGTTTGAAATGGCAGACGCCGATCAGGTTGTGGATGTCGGGGCGCTCCTCGTCCTCGGCCAGTCCCTGGCGCAGGACGTCGATGGCCTCCGCATACCGCTCGAGCTCCTTCAGGCAGCTGCCCTTGTAGGAGTAGATGTAGGGCAGGTCCTCGGCCTCCGGCGACAGGGACAGGGCGCGGTCGAAATAGTCGATGGCGGCCAGGCAATCCCCCGCCTCTGCGGCGTTTCTGCCCCGGTAAAACGAGAGATAGTAGGCCCCGGGCAGGAGCTCTTCCATCTGCCGCAGCTTGTTCTCCTTCTCCTCGGGATCGATGATCAGCTCCTCCACCAGTTTGGCCGAAAACAGGCCGACGTCGCGGATCATCGACCTCTCGCGGAAATGAGCGCCCGGAACGATGGTATAGAGGGCCGGGATATCGAGCTGCGGGTGGCGGACGTCGATCATGAACACCTCCAGGCCGATGTTGTCCAGGGCGGCGATGCAGCGTTCCACCTCGACCCGTATGTTGTCGTCGGAGAGGTCGGGCATCTGTTCGATCCGGATCGTCTCAGACGACGCCGTCAGGTACTCGACCTCCTGCATGCTCAGCGGCTTCGGCAGACCGGAGGCGACATAATTCGACCCGGTATTGAAGTCCCCGGCCAGCTGGGCGATTTCCGTCACCGCCCGGATCAGCGCCTTCTCGGGATTCGGCGTTGTCCCGGCAGTGTAGACGATCTCGCTCTTCTCCGGGAACGTCGCGGGGTCGACTGCCAGGGCCCCGACCGTGCAGATGCCGGTGTCGAGCGAAAAATCGTTGAGGTAGAGCTCGATGCCGTTGGCCTCGAACTTGTCGAGCAGTTCCCGGGCAACCGGATCCTGTATCGATTGCCGGTCAATGGCCGGCGTGGGGCGCTTGCCATGGTTGATCAACGAACAGACATGCCTCTCGACGATCTCGCAGATCCCCTGTAGGGCCGCTTCCTCATAGGTATTGCCGGCCGACGGGCCATTGAATTCGTTGATGGCGAAGAACCAGGAAAAGGGAACGAGGACCTGTTCCCCTCGGGTCATGGCGGTAGCCCAGGTCCATTGCATCGGGATGCCTTCCAGCAAATCTTCCAGCCGGGCATCATCCGTCGTCTCGTCATGCACGGAGCGCAGCAGCAGCGAGATGTCCAGCACCGGGTAGCCCTGCTCCCGCATGGATCTGTAGTCGCCGGTGATGAAATTTTCCGCGTTGTTCTTGAAGGAGAAAAACGAAAAGCGCTCCGCCAGTTCCATGCATGCCGAGGCCTCCGCCTGTACCGGGTGGGCACCCTTGCCCATCTGTTTTCTGGTCCCGGTCAGCCTGCTCGCGGCTTCTCCGCAGATGCTGAAGTAGACCGGGATATCGAGCCGGCCGTTGTCGATCCGCCTCACCTCGTTGAGAATGACGCAGTCGAGGGTCTTCACCCTGGCGTAGAACCTCTCTAGCGTCTCCTCCGGCCGCAGCGCCTTGTCCTGATCCGTGGTGAAAGTCTTCCAGCAATCCTGCAGAACTATTTTTCTCTTGTTCATCTATGTCCTTGAAATCGAATTTGAATTTTGATAACTGGCCGAGTGGCGGAAGTCAGCCGCCGAAACCGGAAGGATAGCAATCCCAACCGGAGCGTCAAGGGAAAACGGTCTCCCTGATACAACGACAATCCGGGACAACCGGAGAAAAAATGGGATTCCGGCATGTTGGACATTGCCGCAGCAGAACCCCGGGGAAGTTCACTGCCGGGTTCTTCGGGTCACCCCTCAGCCAGGATGAAACCGTGATGGATCCGGAGCAGGTTGGCCATCCTGTCCTCCCATCTTTCAGTACAGGTGCAGTGTATCACCCGGCTGTCATCCCCGGGATTGACGATTTCGATAAGCAGGCGGTCGGACGGCAGCAATCCGGCCGCACGTATCGGCCACTCGATCACGGTCAGGCCGGAAAGCGAGAAATACTCGTCGAGACCGAGATCCGCGATCTCCGAGGCGTCGTGAAGACGGTAAAAATCCATGTGGTACAGGGGAATCCTGCCAGGATATTCGTGAAAAATGGCAAAGGAGGGGCTGGTGACGTATTGCGCATCGGGGACCTCCAGTCCGAGGGCGATCGCCTGGGTGAGGGTCGTTTTCCCGGCTCCGAGATCGCCCTCGAGACAGATCACATCGCCGGGCATGGCCATCTCTCCCAGGTGCCGGCCGAAAGCGCGTGTCTTTTCAAGATCCTTCAGCAGGAGAGCGAACTGTTTGCCTTGCACGATCATGCCGATGCCACAGCGGCTGGTTCGGTCCAACCGCTTACCCCGCCTGATTTCCATAAAAAAACCCCGATCGACGGCGGCTGCCGATCGGGGTTACGACTGATCCGGCAAAGGTCGTCAGCTGAGTTTGACCACGTTCTCAGCCTGCAGTCCCTTGTCCGTCTTGGTCACGGTGAATTCCACTGCCTGCCCTTCCTCAAGGCTTCTGAATCCCTCCCCCTGGATGGCACTGAAGTGCACGAATACGTCGGCCTCACCATCAGGTCTTTCCAAGAATCCGTACCCCTTACTCGCATTGAACCATTTGACTTTTCCTCGAACACGTTCAGACATACCAACCGACCTCCAGCGTAGCGACAGGACACCCGCTTCCTGTCAATGAAAAAACGTGCACACCCCCCTACATGTATCTCCAGACTGAAGGAGACCTCCTTTTCGTCTTATCAGATACATTTTCCGCTAGTCAAGGGAAAAGAACAATTTTCCATCAAGAAACAGTTATTTAGATGCAATGCTGAGGCCACAGTCGAATACTTGACCGATGATTGTCCCATATTTTTCATTACTTGGCATTTTTGCCGGTGCCGGCCCACCATGTCGTCAGCAGTTGGAGGTAGTTGTAATACAAGGGCAAATTATCGGGTTGGCCGAATTTCGGATAGTAGCTGAGACGATGGCCATCCAGATACCAGTTGGGCACCAGGTAGTAGCCGTACCACAGCACCCTGTCCAGGGCCTTGCAGGCGGTGATCAGTTCTTCCTGGGATGCGGCGTAGATGATCCGGTCAACCAGGAAATCGACAACCGGCGAGGCGATCCCGGCATAATTGCTCGACCCGTTTCTGTTTGCCGACTCCGAATGCCAGAAATTGCGCTGTTCGTTGCCCGGCGACTGCGATTGTCCATAGACATGGACGACCATGTCGAAGTCGAATTTCTGCATCCGCTCCTCGTAGAGGGCCGGATCGATGGTCCGGTAGCGCACCTGCATCCCGAGCTTCTCGAGATTCTTGACATAAGGGGCCATGACCCGCTCAAATGTCGCCGACGACAGCAGTATCTCGAAACTGAAAACCCTGCCCTCGGCATTGACCAGTTTGCCGTCACGGATCGTCCAGCCTGCCTCGGTCAGCAGCCTCTTGGCCTTGCGCAGATTATCGCGAAGACCGGTCTGTCCCTCAACTACCGGGGCCTGGAGGGAAGTGGTGAAGACCTCCGGCGGCAGTTCGCCGCGGAATCGGTCGAGCAGCGCCAGTTCGTCCTCCGACGGCAGCCCGGTGGCAGCGAGATAGGAGTTGCTGAAGAACGAATTGCTCCTGGTGTACTGGTTGAAGAACAGCGATGCGTTGGTCCACTCGAAATCGAAGGCAAGCCCCATGGCCTCACGGACCCGGCGATCGGCAAACAGCGGTCTGCGGGTATTCATCAGAAAGCCCTGCATGCCGGCATTGTTGGAGTGGGGAAAGACTTTTTTGACAATCGCCCCGCTGGCGAATTTTCCCCCTTCCATGTCTCTCGCCCACTGCTTGGCGATGTTGACCATCATGAAGTCGAATTCCCCCGCTTTGAAGGCCTCCAGCGCCACGACCGGATCCTTGTAGTACTTGATGACGATCTCATCGTAATTGAACATCCCCTTGCGCATCGGATGCCTGCTGCCCCAGTACTCGGGGTTTCGCCTGTAGGTGATGGATTTGCCGGGATTGACGGCAGCGATGACATAGGGGCCACTCGCCACCGGCGGGCGGAGGACGTTTTCGGTCTTCGTTTCTTCACCAAAGCCGTAGGTGCTGTAGAATTTTTTCGAAAGCACCGGGATCTGGGTGGCGATCATGTACAGCTCCCGGTTGTCCCTGGCGAAATTGAACCTGATCTTCTGTTTGTCGATGATCTCTGCTCCGGCAATGTCTTTGTAATAATACGAATAAAACGGATGAACCTTGTCGCTCTTGAGCGTTTCGAGGGAGAAGGCGACATCCTCCACCGTCACCGGGCTGCCATCGGAAAACCTGGCCTTTTCATTGAGGGTGAAGACCACCGAGAGGTTGTCTGCCGCCTTGTCGATATCCTTGACGATCAGCCCGTACTGGGCGAAGGGTTCATCCAGGCTGCTTTCGGCCAGGGTCTCGAAGACGAACGAATCGATGCCGAAGGGCGCCGAGCCCTTCAGAATGAAAGGGTTCATCTGGTCGAAACTGCCAAGGCTGTGCAGCACCAGCCTCCCGCCCTTCGGTGCGTCAGGGTTGACATAGTCGACGTGGGAGAAATCCGGCGGATATTTGAGCGTCCCGGACAGGGAGATGCCATGGGCCGCCAAGGCATTTTCTCCTGACAGCAGAACAGCGAGGATCAGCACAAGCAAACGGCAAAAGGCATTCATGGCATTACTCCTGGAGACAAGAGAGAAAAGTCAGCCTGGTCGGGCAAATATGGTCTCGCCAGCTTGCTGATTTTCGGGTAATCTGTTCAGTCCCTGATCGCATCGCATCATCGATTTTACTGCCGGACTGGTGAGCATAGTACCACGTTCGCCGCGAGAAGCAAATCCCACCGGGTTTGTGCAGACATCTGTCACCTTTCTTCTGGAGCTCATCAATGGGAAAGACTATTGCTGAAAAGATCTTCGCCGCCCACCTGCGGGACACCCCCTCCCCCGAAAATATGGTACTCGATCTCGACGTGGTCATGTGCCATGAGATCACCACCCCGATAGCCATCATGGACCTGGTTGAGAAAGGCATGGACAGGGTTTTCGACAGCACCAGGATCAAGGCCGTCATCGACCACGTCACCCCAGCCAAGGATTCCAAGACCGCAACCCAGGGCAAGATCATGCGCGACTGGGCACGACGGCACAACATCAGGGATTTCTTCGATGTCGGCGCCAACGGTGTCTGCCATGCCTTGTTTCCCGAGAAGGGCTTTGTCCGGCCCGGCTACACCGTCATCATGGGGGATTCCCACACCTGCACCCACGGGGCTTTCGGCGCCTTCGCCGCCGGTGTCGGCACCACCGATCTCGAGGTCGGCATCTACAAGGGAGTCTGCTCCTTCCGTGCCCCGCAGACAATGAAAATCGTCATCAGCGGCCAGCTCCAGCCCGGTGTCACCGCCAAGGACGTCATCCTCGCGATCATCAAGCGGCTGACCGTCAACGGCGCCACCGACAAGGTGATCGAGTTCGTCGGTCCGGTGATCGACCGCATGGGCATGTCGGCCAGGATGACCATCTGCAACATGGCCGTCGAGGCCGGGGCCACCTGCGGCATCTGCCTGCCCGACCGGGTCACTGCCGAATACCTCTGGCCGTTCATCCACGATCAGTATGCCGATATCGATGCCGCGGTCGCCGATTTCGCCAGATGGCACTCCGACGCCGATGCCGTCTATGCCGCGACGATCGATTTCAATGTCACCGATCTTGCCCCCCAGGTGACCTTCGGCTTCAAACCGGACCAGGTCAGGGACATCGCCGAAATGGCCGGCACTCCTGTGGACCAGATCTATATCGGCTCCTGCACCAACGGCCGGATCGAAGATCTGCGTGATGCCGCTTCCCTGCTCAAGGACAGGCGTCTGGCGGCGGGAGTCCGGGGCATCGTCACTCCGGCGACACCGAAAATCTTCAGCCAGGCGCTTGAGGAAGGCATAATCAAGATCTTCCTGGATGCCGGTTTCTGCGTCCTCAACCCGACCTGCGGCGCCTGCCTCGGCATGAGCTCGGGCGTTCTGGCTGAAGGAGAGGTCTGCGCCTCGACCACCAACCGGAACTTCAACGGCCGGATGGGCAAGGGCGGCATGGTGCACCTGATGAGCCCCTATTCGGCTGCAGCTGCCGCAATCACCGGCGCGATCACCGATCCGCGAACATTCCTTTGATACCGCATGAGAGGCGAGCAATTATGAAACAATTTGGCGGTCCTGCTGTATTTCTGGACAGAAACGATATAAACACCGACGAGATCATTCCGGCGAAGTATCTCACTGAAATCACCAAGACTGCGCTCAAGCCGCATCTCCTGGAGGATCTGCTGCTCGACGGCAAACCCTTCGACCACCAGTCGCCGGCCATGCAGCGTGCCAGGGTGGTGATCACCCGGGCCAATTTCGGTTGCGGGTCATCGAGGGAGCATGCCGTCTGGGCCTTCGAGGTCAACGATATCAACATTATCATCGCAGAGAGCTTCGCCCGGATATTCCGGCAGAACATGTTCAACTGCGGCATCCTCGCCATCGAACTCGGCAGGGCGGATCTCGACCGGCTCTTTGCCCTGCCGGGCAATGTGGAAGTGGCTGTCGATCTGCAGCAGAGCACGATGACGGCAATCTCCGACGCCCCAGCTCACCCCGCGGTCTCCTGCACGTTCACCCTGAACAGCCTCGACCGCGATCTCGTCGCCGCCGGCGGCTGGCTGAATTTCGCGGACCAGCGCTACTGAACCGCCGCGCCTGAACAACAAAGGCCCTGCCACCCTCCGCATTGCAGTAGAGGGTGGCAGGGCCTTCTTTTCTTCCTGTCCGCTATGGCTGGCGCTAGAGTCCGGCCTTCTGCAGATCCCGGATCAGGTCTTCCTGCTCCTGATTCAATTCCTTTGGCACCGCCACTCCAACCTTGACGTACAGATCTCCCCGTTCACCTATAGGCCCCATGGGCAAGCCATGCCCCTTGAGGCGCAGACGGGATTCGTTGACCGAGCCAGGCGGAATGGTGACCACGAATTTCTTGCCTTCGATGGTTTCCACTTCGACCTTGGTCCCGAGGCACGCCTCACTGAAGGTTACCAGCTTTTCCGTCACCAGGTCGTCGCCTTCGCGCACAAAGCGATCG
Organism: Desulfobulbaceae bacterium; assembly: GCA_008933635.1. Lineage (GTDB taxonomy): Bacteria > Desulfobacterota > Desulfobulbia > Desulfobulbales > Desulfocapsaceae > Desulfoprunum. Next base: position 477 of record WBUQ01000130.1, on the reverse strand, counting down.
TGCGGGGCTATCTCCACCTTCAGGAAGAGGTCACCAGGAAGACCGCCGTCAGGCGAGGCGCCACCCTTCTCCTTCAGCCGGAGTTTTTTCCCCTCTTCAATCCCCTTCGGGATCCTGACACTCACGTTCTGGGCCTTGCCATTGGTGCGCAGGGTAATGTTGCGCTCGGCGCCGTTCATGACGTCCTCGAGGGTCACCGTGATCTGGTAGGTCAGATCCTGGCCCTTCATCTGTCCGCCACAGCCCCCCCCGCCGCATCCACCGCGGGTCTGGTTGCCAAAAAAGGAAAATCCTCCCGGCCCGCCACCACCGAAGTGGATATTCTGCGACCCGCCTCCGAAATTGAACTGCCGCAGGATTTCGTTGATATCGAAATTGCGGAAGATGTCTTCCTGGGAATAGCGCTGATGAAACTGCGTCGAGCCGAACGTATCGTATTGTTTCTTCTTTTCGGCATCGGAGAGGACCGCATAGGCC
>WBUQ01000129.1 GCA_008933635.1 Desulfobulbaceae bacterium | reverse complement strand
GGTATGGTTCGAGGAACTGCGCCTTTCCGGCACACTGCGCATCGGCATGGTCGCCCGTCGTCCGCAGGTGCATTCGCCGGTGATTCCTGCCGATTACCTCAGGGCATGGAACAATATCAACACCCCGCAGGAACTTGAACTGCTGTCGGATGAAGCCGCCACGCAGGGAGAACCGGGAAGCCGCGGGTCCTGAATTTCCCTCCGGCTCAAGTCGGCAGGGTTTGCTTTTCGGTAAAAGGGATATACCATGTTGCCATGGACACCTTGACCCATCCGCAGAACTCCTGTCCCTCCCCGCTCGAACATTCGGGCCCGCGCCGCGAAAGCGGGCTGATCAATCCTGATTTTGATCCGCACTTCAAGATCTTTCATGAATTGATGCCGTTCAAGGTGCAGGAAATCCTGCTGGTATCGAGTCTCTATGACGCCTTCCTGATGGAGGAAGACGGCAGCCTGGCGACCCGTCTGATCAACGAGTACCATGGGCTCAACCTGAGCCGACCGCCGAAAATAACCAGGGTTTCGACCGCCGCTGAAGCCATCGATATCGTCACCCGCCGGACCTTTGAACTGGTCATCACCATGCCGTTCCTCGGCAGCGTGGATGCCTTCGAACTGGGCCGCGCGATCAAGAGGATCCGCCCCGCCCTGCCGGTCATCCTTCTTGCCCACAGCCTGCGGCCCTCCTTCCTGGAACGATCCGGCACCGAGGGGATCGACAGGATATTCATCTGGTGCTGCGAGGCAGACCTGCTCCTGGCCATTGTCAAGAATGTCGAGGATCACCGCAATGTCGACAGCGACACGCAGAAGGCGATGGTCCGGGTCATCATCTACATCGAGGATTCGCCTTTCTACCGATCCATTTTCCTGCCGCTGATCTACCGGGAAGTCGTCCGGCAGACCCAGTCGGTACTCGACGAGAGCCTCAACGAGCGGCACCGGCTGCTGCGGATGCGAGCCCGGCCGAAGATCCTGATGGCCACCGGCTACGAGGAGGCGCTGGCCCTGTATGAGGCCTACCGGCCTTACGTGTTCGCCGTCATCTCCGACGCCAGGTTCTCCCGCCAGGGAAAGATGGACGGAAATGCGGGGATAGAACTGCTGACCCGGTTCCGTGACGATGTCCCCGACCTGCCGCTGCTGCTGCTGTCGTCGGAATCCTCGCTGCGGCATGTGGCAGAACGCATTCCGGCCATGTTTATCGACAAGAACTCGCCGCTGATCAGGGACGAGGTCCATGCCTTCTTTCTCGACCATCTCGGATTCGGGGACTTCGTCTTTCGTCTGCCGGATGGCAGCGCTGTCGGCAGGGCCGCCAACCTGGTCGAATTCGAGCAGTGTGTCAGGCAGCTGCCGGCGGACTCGCTGCGCTACCACGCCGACCGCAACCACTTCTGCAACTGGGTGATGGCCCGGGCCGAGGTGGCGCTGGGCCGGCGTCTGCACCGGGAGGTCCTCGCCGGGATCACCGATACCGAAACCATGCGCAACGATATCGTCTGCAAGGTCCATTCGTTGCGGCAACTGCGGCAGCGCGGGGTGGTGGCCAGGTTCTCGCCGGCCGCATACGATCCCGATGTGCTGGATTTCGTCAGAATCGGCAATGGCTCGATGGGCGGCAAGGCCCGCGGGCTGGCTTTCATCTGGGCCTGCCTGCAGGGAATTGCCGGAGCGGATCCGATCCTGGCCCGGCACCCGGTGAGTATCCCGAAGACCTGCATCATCACCGCCGACGCGTTCGAGTCCTTCATCGCCGAAAACGGCCTGCACCGGCAGGAAGATCTGTCGGACGAAACCGTCACCGCCCGCTTCCTCGCATCCGCTCTGCCGGAGTGGTTGCGCCGCGACCTCGCCGCCTTCCTGCAGCGATTCACCATGCCCCTGACGGTGCGGTCGTCGAGCCTGCTTGAGGATGGCCAGTTCAAACCCTATGCCGGACTGTATTCCACCTTCTTCCTCGCCAACAATCATCCGGACTTCAACCAGCGGCGGCAGCAGCTGGAGACGGCGATCAAGCTGGTCTATGCCTCGACCTGGTTCGAGGGGCCGAGGGCGTTTTCCCGGATTTCCGGCCAGAACCGGGACGATGCGATGGCGGTCATCGTCCAGCAGGCCGTCGGCAGGCGCTACCGCGATTTCCACTATCCCGCCATCTCGGGCGTGGCGCAGTCGTACAACTACTACCCGGTTGCCGGCATGCGCGCGGAGGAAGGCATTGTCAGTCTTGCGCTCGGGGCCGGCAGGACGGTGGTCGAAGGCGAAAAATCGCTGTGGTTCTCACCGGCCCGCCCGCGGCACCTGGTGCAGTTCTCCACCGTCGAGGAAATGCTCAGCAACAGTCAGCGGCAATTCTATGCCCTCGACATGTGCGGCGATTTTGCCGGAGGGGCGAATTCCAACCTGACCCGGCGCGACATCCAGGAGGCGGAGAACGAGGCGCCGGTGCAGCTGCTCGCCTCCACCTATCTGCCGGGAGAGCACCGGATCCGGGATGACGCCGTCCCTGGACCGAAAATCGTCACCTTTGCCCGGATCCTCAAATACGACGACTATCCCCTGCCGCACATTCTGACCCGGCTGCTGCGCATCGGCCGTGAGGGCATGGGGTGCGAGGTGGAGATCGAGTTCGCCGTCGATCTGGAGCCAAAGGCCGAAAAAAGCAGCTTCTATTTTCTCCAGATCCGGCCAATGGCCACCGGCAGGGACCGGACCGAGGTCTCGATCAGCGACCGGGATCGCCGCCGGGCCATCTGCGTCTCCGGCCAGTCGCTCGGCCATGGTCTGTTTACGGGAATGACGGATGTCATCTATGTCCGGGAGCAATCCCTGGACCAGGCCGCGACGCGGGCCATCGCGGCCGAGATAGGAGGCATCGGCCGCATGCTGCGGCAGCAGAAGCGATCCTTCCTGCTGGTCGGGCCGGGGCGCTGGGGAACGGCCGATCCCTGGCTCGGCATCCCGGTCCAGTGGGGCGATATTGCCGGAGTGGGGGCCATTGTCGAGGTCCGGGGCGGGCAACTGCGGGCCGATTCCTCCCAGGGGTCGCATTTTTTTCAGAACCTGACCTCCCTGGGGATCCCCTATCTGACGGTCAATCTCGCCGGGGCAACACCGCCCGGCAGGGACCTCGGCGGCACCGGCGACCTGCTCGATCTCGCCTGGCTCGAACTCCAGCCTGTCGTCCAGGAAGGGAGGTATATCCGTCATATCCGGCCGGAGAGGCCCTTTGCCGTCAAGTGCAACGGCGAAAAGGGCGAGGCGGTGATCCTGCCGGGCAGCGAAGATCAGTGATGGTGGAGGAAGCGACAGATGTCATCCTACGATGAACAGTGCAATGAGGAGTTCGCCCGGATCAGGAGCAGGGTGGAACCCTATTTTGTCGACCTGAGGACAGCCTGCCCGTACGGACTTGCCTTCGTCGCCACGTTTCACCAGGCGATGTTCGGCCCTGTCAGTGAAAGGGTCATGGAACTCTTTCTTGCCGCCGGGTACAGGCGGAACGGCAATTGCCTCTACACGATGCATTGCGCCGCCTGTTCGGCCTGCGTCCCGATCAGGATCGATGTCCGCGAATTCCGGCCGAACCGGAACCAGAGGCGGGTGAAGAAGCGGAACGCCGATTTGACGGTTGCGATCCGACCGCTTGAGCAGGATAGGGAGAATCTCGAACTCTGCCGGACTTTCCTCGATTGTCGCTATCCCCAGCACAACAATACCGCCGAAGGATACTACCAGGGATTCTTCCTCAACGGCATCGTCGACAGCTGCCGGATAGAATTCCGTCTCAGGCGAAGACTGATAGGCGCCTCAATCGTCGACATCGGCCGGAACTGGCTCAACGCCGTCTATTTTTACTTCGATCCGGACGAGAGCGACCGCAGTCCGGGGACGTTCAACATCCTCACCCTCATCGACTTCTGCCGGGAGAAGGGTATAGACTACCTCTATCTCGGCTACTATATCCGCGAGGTGGCGGCGATGAGCTACAAGAGCGCCTTCAAACCCTTCTACCTGCTGGAACGTGAGGGGTGGGTGCGGCATGATTCGGATGTGCTTGACGCAGAGGACGCGGCCGGGGCTTCCGGTTAGTCCTCTTTGCCGATTTGTGTAGAAAAAACATATAATTATTGTTCGTTCTGGGCGTTTGACGGACGGGCCTGTTTTGTGGTATTCTGAGAACGATTACGGTTGTCGTGGCGTTTTTGATTGGTATTCCAGACGGGGAGGGTCCAATGAAAAAATGGCACATGGAAGGCATCGTTAATGCCGGCACGCCGTACGGCCGGAGGCTGGTGGTCGTTCCGGAGGAGGACCAGATGTACAGCCGGATCCGGGGCTATGCATCGGCGCGCAGGAAGGAGAACGCGTTGATCGGGCTGCTGCGGAAAATTGCCGGCTGGCTGCTCAGCTTCATCTGATCACCGGCCATCGCCCGGTTCCATCCGTTGTCGCTTTTTCCAGGCAGGGGGGATCGATCATGCAGTCAGAATACGAAGCCATGTTTTACGAGCGGGAAGGTGAGGCGGTCCGTTGCGGGCTGTGCCCCCATAACTGTCTGATTGGCGAGGGCAAAAGAGGGATCTGCGGGGTGCGCGAGAATCGAGGGGGGAAGCTGGTATCCCTTGTCTACGGCCGGCTGGTTGCCGAGCATGTCGATCCGGTCGAGAAAAAACCGCTCTTTCATGTCCTGCCGGGCAGTTTCTCCTATTCCATCGCCACGGTCGGCTGCAATTTTCGCTGCCTGCACTGCCAGAACGCCTCGATATCCCAGGTGCATGACCGTTCAGGCGAACCGCCAGGAATCGACCGGACGCCCGAGAGCGTGGTGGAGGCGGCGCTGGGGTGTGGCTGCCGGTCGATCAGCTATACCTATGTCGAACCGACGGTGTTCTTCGAGTTCGCCTACCGCTGCAGCGTCCTGGCAGTTGAGCGGGGCCTGAAGAACATCTTCGTCTCCAACGGCTACATGAGCAGGCAGGCGGCGGAGCTGCTGGCCCCGGTGCTGACGGCCATCAATATCGACATCAAGGCCTTCAGCGACGCGTTCTATCGCAGGGTCTGCGGCGCCAGGCTGCAGCCGGTGCTCGACAGCGTCCGGCTGTTCCATGATCTCGGCGTCTGGGTCGAGACCACGACCCTGGTCATCCCCGGGATGAACGATTCGCCGGAGGAACTGGCGGCGATAGCCGGTTTTCTGGCCTCAATCGATCGGAACATTCCCTGGCATGTCACCGCCTTCCACCCTTCCTACCGGATGCTCGATGTCCCTTCGACGCCGCGCTCAACCCTGCATACCGCCAGCAGGATCGGCCGGGAGCAGGGCCTGCTCCATGTCTATGAAGGCAACGTGACGGCCGGGGGTGAGGACACGCTGTGCGGCGCCTGCGGCTTCCGTCTGATCGAGCGGACCGGTTTCACCGTGCGGGCGAACCGGCTGGCGAACGGTGCCTGTCCCGAATGCGGAGCCGTGGTGGCAGGCATCTGGGACTGAGCGGCGACCGGCCTGCTCCTTTCTCGACCGGTTTCCGGCGCAGTGTGTCGATTATTTCCCTTTCGGCTGTTTGATGAAGAGCAGGCCGCTGATCCGTGTCAGCAGGATGGCGAACAGGGCCGCCGTCAGACCGAGCAGGACGTCGAAGTAGGGCGGGGCAGCCAGCGCAATCCGGATGATCAGGGTCGACAGGGCGAAGCCGGAATTGCGGAATATTGCGCCGAAATTTGGTTGAAAGCATTGAGATATGAGGACGACGAGGATATCGGTGAGGATCAGGATGGTATAGAACTCATGGAGGAAGTCGGTCTCCTCTGTCCCGATGGCGGATTGGATGCCGCTGTCGACACCCATGATGCAGAAGACTACCAGCAGGATCAGGGCGATGCCTTTCTTGGCGGCGACGAAGCTGTAGAGATCGACCGGCCGCATCGCCTCTTCCGACGATTTGGTCTGGACCCGGTAGTAGTAACCGAGCAGGGCGAAGATCAGCAGGGCCCCGAAGCCGGCGGAAAGGATGTGGAGAATGGCAGTCTGGTTGCCGGCAAACGAGATCGGTTCCGGGAACTGGGACAGTTCCTTGAAGGCGTTCCGCATCAGGATCAGGGAGAGGATCTCGAACTGCTTGCCGACGGACCGGCTGAATGAACAGGGCAGGGTGAAGATCAGGCTGATCACCTCGAGGATCAGGACCACGGTGAAGGCGGCCTGGACCGCATAGAAGTGGTTGCCGGGAATATACCGGGAGATCGAACCGGGGAGCAATCCCTGGCGTTTGAGTTCGATGCCGATCAGACTGCCGAGAAAAAAGAGGACCAGGAGGATCGAGATCTTCCTGTGCATCTTTTCATGTTCCCAGATGTGGTGCAGGGGATCGAAAATGAAGGTGATGCGTTCATAGAGAAAATTCATGGGAGGAATTCCGGCGCACGAAGGTCAATACGGAAACCGGCGGGGTTGCCATTACCGCATCGGTTGCGAAGCTGAAAAACACGGTTTTACAGTTTCTACCATGAATCTGAGTGGTTGGCAACGAAATGGAGAAGGGCGCCGGCCGGTCGCAACCGGTCCCCTGGCCATGGAATAGAATAGAAAACGGATCCGAGCTACAGGGTGATCACCCCCAAGACATCGTCCGGGGGCGTTTCCATCTGCATGATGAATTCGGTCCATCCCCAGGGGGCATTCATGATTTCCACCCCCACCGACTTCTGCATGCTCTCTTTCTGCGCCCAGCGGGGCTTGACCAGCATCTTGAAATTCCTGCCGTGTCCCGAAATCACAATGGATAATCTCTGGTTGCTGTCAAGTTTTGCCGGCAGATCTGTCATGCCCAACCCGAAGCGTGAAAGATTTGTCACCACGCCGGAAAAGAAACCTTTCCCGTCAGAGACATCTGCCCAGAAATTCTTGATTTCAATCCGTTGATGTCGTCGTTTTTCCATACGCACCCTCGTTCGTCCTGGCTATGTCTTTGATATTGCTCCTCATGAGACAACAACATGATACGTTTTCAGGATTCTTGCCAACCGGCGGTCTGGAGTCGTTCCGGAAATGCCCGCTCTTCTCTATGATAGATAATCCACGCCCAAAGACTAATCAAGAAATACCCGTCAAATATCTCGATACAGAATACGTATCCTTCCCGCTTTGACAAGAACGCCAGCGGTGCGCTCTCAGGTTTTCCGGCTGTACGCTGTCTTGGTCGAGGCATGGTCCCGGGCATATCGATGCGACCTGAAATACGGCTGAGAGAGGGCGGTAACGGTGCGATATGCAATGGTATGGATCGTCCGCTCGCCGTTGCCGCCGCTGCTGTTGCGGTGGGATAGGCAACAGTGAGCTGTCCGGTTTCCCCGCCAGTTTTCATTTTACATCCTGCATGCAATCAGTATGATGAGAAGGGAGGCTGTCACGAGTCGAGAGACGGGTGTGCACGCTGTTTTCCCTGTCAACAGGTAAGGAGTCTCAGGGCATGAAAGAAATTTTATCCTGGCTGGTGGTTGTCGTCTCGACCTGGATGCTGCCTTTTTCCGTACAGGCAGCCCAGTTGAACTGGATGGGGCACTGGAAGGGAGAGGACAAGCGGGAGCTGCTCGTCCACGAAATCAAGAAACAGTATGAATTTCTTCATCCGGAGACAACGATCAACCTCACTTTTGACGTGGACATAGAAGGAGAGGGCGACTACTACAAGATGAGGGTCGCCCGCAAGATCGTCGAGATGATCGAAACCGGCAGGATAGAATGGGATGTGGTCTTCTGCGATATCCCCGTCTACAATCATGTGGCCGACCTGCTGGGCGATCCGTTGTGGGGTCGGAAACATCTCGTCGATTTCACCTCCGTTCCGGGATTTCTTGAAAGCCAGAAGGATTTTATCGTCAGCACGCCCTACTACAAGGAGCGGATGGGAGGCATCTTTGCCGGCCCGTATATCGAAGGCATCGTCTTCTGTCTCTGGTATACCAGGCAGGCAGCGGAAAAACTGGGCATCTCCGTCAAGGAACGGGGGATGACCGTGGAGGATTTCCTTGCCTATGCCAGGGCCCTGGCCGCCTACAACAAGGAGCACGGCACAGGGATCCCCTTTCTGCACCTGAGTTCGTTCAACAGGATCGAGGCGCTGTTCGAATATATCTTCAAGAGCCATTTTGCCGATCCGCAACTGGTGATCGAAGAACAGTACGACGCGAAAAAGGCCGAGGCCTTTCTTGCGACACTGAAAATCTTCGAGGAACTCTCCCGGTACCAGCCAATCGTCAATCCTGACTGGCGGACCCTCGACTGGCGGGACTGCGAGCGCGATTTCCTCGCCGGCAACAGTCTCTTCCTGCCTGGCGGAACCTATATGTACAGCCATTTCCGCGGCGTTTCGCCGGAGCATCACATGAACGGCATCCCGGTGGAGCAGCCGTATGCGGTCCAGCCCAACGGCCTGGTCGGACATTTCGTCAACGCCTTCGCGGTGATGAAGGCCAGTCCGTCCCGCGAGGCGGCCATCGAGTTGTCGATGATGTGGGCTGAACCGGAGGTCGCCGAGAAGTGGGTGGAGTACACCAGGAATCCCACCGGCATCCGCGGCAATCTGCAGCAGCCGGTGCTGGGAAGCCTGGACGGGGATGTCTACGGCAGGTTCCTCCACGACATGGAAAAGCAGTACAGCACCTTGCCGATGCGGAATTTCCGCGCACCCACCTATGTCTTCGGCAAGGACATCCAAGTCAGCGAAGAGGATTTCCGCAGCAGTCTGATGCTGATCCTGGAAGGAAAGCTCAAGGCGGAGGACTATTACAGAACGATACTTCATCAGGTCGGCCGGTGAGGCATGCGGGTATCTGAGACACGAGCACTCGGCCTTCCACGCGCAGGAAGGGATGCCATCAGGCAGGGACAAGGGACCATGGCCGCCCGTCAAGGCCGGAGAGCGCCGCGCTGGGTTGCCTGCAGGGATCGAAGGTGAGCGCGATGGATTGCGTCAGGCGCAATATAACAGCGAAGATTCTGCTATCCATCCTTCTGGTCGAGGTCGTCCTGCTTGCGGCCATGGGATATTTTTACGTCACGCGGTTTCATGCGGAGATCGACAGGCGTATCGCCGACAAGCTGGCCTTGCCCGGTGTCCTGATGAACCAGCGGGCCATGCCCTACGATAAAGTCAAGGACCTGCAGGCCCTCAGCGACCTCGTGCAGGAAAAGGTGGTTGAGGCCTTTATCTTCGAACGGAAAGGGAAAGTCTTCTTTACTGCCGACCCTGCCAGGGAGGGGATGGCCTACGCGACGTACCTGACTCCCGAGGAAAAGGGTTTCTTCGGCGGCGGGATCCAGCAAGCGAGACAGTACGCTTTCGCCGATGGAAACGGGGAGCACTTCATTTCCGGAGTCACCCCGCTAATCGCCAACGACGTTCTGCTGGGCGGCCTGTATGTCAGGATTTCAGCCGATGCGATCGAGCGCAGCAAATTGGACGTTCTGCTGTTTTTCTGCCTTGGCGCCATCCTGACCATCATTTTGACCACTATGGTCTCCTCCTTCGTCGTCCACCGGATGTTTGTCCCCCGCATCGTCGATGCCGGGCTTGCCCTGGGGAACTTTGCCGACGGCGATTTCTCTGCCCGTATCGCCAATCCGGGTGAACCCGACCAGCTGGGAGAGCTGATGCGTCGGGTGAACAGCCTGCTGGAGGAGATCCAAAACAACACGAGAAAGCTGCACTCGCTCAATCTTGTTGCGGAGAAGTTCTCCCGGTTGCGGAACAAGGAGGAGATACTGCATATCGCCACCGAAAAGGTGGTGAAGTATCTGCCGCTGGCCGTCAAGGAGGAAGGCGACGACCGGGAGGTTCTCTATACCCTCCCGATGCATGATTCTGCGGCAGGTGAAGACGTGTTGCCGGTCCGGTTTGTCGCCCTCGCGGGAAACGGGCGGTTGTCGTCGGCTGATACCAGCTATATCAACGCCATGTCGGGCCTGATGGAGAGCGCCCTGGAGCGGATTGAGGCCTTTCGCCGGATCAGCGAGGCCGAGGAGAAATACCGTGATCTCTTTGTGTCTGCTCTGGAAGGGATATTCCGGACCCAGCTGGACGGGACGCTGGTCGACGGCAACCCGGCGCTGGCATCGATGCTGGGCTACGATTCGGTTGAGACAATGATTGCCGGGAAATACAATGCTGCCGACGAAGGGTATGTCCGTCCGGATGAGCGTCGCGAACTGATACGGCGGCTGCAGCGTGAAGGAAAAATAAACGATTTCGAGGTCATGGCCCGCAAAAAAAACGGCCTTGAATTTCCGGTGTCGGTCAGCGCCAGGTTGGTCGCGGACAGAGATGGCGAGAAGCAGTTCATCGAAGGACGGATGATCGATATCTCGGAACGCCGGCAGCGGGAGCAGGAGAGGCAGGAGCGGCTGGCGACCGAGGCGGCGATGGAGGCGAGGTTGCAGCTGGTCGATGATCTCGAGCGGAAAAACCAGCAGTTGCGTGAGACTCTCGATGAGCTGAAGAGTACCCAGCAGCAGCTCGTCCAGTCGGAAAAGATGGCGGTTGTCGGCATGACCGCCGGTGGAGTCGCCCACGACCTGAACAATATCCTCGCCGGTGTGGTCAGTTATCCTGAATTGCTGCTGGCGACGCTGCCCTCCGACAGCACCTTCCGCGATCCGCTCGAGGCCATACTCGCCTCAGGGAGGCGGGCTGCCGCAGTGGTGGCAGACCTGCTCACCCTGGCCAAGGGCAGTGCCCGGGTCAGGCAGATCACCGTTCTCCATTCCCTGGTCAAGGAGTACCTCCAGTCGGTGGAGTTCCAGGCAGTGATGCGGGAAAATCCCGATGTGCAGGTCAAGGTGAGCGACGAGTCGAAGAATGTGCTGATCGCCTGTTCCCCGATACATATCCAGAAGGTGATCATGAACCTGACAATGAATGCCGTAGACGCTGTCGCTCTCCACGGCGGCTCTGTCACGGTCAGGACCACGCACGTGCAGCTGCCTCGAGTTGGCGGGCAGTCGGCCGGCAAAGGCTATGCGGTTCTCGAGGTGGCCGATGATGGTCCCGGCATCCCTGAAGAAAACCGCAAGCAAATCTTTGAACCGTTCTACACCCGCAAGGTGATGGGCAAGAAAGGCACGGGGCTTGGGCTGACCGTGGTCTGGAACGTGGTCAAGGAGCATGACGGCAGGATCGATCTGGAGAGTGGCCCGGAGGGTACGATCTTCCGCGTCTTCCTTC
>WBUQ01000128.1 GCA_008933635.1 Desulfobulbaceae bacterium | reverse complement strand
GCTTTGCAGACCAGCAGCATGGCCGAACCCCCCTCTGTTACCTCGCACTCCGTGATCGGCCTGTCGCTGCTGATCCTGATCATCGTCGGCATAGCCGTCTGCTGGTACTTTTCATGGAACCCCGCCACCTACCTGAGCCTGAAACTCCGGGGGATCACCGGAGAGGTTCCGGTCACCGAGCAGACAGGGACAATGGTCCCGTCCCCGGAGACATCGCCTGCAGTCTCTTCACCCCCCGCTGCTCCCGACACCCCGCCAGCTGCAGCCCCAGTTCCGGCCCCGACGGCAGACAACGGCAAAACGGCAGGCGGGACACTCGCCCCGCCACGCGAAGCCTTCATCGAACCGAACGCCGCCGGCGACACTTCCATCGTCGGCCCTGCCGCGGCAGGTCCTAACGCCTACGTGCTCAAGGCTTCCTTCAAGGAGCCGACGAAACTGACCGTCAAGGTGGACGACAACCCGCCGGAACAGCTCTCCTTTGAAGCCGGCGCGGTGCGGAGCTGGAACGCCGCCAAGTCGATCGTCATCACACTCCCTGCCGGCACCGGCACCTCCCTGACCTTGAACGATCTGCCCCTTGCCCTGCCGAAAAAACCGGCCGGAGAGGAGATGACGATTTCCATCCCGGAGTACCTTCTCGAGTAACCCATGCCGGCACGCTCCTTTGCAGCTGAGGCTGTCGTCCTCGATACCCAGGACCATGGGGAGGCCGACCTGATCGTCACCTTCCTCGGGCTTGAGCGGGGGAGAATGACTGGGATCGCCAAGGGGGCGAAACGGAGCAAGAGACGGTTCGTCAACAAGCTGGAAATTTTCAGCTTCCTCCACCTGACCTGCTCGGAATCGAGCGCCAGTTCACTGCTCTTCATCCATGAGGCCGAACTGCATTCGAGTTTTCTCCGGCTCCGCACCGATCCGGCGCTCTACCTCACCGCATCGGTAATCCGCGAGGTCCTGCTCCTGGCGATACGGGAAGGCGAACGGGATGAAGATATCTTCCGGCTTGCACTCTGGGCCCTGCACGGGCTTGACGAAGGCCGTCCCGCCCTGCCGCTGCTTGCCCTGTTTCTGCTGAAATTCTACAGCGGCATCGGCTACAGGCCGGAGTTGCAGGTCTGCATGGCCTGTGGTCAGGTGGTCGCACCTGCGAGGGAATTCACCTTCAGCCACCTCGGCGGCGGGCTGATCTGCCCGGCGTGCACTGCCGCTTCCGGCGGCACCGGCACCATCCTTTCTCCGGGGACGATCAGGATCATGCAGTCGGCCCAGGAACTCCCCTTAGACAAACTGCACCGGCTTGTACTGTCCGGCCCCATGCTTGATCAGTGCCTCAGCGCCCTGCACCAGTACGGCCGGCATCTCTTCCAGCGGGATATCCATGCCTGGTCGCTGCTTGAGCCCCATGGCAGGCGCAGGCGGGCAACCGCAGCCGATCAGAGATAGCGGATCTCGCCGCAGTACTCGATCTTCTCGTGCCCGTCATCGAGCCGCAGGATCAGCCCCCCGGACTCGGTAAGCCCGGTTACGGTGGCTTGATACTGCGGATTTTTCATCACATCGAATCCGAAGAGCACACGGCGGCCGATGGTGCCGGACAGGTCGGCCCAGGCCCGCAGCATCGGGTGCCAACCGGGATCTCCGCCGCCCTCGTCGCGCAGGTGCAACTCCTCCTCCCGGTAGAGCAGGCCGAAGGCGAACGACAGCTTGGCCATGAACAGCAGGGCGAACCGGTTGAGATCGATCGACCTGCCGAGGACCTGGGAAAGGGACAGGGCGATATCCTGAAGTTCCGGGGGAAACCGGCGGTTGTTGACGTTGACGCCGAACCCGATGAGGTTGTATTCCTCACGGTGGATAGGGCTGAAAAAGCTCTCGATGAGAAAGCCGGCGACCTTTCTGCCGTCGACCAGGACATCGTTGACCCAGCGCAACTCAGCCCCAATCCCGGTTTCCCGCACGGCTTCGCAGCAGGCGACGCCGACGCCCAGGGGAATGAGGTTGCGGGACTGCGGCAGCAGGGTGTTGGCGTGAATCAGGCAGCCCCACAGTCCACCGGCCGGCGCGTGCCAGGCCCGGTCGAACCGGCCCCTGGAACTGCCGAGGCTGTCGGCGAGAATGACGGTGCCGTTATGGACCGAACGGCCTTCCTGCTCCATCGCCGTGATATGGGACCTGGCCCGGTTCATTGCCCGATCGAGAGTGGCATGGCATTCGACGACCGACCCGACGAAGGCCCCGTAGCGCAGGATCCGCTCGGCCTCTTCCGTCTTCCAGGATTCCCGTCGCCGCAAGGATTCCAGCCGCAGCTCACGGCCGACATCCCCGGCGGTGATTGCGAGACCGTTACCTGCGGCGAGCGGAATACCCCTTTCTGCCACGATGCCCAGCCTGCCTTCCGGGTCTACTCGCTGTCCCAGTCGGCCTTGACCCGGGTGATGATCTTCTGGATCAGCGGCAGCTTCTCCGGAGCGCAGACGCCGAGCAGCGGGTCGCCCTGGTTGACTGAAACGCCTGGGCTGAAATAGACGGAGTGGATGACGCCCCGCTCGCCGCTGTAGTAGATCGGGGTGTCGCGCTTCATCAGCGACATCGTCAGGACCTCTTCCCCCGCATCGATGGTCACCGCCCTGGCGCCCTTCTTGTCGATCCGCGACTGCACGTCCAGGGCGAAATAGTACTTGGCCCGCTCCGGCGCCCGGAACAGGTAGAGGACTTCCTTGAGGATATTCTCGATGATCTCCTTTTTTTTCAGCGGGTGCCTGATCGTCAGCAGCCTTTCGCCGGCCTCGACGAACTGGCCTTCCAGGTCGGTCCGGATATCGGACACGGTGCCGTTGGTCTGGGCCGCGATCAGCTTCGGGTTGCGCTCACGGGTAATCTCGTAGAGAGCCGTGCCGGGAATCTGCAGCCACTCTCCGCCCGGCGCCTCGACGGCGTCGCCTGCCTTAACCCTGAAGCGGACAACCCCGGTGTGGGTTGCGCAGACATCGACATAATCAAAGGGATCCGAGCGATACTTGCTCAGGATCTCGTCAAAATCTATTTCACTTGACATATCCGGTTCTGTCTCCAGAAAAAAAGGGCAGCAGGGCGTTGCCGCGAGGCGTCTTCGGTACCTGAACAAGCTGCCCGCCATGCCTTCTGCCATACCGTACAGGAATAACGTTTATACTGGGATATTTAGGTCAAGGCAAGAATTCTTTGTTCACCGGCCGGGACGCAGACCCCGGTCCAGGCCGGCTCCGACGACGATCAGGAGCATTTCTCCCCGGGTCCGGCCAGCTGCTCGAACAGCATCTGTTTGACCCCACCGGCCGCCGTCTCGAGGAGGCCTCGCAGCATGAAGGCCCGCCGCCGCATTTCCGTGGTAAAGACGGGATCGTCAATCTGGTCGAGATTGATCAATACATTGTAGATAGCCCCCAGACCGGCCATCTCCGCTGCCAAACCGGCCACCCCGGCATCGGAGAGCGAATTGCGATTGCCTTTGTCGGTCATTTCCCGTGCCAGTTCAGCGGCCTCGACCGCCTTCTCCAGCACGTCCAGCGGCACCCTCGCCGCTTCCTTGTTGGCCGCCTCGATCTCGCCCTGCCGGCGCTCGATCTCCGCACCGGTCTTTTTCGGCATCCTGATCGCCGCCATCACCCGGTTGAAGGAAGCCGTGTCACGGTCGACCGCCTCGAGGAAGAACCGTTTCAGCTCCTGGGCCCGGACGGCCAGGGCCTCTATTTCGGTCGAGACATCCCCGTACCCTTTTTTGCCGAAGGTCAGGTTGCCGACCATCGCCGAAAGGGATACCGACAAGGCTCCCGCCAACGCAGCGACACTGCCGCCGCCGGGGGCAGGCGAAGACGAGGCGAGTTCATCGGCGAACCTGGAAAGCGTGAGCGAGGCAAGGGGGGCCGGCCGGCGCAGCCGGTATTCGATGATCTTGTGCTGCGGCTCGAAGGCGGCGACATCGCTGAGCCCCAGGCTCTGCGCCGCCACCCTGACCAGTTCGGTCTCGCTGACCGCCCGGCACCCTCCCTGCCGGTTCAGGAAATGCCGTCCGCAATCGACCAGCGCCGCCAGCGGCACTAGACCGACCAGTTCGCTGCCGGTGACCCGCAGCCCGCAGTCTGCGGCCAGCCTTTCCGTTTCTTCGAAAACCCGATGCAGCGGGGTGATCCGGAAATCAAGCAGGTTGATGGAAACCTGGACAAGGCCGTATTCGTCGATATACCAGCCGACCGCCCGCACTGCCGGCAACAGGCCGGGAACAGTCTCTGTCTCCCCGGTTGCGCGATTCCTGACCTTGCCGCCTTTCTCGCGCAGGCGGATAGCAATCTCCTGCGCCAGCCGGACACTGGCGGTATTGAGGTTGATGTTCCAGGCGATCAGAAACTGCCTGGCGCCGATGACCGTCGCCCCGGACCGGGCATTGAAGACCGCCTCGCCAAAGTCGGGACGGAAATCCGGACGCTGCAGCTTGGCCGTCAGACCCTCGTATTCGCCGGACCGCAGCCAGGCCAGGCTGCGGCGTTCGGGCGTGGCGGCGGCCTCCTCGTAGAGATAGACCGGGATGGCCAGCTCCTCCGCCACCCTCTTCCCCAGCCGTCGGGCCAGTTCGACGCATTCGGCCATGGTCACCCCGGCCACCGGAACCAGGGGACAGACATCGGTGGCTCCCATCCGGGGATGGGCTCCCGCGTGGCGTCGCATATCGATCAGCTCCGATGCGCAGCGGATCGCCTGAAAGGCCGCCTCCAACACTGCCTCCGGTTCCCCGGCGAAGGTGACGACGCAGCGGTTGGTGTCCCGGCCGCTATCGACGTCAAGGAGCCTGACCCCTTCCACCCCTTCGATCTGTGCGGTTATCCGGTCGATGACCGCCCGATCCCGTCCCTCGGAAAAATTCGGTACGCACTCGACAATTCGTTCCATGATCTCCTCCTCGCCACTCCCTACCAGGGCAGCGGCATTTCCGCCTCGACGATGGCGACGACCTTCCCGGCCATGACCCGCTCACCGAGCAGCGCCAGATCCTCGGCCATGTAGCGATCCCGCGTCACCATCGGGAAGGCGCCGTCTTTCAGCAGGGTGCCGTAAAGATGTTCCGATACCGGGCTGAGCCGGCGCTGTTCTTCGCTGAGCGGCATCTCACGGATGACCCCGACCTCGAAGACCACCCCCTCGCCGTGGCTGTCCATCCTGGTCTTCAGGGCTGCCAGCTCCTCATCCACCCAGGCCGGCAGCGTGGCCTCGGTGGGGATGGCCGTCAGCATCTTGCGGACGGTGATTGCCTGCAGGGTACATGCCAGCTCGATGGCCAGCACCTGCCCGACCTTCTCCAGGCTGGCGAGCAGCCGCACCGCCAGGCCGGTTCCCATGCTGACGTGGTCCTCCTGGCCGGCGTTGGTGGCGATGGTGAACAGGTGGCTGGGCATCGCCTCGCCCCAGATGGCGTTCAACAGCGAGGCCGAGGCGTATTCCAGCATCATCAGGCCGCTGGAGATCGAAAGCTCGTCGGCACTGAGTCCCGGCCACTTGAGGTCGCGCCCCAGTCCCTTGTTGCGGTTCGGGTCGACATAGCGGACCGTCCGCTGGTGAGCCAGCCCGGCAACGATGCCGGCGGCCTGGACCAGCCCGTAGATCTGCGCCGCCACCGGCATCCCGTGAAAATGTCCGCCGGAGACCACATCGATATGGCGGCCCGCCGCGTCGGGCAGCAGGATCGGGTTGTCAGTGGCGCTGTTGGCTTCGATCAGGAGCGTCTTCCCGGCCTGGGTGATCAGGTCGTGGGCGGTTCCAAGGATCTGCGCGGCACAGCGGATATTGTACGGGTCCTGGACCTGGCCATCGTCCTTGAAGTCACGGTGGGCCATGCGGATCGGCGAATCCTGCATCAGCCGCCAGATCCAGTCGGCCACCCGGCCTGCCCCCGGGTGGGGACGGACGGCATGGAAATCCGGGCGGAAATAGGTGTCCGGGGCCAGCATCACCTGGGCGGTCAGAGCCGAGTTGACGGCAGCGGTCTTCAGCAGGTCCTGCAGCCGGGCACAGGCAATCAGGCCGATGGCGTTCATCACCTGCACCCCGTTGTTCAGGGCCAGCCCCTCCTTCATCGCCAGGCGCAGCGGAACCAGACCGGCCTGCTGCAGGGCGTCGGCCGCCGGCATCCGCTCACCGTCGACCTCCACCTGCCCCATGCCGATGAGGGCCAGGGCGATATGGGACAAGGGGGCGAGGTCGCCGCTCGCCCCCACCGATCCAAGCGACGGCACCACCGGGGTAATCCCGGCATTGAGCAGGGCAATCAGGGCCTCGACCAGTTCCGGGCGGATGCCGCTGTAGCCCCGGGCCAGCGAGTTGGCGCGCAGCAGCATGGCGATGCGGACCACTTCCGTCGCCAGGGGTTTGTCGACGCCGACCGCATGCGAGACGATGAGATTCTCCTGGAGATCGGCCAGCAGCTCGTTCTTGACCGCCAGGTCGACATTGTGGCCGAAACCGCGATTGAAGCCGTAGGCGGGCAGGTCCTGGTCGGCTATGACGTCCTCGATCTGGCGGCGGCGCTCGGCCAGCACGGCCCTGGTGGCGGGATGAAGGCCGACTTCCGCGCCCTGTTCTCCGGCGGCGATGATTTCGGCCAGGCTCAGTTCCTTTCTGTGGTCGATGGTAATCTGCATGACATTCACGTGAGGTTGTATTCCGGCAACAGGCCGGAGTGGTCAGACGATCCGGCCCTTCTTGATCACCGTGCGGACATGGTTGTGACCGTACTTGTACAGCATCTCACGGTAATCCGGACAGTCGAGGAGCAGCAGGTCGGCCTGCCAGCCCGGCTCCAGGCACCCCACCTTGTCCAGCCGCAGGGCATGGGCAGCGGTGACGGTGACTGCGGTCAGGGCCTCGCCGACCGCCAGCCCCATCCGCAGGCAGGCAAGGGACTGGGCCAACTGCAGGGACTGGCAGGGGTTCGAACCGGGGTTGAAATCGCTGGCGATGACCGGGATGCAGCCGGCATCGATCATCGCCCGCGCCGGGGCGAAGGGGATCTCGAGGAAAAGGGACACCCCGGGCAGCGTCACGCAGGCGATGTCGGTGGCGGCCAGGGCGGCGATCTCATCGAATTCGAGGACCTCGAGATGGTCGACCGAGACCGCGCCAAGCTCGATCGCGGCGGCGATGCAGCCGCAGGCGGTGAACTGGTTGGCGTGCATCCGCGGCAGGAGGCCATGGCCCCGTGCGATAGCGAGCAGGTCGATGGCTTCCGCCGGCGTGAAGTAGCCCGTTTCGCAGAAGATGTCACAGAAGCGTGCCAGGCTGGCAACATCCGGCAGCATCCCCTTCACCTCGCGCAGATAGTCGGCCCTGGCCATCCCGGACGGCACGGCATGGGCGCCGAGAAAGGTCGCCACCAGATCAGCCGGCTGTTCGTCGTTCAGTTCGGCGATCACCTCGAGCATCTTCATTTCGGTTTTCAGATCCAGCCCGTAGCCGCTCTTGACCTCCATCGTCGTGGTGCCGTGACGCAAGGCCGTCTCAAGGCGTTCCCGGGCCAGGTCCTTCAACTCGCTGCGGCCGGCCCGGCGGGTGGCGGCAACCGTCAGGCCGATGCCTCCGCCGCCAGCGGCGATTTCGGCGTAGGAAGCCCCGGCGCAGCGCCGCGCGAAGTCGTCGACCCGGTTGCCGGCAAAGACCAGGTGGCTGTGGGCATCGATCAGGCCGGGGATCACGGCCCGGCCGGCGGCGTCGACCACCGTCGCGCCGATCGCCCCGGCGCGACCCGCAAGCTCAGCCAGCGGGGCGATGGCAGTAATGACGCCGTCTTCGATCAGGATCGACTCGCCCTGGCGGACCGTGGGTGCGGCCAGCCCTGGCCCGCGCAATACATCCGGCTGGGGCGAGACGATCTGGGTCGGTTCGCTGATCAGCAGGCTCGTCATGGATGCGCCCTCAGCGGCCGAGCATCGGCAGCTTGAGTCCCTTGTCCCTGGCGCACTGCTGCGCCGCCTCGTAGCCGGCGTCAGCATGGCGCATGACCCCGGTGGCCGGGTCGTTCCACAGCACCCGCTCAATCTTGCGGGCCGCCTCGTCGGTTCCGTCGCAGAGCATCACCAGGCCGGCATGCTGGGCATAGCCCATGCCGACCCCGCCGCCGTGGTGGAAGGAGACCCAGGTGGCGCCGGAGGCGCAATTGAGCAGGCAGTTCAGGATCGGCCAGTCGGAGACCGCATCGGAGCCGTCGAGCATCGCCTCGGTCTCGCGGTTGGGGCTCGCCACCGAGCCGGAGTCGAGGTGGTCGCGGCCGATGACCACCGGCGCCTTGAGTTCGCCGGTCCGCACCATCTCGTTGAAGGCCAGTCCCAGGCGGTGCCGGTCGCCCAGGCCGACCCAGGCGATACGGGCGGGCAGGCCCTGGAACTGGATGTGCTGCTGCGCCATATCGAGCCAGTTATGGAGGTGGCCATCATCCGGCAGCAATTCCCTGACCTTGGCATCGGTGCGGTAGATGTCCTCCGGATCGCCTGACAGTGCCGCCCAGCGAAAGGGTCCCTTGCCGGTACAGAACAGGTCGCGGATATAGGCGGGGACGAAGCCGGGGAAGGCGAAGGCCTCCTTCAGCCCCATGTTGAAGGCCTCCTGGCGGATATTGTTGCCGTAATCGAAAACGGGGATGCCCATCTTCTGGAAGTCGAGCATCGCCTGGACATGGCCGACCATCGAGCGGCGGGCGGCCTCCATCACCAGCGTGGGCTCGGTGTGCTGCCGCTCCTCCCATTCGGCGACGGTCCAGCCCATCGGCAGATAGCCGTGCAGCGGGTCGTGGGCGCTGGTCTGGTCGGTCACCGCGTCGGGACGAACCCCGAGGGCGACCAGCTGCGGGTAGACCTCGGCGGCGTTGCCGAGCACGCCGACGGTCACCGCCTTCCTCTCCCGGCAGGCATCCATGATCATCTGCAGACCCTCTTCGAGGCTTGCGGCCTGCAGGTCGAGGTAGCCGGTGGCCAGGCGCTTGTCGATCCGTTCCTGGCGGCACTCGACGGCCAGCATCGAGGCGCCGGCGAACTTGGCGGCCAGCGGCTGGGCCCCGCCCATGCCGCCAAGTCCGGCAGTCAGGATCCAGCGACCGGCGAGGTTGCCGTTATAGTGCTTGCGGCCCATCGACACGAAGGTCTCGTAGGTCCCCTGGACGATGCCCTGGCTGCCGATGTAGATCCACGAACCGGCCGTCATCTGGCCGAACATCATCAGACCCTTGCGGTCGAGCTCGTTGAAATGCTCCCAGGTCGCCCAGTGGGGGACCAGGTTCGAGTTGGCGATCAGCACCCGCGGCGACGAGCGGTGGGTGCGGAAGACCCCCACCGGCTTGCCGGACTGGATCAGCAGGGTCTCGTCGTCCTCCATCTCCCTCAGCGTCCTGACAATGGTGTCGAAGCACTCCCAGTTGCGGGCGGCCCGGCCGATGCCGCCGTAGACCACCAGATCATCCGGCCGCTCGGCCACCATTGGGTCGAGGTTGTTCATCAGCATCCGGAGCGGCGCCTCGGTCTGCCAGCTCTTCGCGGAAAGGATCGTGCCCCTCGGGGCGGTGACGATGCGTTTGGTCATATGTTCACCTCAGTGGTTGGGTTGCCTGGCGCCAGGCCCGAAGACTCCGCCGAAACTGTAGCGCGAGCCGGGGTAGAGCAGCTCGGCATAGGAAACCAGCCTCTCTTCCGACCAGGTCCGGCGCCTGAGCAGCAGGCACGGTTCACCCTCCCGGATGGCGAGCATCTGCTGCTGTTCGGGAGAGGGCAGCACCGCGGTCAGCTCGTGTTCGGCCTTCTGCAGCGGTGCCACCGTCATCAGGAAGCGGTGGGCGGTGGTCCGGCCGAAATCGAGATCGAGGTAGCCGGGGGCCACCCGCAGGTCGACCCAGCGGTCCTCGAGCTGCAGCGGTACGCCGTTTTCGAAATGAATCACCGTCGAGCGGGCCACATGCTCCGCGGCCTCGCCGAAGACGTGGACGGTCAGCGGACTGCGCGGTTCACGCCCAAGGCGCCGGCACTGGCAGAAATAACTGCCGCCGCGGCCGGCGATCTCCTCGGCGATGTCGGCGATGACCAGCAGCTGGCTGCGCGGCGTCTTCCTGGCGACAAAGGTGCCGCGGCCACGCTGGCGGATCAGATGCCCTTCGGCCGCCAGCTCCTTGATCGCCCGGTGGACCGTCATCCGGCTTGCCGCAAACTCGGCCATGATCTCGGCCTCGGAGGGAATCCGGTAGCCGCTCGGCCAGGATCCGTCCTGGATGCGGCCGAGAATGCGGATCCGGATGCGGGCGGCAAGCGTGCCAGTCTTTGCTGTCATTTCCTTTCCGTCCTGTACTCTATACATTTCCATTATTTTGTATATACATTTAAGCGCAGGCCATTGTCAATGGCGGAAGAGGACATTTCCGCCATCCGCGCCTATTTTCTCCCGGCGGCGGAAGGCGCTCAGGAGCGGGAGGGTTTCAGCATTGCAGGCGGCAGGACTCTATTCCGGCCAGAGATGATACAGATAGCCGCCGTAGACAGACAACAGGACCAGGCCCTCGATCCGCCCCAGGCGAAGGCCGGTCATCAGAAACGGCAGCAGCACGACGGCACATCCGGCCATGACGGCATAGTCGACCAGGGTTATCCCGCCGCTGGTTACCGGAATGATCGAGGCGGACAGCCCGAGAATCGACAAGATGTTGAAGATGCAGGAGCCGATAACGTTGCCGAGGGCGATATCGGGCTGCCTGCGGACGGCGGCAATGATCGAGGTCGCCAGTTCGGGCATGCTGGTACCGAGGGCGACGATCGTCAGGCCGATCACCGCCTCGCTGATCCGGTAGGCCCTCGCCACCTCGATGCTGTTGTCCACCAGCAGACGCGAGCCAATGACCAGTACGGCAAGACCGCCGCCTACCAGCAGCAGGTCGATGAACCAGTGCTTCGTCTGCTTCGGCACGCTCTCGGCAAACTCCTCCTCCACCTCGGCATCCGCTCCCCTGCGCGCCATCAGCACATTCAGGACGGTATAGAGGACAATACCGGCGAAGAGCACACCCCCTTCAGCCCTCCCCAGGATGCCATCCCGCATCAAAAGGGGCAGCAGGGCGGAAACGGCGATCATGATCGGCACATCGACCTTGATCAGCTGCAGGTGGACAGTGATTGGGAAAATGACGGCGGCAAGACCAAGAATCAGGGCGATGTTGAGGATGTTCGAGCCGACCACGTTGCCGATGGCGACATCGCCCTGACCGGCTGCAGCCGCCTTCAGGCTGACCGCCAGTTCCGGCGAACTGGTGCCGAAGGCCACCACCGTCAACCCGATGACCAGCGGCGTCAGGCCGGCCCGGCCCGCCAGCGAGGCGCTGCCCTTGACCAGCATCTCGGCCCCGGCGAAGAGCAGAATCAGGGCAACAGCGATAAGACTGTAGGCCAGGATCATGTTCTGGTTTCCCCCTGTGAAGTTGGCTCCTGTTGCTGG
>WBUQ01000127.1 GCA_008933635.1 Desulfobulbaceae bacterium | reverse complement strand
GATCTCTCCACTTCCGATCACTTCCCGAGTGATTGTGGCATTTTCCTTTCGCCCGAGATCCTTGAAGATGGTCACTGGATTCATCCTGATCCGCAAACCGATATGGGGAGAGATCTCCCCTGTCGACATCCGACAAGGTATCTACTCCTTCACCGAACCGGCCAAGAGGCCGCGGATGAAATAGCGGCCGAGCAGGATGTAGATCAACAGCACCGGCAGCGCCGCCATGATCGAGCCGGCCATCGGCAGGTTCCAGCTCACCGCCTGGCCGCCGGCCAGCTGGGCCAGGCCGACGGTGATCGGGTTGGCGGTGTGCCGGGTCAGGCAGATGCCCCAGAGGAATTCGTTCCAGATCTGGGTGAACTGCCACAGCGAGGTGACCACGAAGCCGGGGATCGACAGCGGGAAGATGATCCGGAAATAGATGGCATAGAAGCCGGCCCCGTCGAGCGTCGCCGACTCCATCAGCGAGTCGGGGATCTGGGCGTAGAAGTTGCGGAAGATCAGCGAGGTGATCGGCAGGCCGTAGACCACGTGGGCAAGGATCAGGCCGGGCAGGCCACCGTAGAGGTTCATCGCCCGGAGGGTGTGGAACAGCGGGATCAGGATGACCTGGTAAGGGATGAACATGCCGAACAGGAACAGGGTGAAGAGGATCTCGCTGCCGGGAAACTTCCACTTGGCGAAGACATAGCCGTTCAGCGAACCGAGGACGGTCGACAGCAGGGTCGCGCAGACCGTCAGGACCAGCGAATTGACGATATTGGGCCGCAGCAGGTGAAAGGCATCGACGAAGCTGCCCAGGTTGAGCGTCGCCGGCAGTTCCCAGGAGCGCGGCAGGCTGATCTCGGCCGGCGTCTTCAGCGAGGTGATCACCGTCAGCCAGGCCGGCAGCAGGTAGGCCGCGGCCAGCAGGATCAGCACGGCATAGAGGGCAAGGGTCGACAGGGTTATTTTTCGTGTCATCGTCCACCCCTCCGCTGCCGGTAGCTGCTGATCAGATAGGGGATGATGAAGGTGGCGGCGATCAGGAAGAGGACGATGGCGATGGCCGCACCCCGCGCGAATTCATTGGCCCGGAAGGTGGTCAGGTACATGTTCAGGGCCGGGTGGCCGGTGGCGCCGTTGTCCGGCCCGGTCATCGCGAAGATCAGGTCGAACATCTTCAGCGAGATATGGGAGAGGATGATCACCGCACTGATGGTGATCGGCCTGACCATCGGCAGGGCGATATGACGGTAGTAGGCGGTGGCGCCCGCCCCGTCCAGCATCGCCGCATCGCGCAGATCCTGCGAGATGCCGGTGAAGCCGGCCAGGTAGAGGGCCATGGTGTAGCCGGAGTACTGCCAGACCGTGGCCAGAATGATGCCCAGCGTCGCCAGGTTCAGCCCGTGCATCTCCTCCATGAACAGGGCCCTGGGCAGCAGATCGCCCCACAGCCAGGTCCCGCCGCCGAGGACAACGCCCGGCAGCAGCAGGCGGATAGCCGCCTTGCGGGGCTGTTCCCTGAGGAGCCAGAAACCCCAGACGATCAGGATCGCCGCCAGCAGGAAACAGACGATCTCCAGCAGGTTCTGCCAGTCGAACTGGAGCACCGTGTCGGTGGACGACAGCCAGCGGAAACGCAGCGGTTGGCCACCGGCATAGGTCGGCAGGATATTGACCCCGCCCTGGGGCGCCAGCATCCACCGCCAGATGGTGCCGGTAACGATGAACGACAGGGCCATCGGATAGAGGAAGACGGTGCGGAACAAGGCCTCGCCGCACGGCTTGTTGTCGAGCAGGATCGCCAGCACCAGGCCGATGCCGATGGCACCCGCCAGCAGCGACACAGAATAGAAGACGGCGTTGACCAGATCCTGGCGGAAACTGCCGCCCAAAAAACCGGCAAAGAGCTCGGCGTAGTTGGCGAACCCGGCATAATTCCTGACCGGCTCCTCGGCCAGGGCGGCAACCCCGCCCCAGTCGGTCAGCGAGATCCAGAAGGTATTGCCGATAAAGCCGTAGACGAAGACGGCGAGCAGCACGATCGACGGCAGCAGGGTGAAGAAGGCCTTGATCCGGTCATGGTTGCGCATGGCGGCTCACCGGGCTCCGCGAAGACCGTCTCTTCGCGGAGCGTTGAGGTTGCTGTTATTTGCCGATCCCGTTCTTGACCGCGATCTGCTGAGCGGCCTTGGCGGCGGCTGCGGCATTACGGGATTTCAGGAACATCTCCATGACCGAGGCGAAATCGTTCATGAACCCTTCGTTGGCGGTGACGCCATGGGCCAGCGACCCGACGATCCGGTCCTTGCCGAAATCGGCGGCCGCCGATTTGCCGTAGTCATTGTACTTGGAGAGGTCGCTGTCGGTACGGGCGGAGATCGACCCCTTCAGCGGGTTGAAGGCGTCGCTGCCCTCGCGGCTGCCGAGCAGGCTCAGCCAGGCGATGACGTTGTCGCGGTTCGGGGCGCCCTTCGGCAGGCCGAAGGAATCGGCGAGGAACATGAACTGCCCGCCGGTGCCGGGGGAGGCTGCCCAGCCGAAACCGGTGCCAGGGGCGAACTTCTTGGTGGTCGCCATGTAGCCGGCGGCCCAGTCGCCCATGACGTTGAAGGCGGCCCGACCGTCGACGACCATGTCGGTGGCCTGCTGCCAGGAGAGCGACGATGCATCCTGATTGGTGTACTCGAGGACCTTGCCGAACAGCTCCCAGGCCTTGACGCCCTCAGGGCTGTCGAAGGCCAGCTTGCCCGCCCAGACGGCATCCCAGTTGTCCGCGCCAAGAGAAGCCAGCGCCACCGACTCCCAGAGGTGATTGACCGTCCAGTTCTCGGCCAGGGCCAGCGGCACCACGCCCTGTTCTTTCAGTTTGGGAGCGACGGCGAAGAACTCGTCCCAGCTGGCCGGGGCGGTGATTCCCCATTTTTTCAGGTTCTCCGGAACATACCAGACCACGTTGGAGCGGTGGATGTTCACCGGTACCGACCAGATGCCCTTGTCCGTCCCGATCTGCTTGACCAGCCCGGCCGGGAAGGCGTCCATCCAGCCCTGCTCCTTGAACAGGAAGGTCAGATCTTCCATCCGGTCGGCCTTGACCCAGGTGCCGATCAGTTCCTGGCCGGCATGGACCTGGAAGCTGTCGGGCGGCTCGCCGCCGAGCATCCTCGTCTTCAATACCGCTTTGGCGTTGACGCCGGAACCGCCGGTAACGGTGGCGTTGACCACCTCGACCTGCGGGTGGGCCGCTTTGTACTGGTCGATCAGCGCCTGCAGGGCCGGGCCTTCATCGCCGGCCCACCAGGAAAAGATCTCCAGCTTGCCGGAGAGTTCCTTCGCCGAAACAAGCGGCGCGCTCAGCAGCAGCAGCGCCGCACAGGCATAGCAGAGAGTGATCAGTTTCCTCATAGCATCCTCCTCGATATGGTTGATTGTGGCGGGGTGATTCCCGCATGCGTTTCAGCGCAGCGTCAGGCCCGATTCCGTGTCGAAAAGCAGGAGGCGGTCGAGATCAAATCCCAGCGTCAGCCGCTCCCCCGGCCTGGCCGTCAACCGTCCCTCGACTTCGGCGATCATGGTGTTGCCCCCGGCCGTAAATTCGAGCAGGGAATGACCGCCGAGTATTTCGGCCAGCACGACGGTCGCCTCGACCTGCCATTCCTTCCGGAGACCGCTCAGCCGGCTGCCGATCTCGATGGCATCCGGTCTGATCCCGGCCAGTACCTGCCGGCAATCCAGACAATCCGGAGGCGGATGGATCGGCAGGCGCAGTCCGCCCATGGCCAGCACGGCGTCCGCCCCGCTGCCGGAGACCACCGCCGGCAGGATATTGATCGGCGGGTTGCCGATAAAGCCGGCGACGAAGCGGTTGACCGGCTGCTCAAAGACCTCGACCGGCGTCCCGACCTGCTGGATCTGCCCGTCCCTGAGGATGACAATCCGGTCGGCCAGGGTCATCGCCTCGATCTGATCGTGGGTGACGTAGATGGTCGTGGTGCTCATCCTCAGGTGCAGCTTCTTCAGCTCCATCCGCATCTGGGTGCGGAGCTGGGCGTCGAGGTTGGACAGCGGCTCGTCGAACAGGAAGACGCTCGGGCAGCGGACGATCGCCCGCCCCATCGCCACGCGCTGCCGCTGGCCGCCGGAAAGGGCCGCCGGTCTGCGGTCGAGATAGGGGGTCAGTTCCAGGATCTCCGCCGCCTCGCGCACCTTCCGCTCGATTTCCTCCCGCGGCTCCCTGGCCATCTTCAGGCTGAAGGCCATGTTCTCATACACGCTCATGTGCGGGTAGAGGGCGTAGTTCTGGAAGACCATGGCCACATCGCGATCCTTCGGCGCCACCTGGTTGACCGGCCGGCCGCCGATCCTGATCTCGCCGGACGTCACCGACTCGAGCCCGGCGATCATCCGCAGCACCGTCGATTTGCCGCAGCCCGAAGGACCGACCAGGACGATGAATTCGTTGTCCTCGATTCGCAGGTCAACATCATGGACCACCCTGGTGGCGCCGAACTGTTTGCTGACCCTGCTCAATTCAACCTGTGCCATGATTCACTCCTCAACCGATGTCAATCGACCGGCGATGCATCAGGTCGATTCCCGGATAATCAATTCCGTCTTCAGGACAATGGTCTGCGGGGCAACCGCCTGTTCCCCGGAGAAATGCTGCAACAGCAGCAGAGCCGCCTGCCGGCCGATATCAAAAGCCGGCTGGTTGACCGTGGTCAGCCGCGGTGTGACCAGGGCGGTGTTGGGATTGTTGGAAAAGCCGACCAGCGCCACCTCGCCGGGTATCGCCACCCCCTGCTCGCGCAGGCAGAGAAAGGCGCCGATGGCCACCGGATCGTTGATGCAGAAGACCGCATCCGGTCGCTCCGGCAGAGCGAGCAGACGCTGCATTCCCCGTCGCCCGTCCTCCTCGTGGCAACCACCGCGAACCAGATACTCTTCAGGCACCGACAGTCCATGATCCCGGAGGGCAGCCTGCCATCCCTCGCAACGCTTACGGCTGACATAGAGCAGCGGGGATCCGGCCAGATGGGCAATGCGCCGCCGTCCGGTGACGATGAGATGCGCGACGGCGGCATAGGCCCCGTCGAAATCATCGACGATGACCTTGCTCACCGCCAGGTCTTCGGCCACCCGGTCAAACAGCACCACAGGAATGCCCTGGTCCATCAGGACCCTGAAATGAGCGAAATCCACCGTCTCCTGGGAGGTCGAAACCAGCAGTCCGGCCACCCGGTTGGCGGCCAGGGCCCGGGTGTTGACGACCTCCCGCTCATAGGTGTCGTTGCTCTGGCAGACCATGATGGTGTAGCCGGCTTCGTAGGCCACCTCCTCGATACCGCTGATGACTGTGGAAAAGAAGGTGTTGCGGATCTCCGGCACGATCACTCCGATGTTGTTCGACCTCCTGGTCTGCAGGCTCTGGGCGATGAGGTTCGGCTGGTAATTGGTGGCAGCGGCCAGGGCCAGCACCTTCTCCTTGGTGACCCGACTGATGTCGGGGTGGTCGCGCAGGGCTCGGGAGACCGTTGACGGCGACAGCTGCAGCTGCCGGGCAATATCGTTGATCGTCGTGTGCCGCATCGTCAGCCCTCCTGCCCCGCCGGCAGCAGCCGGCCGTCCGGCAGGATCGCACAGACCCCCGGTCTGCCGACCTGCAGTTCGATGACGCAGCCGCTGCCGAAGACACCTTCCATGTGCTGCCGGTATGCCTCGAACAGCTCTTGCGGCACATAGACCTGGATGGTGCCGGCAAAACCGCCGCCATGCACCCGCCAGGCCCCGTCGGCAAGAAACATCTCCGTCAGGGCCAGAGCCAGGGGCACCCCCTGCTCCTCACTGGAAGTACGGCTTGTGCAGTTCTGCAGCAGCCGCCAGGACGAATCGCCGGAGGCCCGCACCAGCTGCAGGTAGGTCCCGGTATCGCCGGCCCTGAGGGCCTCAACCATCTCCATGACCCGATCGTTTTCGCGGATGAAATGGAAGAGCCTCAGGATTGCCCGGTCGCCTGCCTGCCGGCGCAGCTGGGGCAGGCCGGCGCGAACCTGGTCGATGGCAAGGCCACGGGCAAAAGGCTGGCCCAGTACCGTCGCCGCCTTGGACATTTCCCCCGGAATGGCGGCATATTCGTCAGTCAAACCGCTATGGCTGCCGCCTGTATCGACCACCGCCAGACAGTAGCGGGAGGTGAAGGGACAGCTGTCGACAACCTCCATCACCGGCTGCACTGGATCGTTGAAATCGATATGCAGGATACGGCCGGCGGCGCAGGCCAGCTGATCCATCAACCCGCAGGGCTTGCCGAAAAATCCGTTCTCGGCGGACTGGGCGATCAGCGCCAGATCCAGCGGGCCGAGCCGGTTGCCGTTGAACAGCAGATTGCAGATTTCGCCTATCAGGACCGAAAAGGCCGCCGACGAGCTGAGACCGGTCCCGGGCCTGACAGTGGCATGGAGACTGGTGTCAAAACCGCCGGTCGCGAGACCCCTTTCCCGGAAGCCGGCGATCACGCCCCGGACCAGGGCCTGGGGGGTTCCCTCCTCTTCCGGCCTCGGCCTGGTTTGGGTGCAGTCGATATCAATTTCCGCGTCAACCCCTTCTCCGGAGAGGCGGATGCGGTCGGTGCCGTTCGGGGTGGCCGCGGCGAGACAATCGAGGTGGACGGCTGCCGCCAGCACCCGGCCATGCTGATGGTCGGTGTGATTGCCGCCCAGCTCCGTGCGGCCGGGGGCACTGACCAAGAGCAGCCGCTCGGCGCCGAAGCGGCGATAGTGCCGGTGCAGAAGGCTGGTCATGCGCTCCCGCTGCCACTCTTCATCAACCGCTCCGTACAGACGACGGATCGGCGCCGCCCACGAGTCTCCGTCCACATAGTGCAGATATGCCTGCCGCGGGGCGATCATCGTTGTTCCCCCCGCTCGCGGAAATGGCGATCGACGGGTACCGCCCGCAGGCGTTCGGCGCAGCGTTCGGCGGTCAGATCGCGCTGGGGCATGGCCATCATCTCATAGCCGACCATATGCTTCCTGACCGCGGCCGAGCGCAGCAGCGGCGGATAGTAGTGGACATGCCAGTGCCATTCGGGATGTTCGCACCCATCCGTCGGTTGCTGGTGGATGCCCATCGAATAGGGGAAGACGGTGGCGAAGAGGTTGTCGTAGCAGACATTGAGCCTGATCATGATCTCAGCCAGGGCCTCCTTCTCCTCCGGACCCAGGCCGGTGATCCGGCTGTCGTGGCGACGCGGCAAGAGCAGGGTTTCAAACGGCCAGACAGCCCAGAAGGGGACCAGGACGACAAAGTGGTTGTTGGCCATCACCACCCGCACCGGGTCCGCCAGCTCTTCGGCCAGGGAAGCGCAGAGCAGACACTTCCCCCGCTCGCGGAAGAAATCCTCCTGCCGCTCGCCCTCCCGGGCGGGGATCGTCGGCACGGTGGCATTGGCCCAGATCTGGCCGTGGGGATGGGGGTTGGAGCATCCCATGGCGGTGCCGCGATTTTCGAAGATCTGCACCGCGTTGATCCAGGGGAGCGCACCAAGTTCGACATACTCCCGCCGCCAGGTGTCGATGACGGCGACAGCCTGCTGCGGCGGCATCTGCCCGAACGACAGGTCGTGGCGGGGCGAATAGCAGACAACCCGGCAGACACCCGGTTCGGCCTGGGCCTGCAGCAGGGGTCCAGGCCTGTCGGGGAGCCGGGGAAGGTCCGGCAGCAGGGCCGGGAAATCGTTGGTGAAGACGAAGGGCTGGCTGTACTCGGGATTGCGCGCCCCCGCCGCCCGTTCGTTACCGGGGCAGAGGTAGCAGGTTGGATCGTAGGCGGCGACAGGCGGTGCCTCGGTGGCTTCGGTCTGCCCCTGCCAGGGACGTCTGGTCCGCTGGGGTGAAACCAGCACCCATTCCCCGGTCAGGAGGTTGAAGCGACGATGCGGGATGGTGTCATACTCCGGAGGCATCATGGCATGGCGTCTTTGCTGGAAAAATGAGCTGCAAACGTTGCCGCAAACGTTTGCGGTGTGTATAAGTATAGATGAAGCTTTGTTTGCCTGTCAAATCATTTTCCATCGCTGCGAGGACACCGTCATGCTGCGTTCACAGATCAACCGGCTCATCGACCAGGCCATCCGGCTCTTTGCCGGCAATGGATTTCATCTTCCCCCATTCGCCTTCTGGACACCGCAGGAGTGGCGGGACAAAGGGCCGGAGGTGGACGAGATCCGCGAAAACGCCCTGGGTTGGGATGTCACCGATTTCGGTCACGGGAATTTCCGGCAAACCGGCCTGCTGCTGTTCACCATCAGAAACGGAAACTACGCCAAAGCACAGCTGTACCCGAAAAGGTACGCCGAAAAGATCATGATGGTCGGAGAGAATCAGGTCACGCCGATGCACTTCCACTGGCAGAAGCGGGAAGACATCATCAATCGCGCTGGCGGCAACCTGGTGATCGAGATGTTTCGTGCCGACCGCCAGGAGGGGCTGTCGACGGAGGGTTTTCTGGTGTCGGTCGACGGCCTGCAACGGCTGGTCGGACCGGGAGACCGGGTGGTGCTGGCCCCGGGCGAGAGCATCTGCCTGGAGCCCTTTGTCTACCACACGTTCTATGGGGAACCGGGGCATGGCCCGGTGATGGTCGGAGAAGTTTCCGATGTCAATGACGACAAGCGGGACAATCGCTTCCTCGAGGCAACAGGCCGCTTTCCGGATATCATCGAGGACGAACCGGCCCGCTACCTGCTCTGCAACGAATACCCCTTCCCGGCAGGGAGTTCGCCTGACCGTTCCGGATCAGCTGAGTCAACGGATCAGCCTGTACCCTGATGGAATGGCCGGCATCGCCCCGGTACGGCTGCAGACGTAGGCCGCCAGTTTGTTGGCCCTCTCGTTGATCGCGGCCAGGGGCAGGTTCAGGAGAAGGCCCACGGCAACCGTGGCGGTAAAACTGTCACCGGCACCGATGGTGTCGACGAGATCGGTGGCAACGCCCGGATGATCGGAGAGTCCGTCAGGCGAAACCAGCAGACTTCCCTTCCCGCCCCGGGTGAGGACCACCAGCCGCAGGCCGAACTTCTCCCGCAATTGCAGCATCTGTTCTTCCTGGTCACCGGAGAGGCGGAACAGTCCAGCCACAACCGGCAGTTCATCATCGTTGAGCTTGACCACGTCAGCCTGATCCAGGGAAAAACGCAGTATCTCCTCGGAATAGAAGTGCTGGCGCAGGTTGACATCGAAGATCTTCAGCGCCGATGCCGGCATCTGCCCGAGAAATCGCTCTATCGCCCGCCGCGATTCGGCTGAGCGCTGGCACAGGCTGCCGAAACAGACGGCCGCAGCCCTGGCCGCTGCCGCCTGAGCCGCATCGTTGATGATCAGGTGGTCCCAGGCGACATTGTCAGGGAAATGGTAGCTGGCGACGCCTTGGCCATCCAGCTTCGCCTCCACATAACCGGTGGGCCAGCGGTCGCTGACCGCAATCCCGTCCGCCACCAGTCCCTTGCCGGCCAATTCCCTCAGGGCGCGCGCGCCACGGTCGTCCCTGCCGACTGTCGAGACAGTGAAACCCTCTGCACCCAGGGCGGCTGCGTGGTAGCTGAAGTTGGCCGGAGCCCCGCCCAACTGCTCGCCTGCGGGCAGGACATCCCACAGCAGTTCGCCGAGTCCGATGAGCAAAGGCCTGTCCATGTCCACCTCCTCCGGCAGGATCACTCCCTCCGCTTTGCACTGCCGACCGGAGCCATCCGTGCTCGCAGGTACTCGATGCAGGCCGGCATGAACGACAGGGCGACGATGCCGATCAGCACCATCGACAGGTTTTTCTTGATGAATTCCACATTGCCGAACAGATAGCCAAGGGTTGTCAGACCACCGACCCAGAGCACGGTGCCGAAGACGCTGAAGGCGAGAAAGCGCAGATAGGGCATCTCGCCGACGCCGGCGACAAAGGGCGCGAAGGTGCGGATAATCGGCACGAAGCGTGCCATGGTCACGGTCTTGCCGCCATGCCGGTCGTAGAAGGCATGGGTTTTCTCCAGGTAATCCCGGCGAAAGATCTTCGAATCAGGATTGGCAAAGAGTTTCTCGCCGACGAATCGGCCGATGAAGTAATTGCACGAATCACCGAGGATGGCGGCGGTCATCAGGGTTCCAATCAGCACCGGCAGTTCCATGCCGCCGGTGGCGGCGATGGTGCCGGCGACGAACAGCAGCGAATCTCCCGGCAGAAACGGGGTCACCACCAAGCCGGTCTCGCAGAAAATCACGGCAAAGAGGATGGCATAGATCCATGGGCCGTACGCACCGACCAGCTGGGCCAGGTAGACGTCGAGGTGGAGGAAGATGTCGATCGGGTTGAATTCCATTGTGATCCTGAATGAAAAATCGGCCGGACGTTTCTGTTCCGCAAAAAATCAAACGGGAAGGGCAACATGCAGGCCGCCCTTCCCGGTTACTGTGCCGCTGTGATAACGATCACTGCCCCTGATAGGGAACGAAGCGGCCATCCTTGACGGTGATCATCGTGAAGGCGTCCTGCTGCAGTCCGCTGTGGTCCTGCGGCGAGAAGTTGAACTGGCCGGCGGTGCCGAAGTAGCCGGTCAGGTTCTCGATCGCCTCCCGCACCTTCTCCTTGTCGAGCCCGGCCTTGGCGATGGCCTGATCGAGGATCATCAGGGCGTCGTAGGCGTGACCGCCGAAGGTGCTGGTCTGTTCCTTGAACCGGGACTCGTAGCCCTGCTTATACTTCAGCAGAAATTCCTTCTCGGGCCCGTCGGCGAGGCTTTCCGCGACGATCAGCCGGCTGGCCGGGAAAATGATCCCCTCGGCCGCCTCGCCGGCCACCTCGACGTACTTGATATTGGCGAAACCGTGGCTCTGGTAGAGCGGGATATCCCAGCCTGCCTGGCGGATGTTCTTGGCCAGGATCGACTGAGCCGGGACGATCGACCAGTTGATCACCGCCTGCAGACCGTCGATCGCCTTGATCTTGGCGACGATGGCGCTCAGGTCCTTGGCGTCCTTGTCATAGACCTCGGTCGCGAGGATCTCGATGCCGTACTCCGGCGCCAGTTTGGTCAGCTGGGCCTTGCCGGCGTTGCCGAAACCGTCGTTGCCGGCCAGCAGCGCAATCTTGCTGATACCTTTTTTCTGCATGGTGGCGTAGATCTGCCGGGCCGCCAGGCTGTCGTTCGGGGCCGTCTTGAAGACGTAACGGGCCACCGGGTTGACGATCAGCTCGGCCGACGCGCAGGAGATCAGGATGGTCTGGGCCTTCTCGCAGATTTCCTTGATCTTCAGGGTCTCGCCGCTGGTGGAAGGCCCGATGATGGCGAACACCTGTTCCTCCTCGATCAGCTGCTTGGCGAACGAGATCGCCTTTTCCGGGCTGCCGCCGCTGTCTCTGAAAACGAGTTTGATGGTATTGCCCTGGATGCCGCCCCTGGCGTTCATCTCCTCCGACAGCATCTGCAGCGATCTGACGACGGGGCCGCCAAGCAGCGAGGCCGGTCCGGTTTCCGCCAGGATGACCCCGAT
>WBUQ01000126.1 GCA_008933635.1 Desulfobulbaceae bacterium | reverse complement strand
GCCCTACGAAGAGAAACTGGCCCGCTGGCATGCCGTCCTGGCGGAACTGCTCCGCTGAGCAGCGCCTGTTATGCGAATCCGGTTCCGAGGGAATCTGGTTTCAGCCAGAGGAACCGGATCTGCCGACCATGCTGGATTTCCCCGTACCTCGACTCCTCTGTTGCAACTGGGAAAGCGCCATTGCCGAGCAATTTGCAGCGACGGTGAAGCCAGGTTATCTTGAACAGCCGCATGAAGGATATTTACGGCATCTGGCTTCTCTCGCGTCGGTTCGCTTCTGACGGCGCGAGGCTCGCCGAGGCAATCAGGCCCGCCTTCGAGCGGCGTGAAACCGCGGTGCCGGCCAGGGTTGAGGCGTTTGACGAGGTCTTTACAGGTGCCAAGCAGATGCAATGGACGGCTTTCCGGCAACGGCTCCGACAAGATCACGTCCCCGACCCACTTCACGATCTCGTCTCATCAACTAAAGCATTTCCGGCACCGCCCGCATCTGCAATTTCGCAGGGCACGCCGACAATCGGGACGTGGAGCCCTCCAGGGCCATGGATATGCGCGTGCGAAATTCACTCTCCCTCTGAATGACCGGACAGCTTCCTGCTTTGGCGGGATAACCGCCCAAAAGGGGAAATCGAACCTCATCAAACATCTTCACTTCTACCCGCATTCCTCATTTTTTTGTGAAGCCGCCATCACCTCTGTAAGAAGAGCGGCAATTGTCTTTTTTGTAAAAGGTTTCAGAACAAAACCCTTGATACCATAAGCTTTGGCCTTGGCCTCATTGACCAAACTGCTATAGCCGGTGCAAAGGATGACCGGGAGGTCGGGTCGAATCATGAGCATGCGTCGGGCGAGATCGAGGCCAGTCATGCCAGGCATGGTCTGATCGGTGACGACGGCGTCGAAGTGGTGGGGATCGTTCTCGAACGTGTTCAAAGCTTCCAGGCTATTGGTTTGCACCGCAACCTCGTAACCCAGGCGCTCAAGCATGGTTTTGCTTAATTCTACGAGTAGTTCTTCGTCATCGATAAGGAGAATGCGACCTGCCCCAGCGGGAGCCGCGCCCTTCTCTTTGCCTTGGTCAGCAGCCTCCGCTTCGAAGGCAGGCAGGGCGACAGTAAAGGTTGTTCCCATGCCGGGTTCACTCTCGAAGGTGATGCAGCCTCCATAACTGCGAATGACTCCGTCAACTATGGAGAGCCCCATCCCGGTGCCTTTGCCAACCTCCTTTGTAGTAAAATATGGGTCGAAGATCCGCTCTCTTATCTCCGGTGGAATACCGTTGCCTGTATCAGCGACCGAAATGAGGACGAATTGACCGGGAACGACATTTCGCCCAACAGAGATGTCGACCTCGCTGTATTCGACATCACTGACAGTGATCTCAAGTCTGCCCCCAGTCTGTTCCATGGCGTGGAAGGCATTGGTGGCCAGGTTCATGAGTACCTGATGCAGCTGGGTGGGGTCAGCAAAGACTTTACGCTTGCTGACGATATGGTGATTGATAGCGATAGTCGAAGGAAGGCTTGGGCGAAGGAGCCTGACTACTTCCTTCACAATCGTAGCAGGAGTAAGGAGGAGACGTTCACTCTCCTGCTGGCGACTAAAAGCGAGGATTTGCTTAACCAGGGAGGCTGCCCGATTGCCGGCCTCGAGTACTCTGCCTATATCTTTGGCAATAACAGAGTGAGGCGGAATTCCTTCCATGGCCATCTCGGCGTAACCGATAACTGCCCCGAGGATATTGTTGAAGTCGTGCGCAATGCCTCCGGCCAAAGTACCGATTGCCTCGATCTTCTGGGCATGAATCAGCTGTGACTGCAATCGGTTCCGCTCCTCCTCCATCCGCTTTCGCTCGGAGATATCGCGGCAAACGCAGAATACCAGTTTCTCGCCACCGCATGTTGAACCGTTTGTACTTATTTCTACCGGATAGACCGCTCCATCTTTTCGACGATGCGTGGTCTCAAAGAAATCGCCGGAGGAATCTATCAGCACGATTGCCTGAAGCAATTGTTCGCGTGTCCATTGAGTGTCCCAGTCCCAGACATGAAGATTTCGAAGTTCTTCAGGCGTATAACCGAGCATCTCCGCAAACCGCTGGTTCGCCTCCCGAATCTTCCCCTGGCTATCGAGAATGACAATACCGTCTCTTGATTGCTCAATTAGGATTTTTTGTCTGGTGATGTCGAGATGGGTGCCGCAGGCACGGATGGGACTGCCATCAGCATCCCATTCTATAACCCGACCTTTGTCGAGCACCCACACCCATTCGCCGGACTTGTGGCGTATCCGGTATTCTGACTCGTAGCGATCGGTTTCTCCGGCAAGGTGGAGATCAAGAGCAGCCCTCACTCTGCCTATGTCGTCGGAATGAACCATCGCTATCCAGGAGCCGATATGCGGCGCAACCTCCTCCGCCGAATAGCCCAGCATCTCCGCCCAGCGCTGATTGATAATTATTGCACCACTCGGGATGTGCCAGTCCCAGGTGCCGAGATCGGCACCGCGGATGGCGAGATCGAGGCGTTGCTCCCGCTCCTTTAATTGTCTCTCCATCTTTTTTTGTTCGGTAACGTCCCTGGCCGAACCAACCGTCCCGATCATCGTGCCATTTTCATCAAAAAAAGGAGCTTTGTGGACATCAAGGAAGAGGAACTTCCCCTTGACGTTGCCAAACTCGTCAAATTGCAGGGGAACGCCGGCTTCCTTGGTAACTTCATCGGAATCGCGGCAGAGTTCACCGAAGGTATGCCACTGCGGTTGGTCGGGACAGCTCGCCCGTTCGCGTTCGGCGAAAAACAGGTCGGACTTGTCGATAGGCTCTGAGGTGTGTACAGCATTCAGCAGATCCCGGCACACAGCCACATTGGTGAACATGTAGTTATTTTTCAAGTCCTTGGCCCAGATCATGTCGGGGACGTTATCACACAGCGAGCGTAACAGGGTGTAGGCCGACCTGTACATGGCTTCGCTTCTCGCCAGCTTTTCCTCCACCCTGTTTCGCTCTGTAACATCTACGCCCGTCCCAGCAACCGCTTGTACACCCTTGTAGATGATAGGCGTGATCGTAAGCTCTAGAACCTTTATTCTGCCGTTAATATAATATTCCGTTTTCAAACTCGTGGCGCCTTCCTGCCATGCCAAGCGATGAACCTTTTCCTCGCTGATTTTTTCCGGAGGCTGGAAGTTCAAAATACTCTTCTGGAGAAGGCTCTCTTTTGTCTCTTCGACAAAGTGAAGGAAAGCTGGATTAGCATCCAGATATCGACCTGATGTGTCGATAACAGCAATGGGGCTTCTATTTTCCATGAAAAAAGCCTGATATAACTTCTCATATTCCAAAAGCTTTTTTTCCATATTCTGGTGAGTGTCTTGTAACATGGAATCGTCTCGCTACTTCATCCTGCTCAGGTTCCACCTTCTTCGCCTCAACTCGAAACATCCCGGTCATCCCAGCCGGCGGCAGTGATGCTCAGCAGGGAGCATACATCCCCGAGCGAGTTATTCGAAGACTTTCCCCATGGAAATCGTCGCCCCCTGCCGTTGAAATCTCAAGCTCGGCATTTCGACCAGTTCCTGAACGAGGGAGTGCGATGCGCCGGAGAGGGCAAAGACGACAAGGAGTTAATTTCTTGGCGACATGAGGCCCCCTGTATTTTCATCAACCCGTACCCGTATCGAGCTCCTTCACTTCAACACAATGTCAGGGAACCAGCGCTCACACCGCAAACTGCCGAATCAATCCATCCAACTTGCCGGCCAGGTGGTTCAACGACGCGACGCTCTGCCGTACCTGATCACTTCCCTGGCTCACCTGGGAGGATTGTTGGTTGATGCCGGTGATGCTGCGAGTGATGTCTTCGACGACGACCGCGGTCTGGGCAACATTTTCATTGACCTCGGAAATACCTTGCGAGGCCTGGGCAATGGAATTGCTGATCTCTATCGAAGCGGTGGACTGTTCTTCCACGGCTGCGGCAATCCCTCCTATGATGTTGTTGATGTCGACAATTACCTGGGCAATGCTGCGGATGTCCTCAACCGTTGTCGTGGTCGTCGTCTGCATTTCCTCAATCTGTCTCTTGATGTCTACAGTGGCCGAGGCGGTCTGGCGCGCCAGTTCCTTAATCTCGGTGGCGACGACGGCGAAGCCTTTTCCGGCATCGCCGGCCCTCGCCGCTTCGATGGTCGCATTGAGGGCGAGCAGATTGGTCTGCTCGGAGATCTCCGTGATGGTTTCGGTCACCCGACTAATCCGTGTTGCCGACTCGGTAAGCTCCGCCATCCTTGCAGTTGCGGATTCTGACTGGCTGACAGCGCCTTCCGAAATGGCTCGTGCCTTTTCAGCGTTTCGGGCTATTTCGCCAACTGTGGCGGTCATTTCCTCCGCCGAGGAGGCCACCATGTTGACACCGGATGTCGACTGTTCCATAGCCGAGGCAACCGACTGGACGCTGGAGCTCATTTCTTCGGCGGCGGATGCTACCGCACCGGAATTCTCCGAGGTCGCGCTCGCCGCTGAAGAGAGCTTCCTCGAGGTCTGATCGAGGTCATGAGAGGAAGCGGTGAGCTGACCGACACCGTTGACGATTTCGCTGATCATCGCGCGGAGCTGGGCAACCATCGTGTTCAGCGCTGCGGCCATTGCGCCTATTTCATCCTTCTGGCTGATGTCGAGTTGCTTTGTAAGATTTCCCCCGGCGATATTTTGAGTGAATGAGACTGCCTTTGCTACCGGTCTGGTGATCGACCTGGTTATAAACAACCCAACCACTGCCGAGATGGCCAGACCGAGAACTGTGGCTATGGCGAGGAACCAGTTGGCCCGGGCAAGCGAGGCCTGGGCCCCCATTTTTGAGTTTTCAATGATTTTTCTTGCTCCGTCTTCGACACCGCCGATCAGTTCAATCACCTCCTCGCCGGTTTTGTCGGCCTCTTGGTCAAACCTGCCCAGTTCAACCGTATCGACCTGCTCGCCTCGAAGCGTCCTGGTCTTCAAATCATAGATGGCCTGGATAGCTGGGACGAACCGGGAATCGTGCAATTTCTGAACTTCGGTCACGATCGCTTGCAAGCTCTTATCATCGGTACGGTAAATTGTCCCTTCCTCGGTCTCCGCCCCGTTGAGGATGGCATCGCTGTACGTATCGAATTCATTGACGAAACCCTGGTGTTCTTCCCAGGACTTCCGCAAATCGCCCTGTGAATCGCTTGCCATGAGTTCCATGATCATCTGCATGTCACGGCCGACGGCGTACTTCATCTCCATTGCTGCATCGATCAGTGTTGAGTTGTGGATCGAAGTGTTCATCTTGTCGTTTACCTGCATCAGACCGAAAGAGGATACTCCGGAGACAGCGAGCAGAATTGCGCCCACGCTGGCGAATCCGACCACAAGTTTCATTGCAAGCTTCATTTCCAGCTCCTTTGGTTACATTCCTGCAGACAGAGAATATTGGCTTCGGATAAAACTGTCTCGCCTGTGGCAAGGGACTTTTCCCTGAACCATCAGTAACAGCCGGGTCCATTCTATAATGAATAATTCAATGGTGATAATTGAATTATAGAGGGGGAATCATTGAGCCAAAGTCAATGATTGGCAATCTGGGTGGCGAAGAGATCATTCGGAGAAAGAATCTTCGAATATTTCTGATCTCAGGTAAGTCTGGAGATTGATCTTCTTGTGGAGGATGCCGAGTTTCCGGCGCAAATTGTGGCGGTGAGTCTGCACTGTCTGAAACGACAGTTTCAGTTTCTCCGTGACCTCCTTGGAGGTTCTCCCTTCTTTAATGAGCAGGGCAAGTTGTATTTCCCGGGGAGTCAACCCCAGCAGGGGCGATTCGAGATTTTTGGCAAGAGGGTGTGCCAATCCCCGGATGTTGCTTTCGAGAAGGGTCACGAGCGCGACTGTCTCGGGCGGCAGTTTCTGCTTCTTGAGTACGTCGATCAACGGGAGGATGATGTGACGAAGATTGGCGACGACCTGTTCCTTGATTTCGGCCTCAACCCTTCGTGCATGATCGAGCATGGTCGAGAGCGCGCTGTTCGCTTTCTCAAGTGCACAGCTTTTCAACTCAATTTCCATGTTCAGCTGACGTTTCTCACTCTCCCGCAGATCGGCTTCCAACTGGCGGCGTTCTGTGATGTCTCGAAAAATTCCCAGCAGCTTTCTATCTCCAGAGAGGTCAAGGATGGTGGCCATGACTTCGATGGGCACGCTTGTCCCGTCGGAACGCAGGGCATAATGCTCTATCGGGCGCAGATCGCCGCCACCTTCCGACTGCTGAAGGTGGGTATGGAAATGTTCCCTGGTCCTGCCGAGCATTTCCTTCGGGTGAAGCTCCGTGAAATGCATGCCAACGATCTCTTGCCGGGGACGCAGGATCAGTTTTGTCGCGGCCTGGTTGGCATCTTCGATGACGCCCGTATCACTATTGGCGAGAAACATGGCATCCGGAGCACAGTCGAAAAGGCTCCGGAACAAATGGTCGCTTCCCTGCACAGCGGTTACAGCGATTTCGGTAGGAACCACGGCTTTTCCTCGGTACGCGTTCATTGCGGCCCGGCCAGCTTGGCGAGCGATCGCTTCTGGTTGAACGAAACGGGCCATAATGCTGCATGCGAACTCTACCGAGCATCTTGCGGTTGATATCTCGGCTATTCGATGCAGCAGCAACAGAATCTTGACTCGACCTGATCAACCAGCTCTTGGATACTGTCTCAACCCTATCCCCAAGAGGACAAAATAACAAGTGCCCGCAATAAGGGGGAACGCGATGTATCGAGACTGCCGTATCAAAGTTCTTGCTCAATCTGATACCCGGCGATTTGAGGTATCTATTGTTCATTGCCGACTTTGCATTCTCGAGCCGACGAACTTGTTTACCGCTTCATAGTCCCAAGGAGCATCAGGAAGAAGGTCGACCGTGAGGCATGTTCAAAGACGGAGGCTTGTCAGGACAAATCTTGCAAGATCAGAGTGAATCAGCTTCGCAGGAATTAAAGAGTGGAGCAGATACGGCCAGAGAGCCGGTTTCTTAGAACTGTCTTAAAAAGCAGTTACGTATCACCTCACCTGGTGAGAAGTCCCTTCATCGTAAATGAATGCGTGCTTTTCCCTGTCTTTCTTTCTTGGCAATGCATCGTTCTCTTCCCCATGCTTTTCCAGAGAAGGTGAAAAAGCTGCACTTTTGCCGATGGAATTGAAAACCGCATCTGAAGTCCACCAAGCAATCCGACCAGTATCAGAGCAATCAAAATCGCGAGTATTTCTGTCATAATACAATCCTCCTTTGGCAGGTTCCGTCAACCTGACCCTTCAATAAACAGAGTAGGCAGGAAAGATGAAGATAGTGTTTGGATTGCGTTAAATCGATGTCAGGAAAACAGCGGATATTCAAACATGTTCTGCTCCTGGCGATAACTGGATGGACGCCACGATCGATCAAGTCGCCTGCTCCGATTGCTCCGGGCCACGGGCTCCAAATATATTCTGACACTCAACCGGGTCAGTTCCGTCGGGATACCCCTGTTCTGCACAATGATCATCCTGCCTGCCTAACATCGTTCGGCTTTGTCGACACAATCGGCTATCAACCACCTCTCGTTCTGCTATCATTGCGACAGACTGCCACCGACACTACATTCTTCCATAAAAGATGCTCAACATGCGTGGTTAAGCCGTCTTCATCGATCGCGGGAGGGATGACCAGTGAAAATCAGAAACCATTGCCGTATTGCCATAGTGTTCATGACAGCAGCCTTTTTTCTGGGAGGCTGCGGTGGCATTGACATCAGCCGATATGCAGGGCTGAAGCCGCAGTTCGATCTGTACAGCTACTTTGAGGGGAACACCCGCGGGTGGGGCATGGTGCTGAACCGGCAAGGTGCGATGACCAGGCAATTCACCGTGGATATCGTCGGGAGCGTCAACGATGAGGGGAATATGGTCCTCGATGAGCGGTTCCTGTGGAATGACGGGAAGCGGGAGAGGCGGGTCTGGACCATCCGCCGTGCAGCCGATGGCCGCTATTCCGGCACTGCTTCGGACGTGGTCGGTGAGGCGGATGGTGTCAGCAGCGGCAACGCGTTGTGGTGGAAATACACCCTCGCCCTCGATCTCGATGGCAGCACCTGGGATATCCGTTTCAGCGACTGGTTGTTCCTGCAGCCCGACGGGGTGCTGCTTAATCGAGCCCAGATGTCGAAATTCGGCATCAGGGTTGGTGAGGTGATCATATCTTTCAAGAAACAGGATCCCACATGACCCGGATCTCTGTTATTCAGCCCGGCTCAACCAGTAGCGCCGATAATCTCCGGAGAAAACAGTCATGGCCGGTCTGGATCGTGAGAATCGAGTCAACAACGCGCGCCTTGGCATGTTCATCGGAGATGCGCTGGCCATGCCGGCACACTGGTATTACGACACCCGCGCCCTGCGGCTGGATTACGGCGAGATCACGGAGTTCTGCGCGCCCCGCAACCCCCATCCGGATTCGATTCTCTGGCGCAGCCGGTATACACCGTCCGGTCCGCGGGCGGATATCCTGCATGGCCAGGAAGTATACTGGGGCAGGCGGGGAATCCATTACCACCAGTTTCTCCGGGCCGGCGAAAATACCCTGAATCTGCAGCTCGCCTACCGGTTGCTGCTTCTGCTCGATCACGGGGAATACAGCCCGGAAAGGTGGCTGCAGTGCCTTATCGAGTTCATGACCACCCCAGGGCGCCACAAAGACACCTATGTCGAAGAGTATCTCCGCCACTTTTTCACCATTTACGGCCAGGGGACACCACCGTCGAAGTGCGGCAGAAAAGATGAGAAGCACGTCGGCGGGCTTTGCCTGCTGCTGCCGCTCCTCTTGCCCCCGGAGTCCGTCGGTCGTGAAGCGGCCCTCGACCATCTCGCCCTCACCCATGGCGGTGCGTTCATGCGCCAAGGGGCTGCCCTGGTGGCCGATGTGCTGTGTGACGCACTTGCCGGCCGGCCGCTGGTTGAAGCAATCCTCGACCACTGTGCCAGCTCCGGTCCCGAGTATGCGAACCAGGCGTATCAGCAGCTCACCGCCTTTCCCGACCAAAAAGTGATCGGCCGTCATTTTTCCTCAGCCTGTTATCTTGATCACGCACTCCCGGCAGTGTTCTATCTGGCCGTCAAATACCGGGATCAGCCCGAAGCTGCCCTCATTGCCAACACGATGTGCGGCGGCGATAATTGCGGCAGGGGGGGCGGTACTTGGCGCGCTGCTGGGAGCAGCATCAGCTGATCGGTGCTGGCCGCGGCGTTGGTGTGACGGGCTTGTCACTCCGCCGCCGCTGCGTGTCACCGGGTGAGGGATAACTGCCTTTGCGGGGTGGAAATTCCCTCGGCCAATGGGGCTGCTGATTATTGCGGTTCTCAACCTGGCAGCCTCGAGCAGATCACCCATAGACCAGGGTTTCGCCATGGCCGAGCGGCAGCAGCTGTCCGGCTGCCCCGTTGGCCGCCATCACCTGTGCCATGTCGCGCGGGGGGAAATGCACCGGCTCGTCGCCGAGGCGGAAGGTTCCCCAGTGGGCCAGCAGCATATGACGGGCTCCAATCTCGCGAAAGGCGCGGTAGGTCTCTTCCGGGTTCATGTGGCTGCCGGCCATGAACCAACGCGGCTCGTAGGCACCGAGGTTGAAGATGGCCAGGTCGATGTCGCAGAGCCGGCCGATCTCGGCAAAGCCGTCGAAGTATGCGGTATCGCCGGAGACATAGATGTTGGCTCCCGATCTGGTCCGGATGAGGTAGGAGCCCCACAGGCCGGTATTCGGGCCGACCCAGGGATTGCGCATCGTCCAGTGATTGCACGGCAGGAAGACGATTTCCCGCCCATCGCCGTGATAACTGTCGAACCAGTCGAGATGACGGCGGTTGCGCATTCCCAGGCCGTCGAAGATATCCTCGTAGCCAAGGGGCAGCAGCACACTGGTGTTATGGTCGAGGCGGGCCAGGGAATCGATGTCGATATGGTCGTAGTGGCCATGGGTGATGAGGAGCTGGTCGATGGGCGGCATTCCGTCGAGGTCGCCGGTCATAGGGGAAAAGTCCTCGATGAACCAGAATATCTTCCCGAAGACGGGGTCGATCAGCAGATACCTGTCGAGATCCTTGATCAGGATCCCGGCATGCCTGATCAGGGTCACCGAA
The DNA here is from genome assembly GCA_008933635.1 of Desulfobulbaceae bacterium. GTDB lineage: Bacteria > Desulfobacterota > Desulfobulbia > Desulfobulbales > Desulfocapsaceae > Desulfoprunum. The sequence continues at coordinate 1,468 of WBUQ01000126.1, read as the reverse complement.
AGGTTGCGGCCCTGGCGGATCGACGGCCAGTCGACGCTCACCTGCCGCACCGGTTCGTCCCGGTAATGCCGGCTGTGCTCATTGGGGGAGAAGACCTTCCAGCGAAGGACCCGCAGGAAATTGCGCCTCTCAATCGTGCTGAAGGGATTATGAAAACGGTCCTCGCCATGATGGACCTTGCTCCGGACCAGTTCCTCCAGGCTTCGCCCGTTCAGCGGCCGGTAATGCAGACTCCCGCTGCCGGCGACAGCCTCAGGGGTGCTGCGGGGCAGGCTGCAGCCTGCCAGCAGGTTCCATGCCAGCATGGCCTGCGTGGCCTCGAGCATCCTGTGCAGATATTTCCGCCTGGTCATATTCACCGCGGTTCTCCCGTTCAAGATGGCCTTGAAACTGCTCGTTTCGAATAACTATAGGCATCTTCTTCCACCGTTCAATCGATGAACGGACAACAGTGGCCTCAATCACGCATCCATCCGGGATGGCGATTCAGGCAATGGCGGGCCGTCGCCCGACACTGCTGCTGTTTACAGAGAGAATCGGGCAGGCTTTAGAAATTTGATCAACGCAATTTTCCAACACAACTTCTGAACCAAATATCCCAAAGCATTAAGCCGGGACCTCCATGCACCGCTGAAGAACGTCGCAGCACTCTACGGCAGATCGCCTGACGTTCTCGCCGGCCAGCTGCAGGATAATGGGCACACAGTCGCCGGCATCGGCGGCGCGCTGACCGCCTGCCTTGTCGAAATCCTGCGGATCAGGGCAGCCGGCGAAACCCGCTGTCCAGCTCCAGGCAAGGGCCCGGCAGCTGCGGCCAGGGAGGAATACCGATGAACACCCTCTTCCAGTCCGGCGCGGTTGCCGCCGCCCTGCACGCCGGCGTTCCCGGGATGACCGGACTGATTGCCTGTCTCCTGGTCTTCCTGCGCAGCAGGAACATCCTGCTGACCATGGTCGCGGGCATGGCTGTCGTCGTGCTGCTCCGCCGGCGGACGAACTGCTGTTCTGCATCGGCCCGCCGCTGATCGAGAGCTTCGCCGTGCTGATCCCGGACGGATCGCCTAACCTGCCCCGGCAGGCCGTTCTCCATTACCGCGACCGCTTCGACCGGGTCGGCAAGTTCGAAAACCACGTCTACGAGGACATCCCCGCGGCCCTGACCGAGCTGCAGGAACTCGGCTGCCGGCTGTACCTTGCCACCTCGAAGGCGGAATATTTCGCCCGGCAGATCCTCGACCACTTCGGACTGTCGTCCTTCTTCACCGGCATCCATGGCGCCCGGCTCGACGGCAGCCTCTGCGACAAGGGGGAGCTGATCGGCCATATCCTGCACCAGGAAGGGCTGTCAGCGGAAGAAACCCTGATGGTCGGCGACCGCAAGCACGACATGATCGGCGCCGCGAAGTGCCGGGTCGGCAGCATCACGGTGACCTACGGCTTCGGGAGCGCTGACGAGTTGACCACCCAC